>NZ_CAXUPU020000111.1:0-231 GCF_964252755.1 Caballeronia sp. LjRoot29 | reverse complement strand
ACCAGACCCAAACCACATGCAATTCGACTAATGGACTTCATGATTGATGTTTCTCCGTGAAAAACGTATCTCGATATTTCGGTAAAAAAACAGGCATCTGCACCCGCAGATGCCTGCCTGTTCAACTCCTTCGGCTTACTGGTAATCGACCGTGTATTGCACCGAGGTGTTGACCGGGCCGGCTGTGGCCTTGCCCGTGGCGTAGTACTCAGCGAAATACTTCAGGTCCGC
>NZ_CAXUPU020000110.1:0-268 GCF_964252755.1 Caballeronia sp. LjRoot29 | reverse complement strand
AGAGGTGGCTCAGGAAATCTGGACGGTCGGTTAGGTGGAGTCGCTGGGTTCTGAGATAGGCATAATGCCTACAAAGGAAACCAGACGATGACGAAGAGAACTCGGCGCACGCACTCAGCGGCGTTCAAGGCGAAGGTGGCACTGGCAGCAGTACGTGGCGAGCGCACGCTCGCAGAATTGGCGCAGCAGTTTGAGGTTCATCCGAACCAGATCACGGAATGGAAGCGGCAGTTGCAAGAACGAGCGGCCGATGTGTTCGGCGCGGCGG
>NZ_CAXUPU020000109.1:0-313 GCF_964252755.1 Caballeronia sp. LjRoot29 | reverse complement strand
ACCGCACCGCGACGACCGAGGTCGGCGATGTCCAAAGCGAAGGATGGGAGTGAGCGTCGGCGTGGGGCCGACGCATCGGAAGCGTTAGTCGGCGGTTGGTTTGCGTCGAGCGAGCCGCTCGCCGATGTTGAATGGCAGCAAGTCGCTCACGTCGGCACCGGCCGCACGCTGCGGCAACTCGGTGAGCACTTCGCACAAGTACTCGAACGGCTCAACGTTGCACGCCCGACAGGTGAGCATCAAGCTGTAGATCGTTGCACTGGCTTTCGCCCCGGCCACCGTATCATTGAACAACCACGATTTTCTGCTGGTC
>NZ_CAXUPU020000108.1:0-346 GCF_964252755.1 Caballeronia sp. LjRoot29 | reverse complement strand
TTTACTCGAGAACCTTGGCGACGACACCAGCGCCGACGGTACGACCGCCTTCACGGATAGCGAAGCGCAGACCTTCTTCCATCGCGATCGGAGCGATCAGCTTCACCGTGATCGACACGTTGTCGCCCGGCATGACCATTTCCTTGTCCTTCGGCAACTCGATCGAACCCGTTACGTCCGTGGTACGGAAGTAGAACTGCGGGCGATAGTTGTTGAAGAACGGCGTGTGACGACCGCCTTCGTCCTTGCTCAACACATACACTTCAGCCGTGAAGTGCGTGTGCGGCGTGATCGAACCCGGCTTGGCCAGAACTTGACCGCGCTCCACGTCTTCACGCTTCGTGCC
>NZ_CAXUPU020000107.1:0-352 GCF_964252755.1 Caballeronia sp. LjRoot29 | reverse complement strand
CGCGCCCGTCAATGAGCCGCCGGTGGATCTGAAGACGTTGCACGCGAAGATCGGCCAATTGGCGCTGGAGAATGATTTTTTGTCCGGCGCGCTCGGCAAGGTAGGCTTGCTGAGCGCAAAGAAATGATTGATCGTGCCCACCCCTTGCCCGTTTCCCGGCAGGTCAAGCTGGTCGGCATCAGCCGATCCAGTGCGTACTACGCGCCGAGTCCGGTAAGTGCCGCAGATCTGGCACTCATGCGCCGGATCGACGAGTTGCACCTGGAGCATCCGTTTGCTGGCGCGCGCATGTTAATGCGCCTGCTCAAGCGAGAGGGTATCGCGATTGGACGTAAGCACGTCGGCACGTTGA
>NZ_CAXUPU020000106.1:0-391 GCF_964252755.1 Caballeronia sp. LjRoot29 | reverse complement strand
CAGAGCGGGCCAGCCCCTTCGATATCCTGACCGTTAAAGTTCAGCTCTGTCGTATCGGCAATGCACAGCACCACCGGCAACTGCCCCATGCGTGCCGTGGTACGGTCCCAATGCGGCTGCATCATGTGGCGCCAGTCGATGTGCTCATTGCCCAGAAAGCGATATGCAGCGATCGTCTCTGACCAGCCTTCGCACGCGCCCGGAATGCTGGCCGTGGGCCGGCTGGCGAACCGTTTGAGCAGTTCCTTCGCGCGCCGGTCTCGCCGTGGATCACCCAAATCCAGCGTCTCAAATTCCTCGTCCACCCATGCTCCTGCGTCGTCTCGGATCTTCATGCTGAAAATCCGAGAGTAAACGCGAAATCCGCACAGTTAACAACCCCCTTGTGGCT
>NZ_CAXUPU020000105.1:0-392 GCF_964252755.1 Caballeronia sp. LjRoot29 | reverse complement strand
GCACGCGAGTGTCGGTCCGAAGTCGGCGTAGCGCTCACGCACGAGTGCCATGGCCCGTGCACGCAGATCGATGGGCAACTCACGGTTGCTCGGCTTGCCACGCTTGCCCGACACCAGCCCGGCTGGACCATCGGCCTCATAACGCCGGCACAGCCGGCTGATCTGCCGCTCACAGAGATCCAGCCGCTCGGCTGCCTGAAAGCAGCGCAGTCGGCCTTCAATGACCGCCTCGATGATCTTGACTCGTTCCAGTTCGCGCATGGTTGCCGTGATCAGGCCACGTCCATTCATGATTGCCCCCTGGGTCGACACATCGCGACAGCGTGCGCCTCAGGGCGGAAATCGGACATTTCTAATTAGCTCAAATCGGACATTACTAAAAAGCTCCCACA
>NZ_CAXUPU020000104.1:0-446 GCF_964252755.1 Caballeronia sp. LjRoot29 | reverse complement strand
TGTCAGCGGCGGCGTCAATTTCACGTAAAACGGACGGTTTGAAACTCACCATGGCGAGATGATCAAGTGGTGGGTTCAGGATCACTCTGGTCTTTCATGCGATAGCTTTTGCCTTCGATGACGACGGTCTCGGCATGATGGAGGACGCGATCGAGCAACGCGGAGGTCAGCGTGCTGTCGTGGTTGAAGATCTCGGCCCAGTGCTTAAACGCCCGATTTGAACTGAGGATTGTTGCGCCATGCTCGTACCGCTGACTGATGATCTGGAACAGCGCGTCGGCACCCTGTTTATCGATGGGTAAATATCCCAGCTCATCGACGATGAGCACGCGCGGTTTGACGTAGCGGCGCAGTTCACGCTTGAGCCCGCCATGCGCGTATGCGGCGTTCACCGAGTTGATGATATCGACCGCGGTGGCGAAGAGTACAGAGTAGCCGCGCAGACA
>NZ_CAXUPU020000103.1:0-453 GCF_964252755.1 Caballeronia sp. LjRoot29 | reverse complement strand
TTTTTGCGTTTCGTAACACCTATAAGTGAGAGGCTTCGATTATTCGAGACTCGCTGAAAGCTTGACACAACAGCGATGTTCCCCCATAATCGTCAGTTCTCTGCGGAGGGGTGCCCGAGTGGCTAAAGGGGGCAGACTGTAAATCTGTTGGCTTACGCCTACGCTGGTTCGAATCCAGCCTCCTCCACCAGAACATGTAGCAAGCGTCGGGAATCGTTAGACCCAAGCGGGTGTAGCTCAATGGTAGAGCAGAAGCCTTCCAAGCTTATGACGAGGGTTCGATTCCCTTCACCCGCTCCAGCATCAAGGTCCGCCCATGTGGCTCAGTGGTAGAGCACTCCCTTGGTAAGGGAGAGGTCAGCAGTTCGATCCTGCTCATGGGCACCAGCAACATTAGTCCACACTGTTTGCGCGCGGCGCAAGGTACGGAAAAATTCCTGTTAGGAGTCGAAA
>NZ_CAXUPU020000102.1:0-580 GCF_964252755.1 Caballeronia sp. LjRoot29 | reverse complement strand
GGTCATCAACTGCCGCGCGAGCGCGCGCAGTTGATCGGGGTCCAGGGCATCGAGATCGGTGGGTGAATTCATGCCCCCAAGTTTGCCAGCACCTGCACGCCGGGGGAATCGAAACTGTTTACGTCATTTGCTATACCACCGCGATTACGTGGTCGTGCGCCAACGTCTGCCAGGGCAGCCCGATCACGAGTGCGCGCAATTGCTCGAGATTCAATGTCTCAGCGATCTCACTATGGCCATTGGCCCAAACGAAATGACCTTTGTTCAAGCGTCGTGCAGCGAGCCAGACGCCAAAACCGTCGTACACCAGGACCTTCATGCGCGTCGAGCGCTGATTGGCAAACAGATATGCATGATGTGGCCTTGCGGACCCAAATACCTTCACCACGCGAGCAAGGATGGTATCAGCGCCGGCACGCATATCGAGGGGTTCGGTCGCAAGCCAAATGGCGTCGATGCGGATCATCGAAGCACCTCCCGAACCCAAGCTGCGCTGTCACTCAAACAAAGCAGCGGCCACAGCACTGACACGGTTGTGCCATTGCGCTGAATGTCGATACGCACGTTCGCTTGCGCCGCA
>NZ_CAXUPU020000101.1:0-587 GCF_964252755.1 Caballeronia sp. LjRoot29 | reverse complement strand
CGCGATTTTGCCCAGGTTCGGGCGAGATCGCGAAACGCTTCGTCTTCGACGGTGGGGATGTTGACGGCGCTGAGATCGCCGGCGCGCAGCGAGCGCACGAGCTTGATGGCATCGCGCCGGTCGGTCTTCACGCGATCGCCGGGTTTGCGCGGTATCTGCGTGGGGGCGCACACCATGCACTGGATGCCTTTGTCGCTCAGGCGCCGCTGCAAGACGTAGCCAAAGGGGCCCGCCTCATACACGACACGCACGTGCTTGGCCTTGGACAACAGCCGCTTGCACAGACGATCAAGATCGGCCTGAGTGGTGCCGATCTTGCCCAGCACCTCCACCTCACCGCCGTCCAGCGCGTAAGCGACGGTGATGGAATCCTTATGAACATCCAGTCCGACGAACAATGTGCTAACGTTTTGCATGCTGGCCTCCGGGTTGTAAATGAACACTTCGAGTGAGCGGTTCGCCCTCACTTTTACGGCTCTGGCTTTATGCTAACCCGCGCGGTTCAACTCTTCCTGTGGGGCCAGCCCTTACTTCCACGGAAGTCATACTGACTTTGTCCAAAGCGACAAAGAAACGAAGCAAAGAAA
>NZ_CAXUPU020000100.1:0-764 GCF_964252755.1 Caballeronia sp. LjRoot29 | reverse complement strand
TGTCGAGGCTTTTTTGAAATGTCGGGGTTTGGGCTAATTAGAAATGTCTGGTCTCAGGGGTTGGTGGGGTCTGTCTTTCACGGGTTTCAACTCATGCAGTGTTGAAGGACTGCTTATGAACGGGCACGGCGTGTCAGTGCGTTCAGTGCGCCCTTGCAGACCGACGGCCTGGTTTTGATGCAGGCTTTGGCTGTTTTGTGTGTTGCGTGGCGAGCTGCAGGATCGTTTCATTCAGATCGGCCTGCGTGAATGCGCGCGGCTTCTTCGTGCCGGGCAGGGCTGCAGGCTTGCGTACCGGCTCGCCGCGATTCGTGCGTGACGGCGAGCCCGATACACGACGGTTATCGCGTTGGGCTTGCATCGCCTGCGCGACCTGCAGTGCATGCCCCAGCCGCTTGTGCTCAACCACGGCCCCCTGGTCGATTTCCGCGAGCTTGTCGTATCGCAGATAGGGCAGCGCGACGCCGTCGGCACGCAGTTCGATGCGACCGTCCGGATACTCCCACACGTCGATGTAGTGGCCGATCAGTTTCCGGCTGGCCTCGGTTTCTTCCAGAAGATAGATCATGAGGTCATTCAGCACGGTCAACGAGTCCGACACCTTACGCATCACTCGCCACGTCAGGATCGTGTCCAGATCCTCATCGTCACGCAGCGGCCGGTGCGCGTCGAACGTGCTCCTCGGCGGCTTCGCAAAACGCGCGTTGTACGTCGCCTTGAAGGCGGGCGCGTATGCATTCGCCGCTTCCATGGTCTGGATGCCG
>NZ_CAXUPU020000099.1:0-770 GCF_964252755.1 Caballeronia sp. LjRoot29 | reverse complement strand
CCATCTCGTTATACAGAAGTGTCATAGCCGTCGCGCAAGATCTGGATGGTGATCACAGCATCCATGACTCGCTGCATGCCAATCCACAGGGTCTTCGCGCCCGGTTCGCCGTCGCTCTTGCGCCCGAGAAATCCGCCCAGTGAGCCGACCATCCGTATCATCTGATTGAGCGTCGGCGGCTTTTTTGGACGCGCTTTCTTACAGAGCACATGGGCGCCGTGTATCTCGTCAGCCGCAAAGAACAGCGACGCGTCCAACTCCGGACAGGTTCTGCCCACACGCATGAGCCGCGCGATACGCCACGACACGACCATATACAGCACGAGCGCCTTTTCCACCCGCTCCATCTGTGAGAGTTGCAGTGCCTCGACCCTGCAGGCGTTCTTCAGGACGTTGAAGAACATTTCTATTTCCCACCTCGCACGGTACCAGTCAACGAGTTCGATAAGGCCATGCGCATCATCCGCTTCGCGGTTGGTCACAAGACGCCAGATAACGGGCTTCACACCCGCTGGCGCATCCAATTCATACGCCTCGACGCAGGTGAGCTTGACACCGGCACGCCCGGGCAGCGTGACGCGCTGGCTACGCAGTTCCTGCCTCACTTCACGCGCCTGCTGTCCGCTGCGCCCGGGCAGCACGAAACTGATGTGGCCGAGTACTTTACTGGCGTGCACCGTCTCCCACAAACTTGCTTCGCCCTTGAGCGCGCGATTGTGTTGCGAGCGCATCAGCCAGTCCGCCGGTTGACCCAGTTCCTGCGCACGCAC
>NZ_CAXUPU020000098.1:0-798 GCF_964252755.1 Caballeronia sp. LjRoot29 | reverse complement strand
GCACCCGTCACGATCGCCACGCCGTTGCCGGCCATGTCGTTGTTTTCACCCGTGACGACGTTGATCGGCAGATGCGATGCGTTGAGCAAACGAACCTGGACGTTCTGCGCACCGGCGGGTGCCTGGTTGGTCAGATAACCGGTGGTCTGGTCGATCGTCGGGCCGTTTTCGAAACGCGCGACCGCCTTCGTTTCAGTCGAGCAGCCGCTCAGCGTGAACGTCAGGTCGGTGGCAGCAGTCGTGCCGGCTGAGGCGCCCTTGGCGCTCAGGGTGCTGCCCGTCACCGTCGGCAGCGTGACGTTCTTGTCAGCGGCACCAGCGGCTTTTGCATCGATCGAGCAGGTGGTGTCGGTAACAGCACCGGTGAAGGTGATCGTGCCGTCCGCTGCGCTGGCACCGGTTGAAGCCAGGGCGATGGTAGCGAGCGTTGCAGCAGCAGCGAGGGTGGAGATGAATGATTTCATGAACGTTTCCAATAGAGAAATGAATGCGGGTTATGTAGACACTTGCAGCGCTTAGGATTCCTATCCCAGTCGATGCCGACCGCGCAGTGCGAGTCACCTTTTTTTCATCGTCTGGATTCGTGTGAGAGGCGATGAACCGGTTCGTCTGCGAGTGAATGAATATTAAGACGGGGCACCCCGGATGACCCTCGGAACTCTCTTAAAGAATTAGGACACAATTGAGAATTCTTAAAAGCGAAATGCTGGCGGGTGGGATGGGTCGGGACGTCCATGAACGCCAAAAGGCGTCCGCGAATGCGGACGCCTTTTCGGTTTCAGACGGGTTTCAGACGGG
>NZ_CAXUPU020000097.1:0-816 GCF_964252755.1 Caballeronia sp. LjRoot29 | reverse complement strand
ATCAAGGGCAAGTCGCAAAACGTCACCGTACCGGTCACCGTGACGAGCCAGGGCGCGACGCAAACCTTCGACGGTTCATTGCCCATCAAACGCACGCAGTTCGATGTCGGCTCGGGCGAATGGAAAGACACTTCGGTCGTCGCCGACGAAGTCGTCATCAAGTTCCACCTCGTCGCAACGAAGAAATAAGCGCTCACCGAACCTTGATCCTAGGTCTTCACAAATTCATTCTGGAAAACTCATGAAAAAGAACCTTCTGATTGCAGCCGCCGGCGCGCTTTTCGCGGCCGTTTCGTTCAACGCGATGGCTGAAGAAGTCACGTATCAACTCGACCCGAACCACACGTACCCGAGCTTTGAAACCGATCACTTTGGCGGCATCTCGATCTGGCGCGGCAAGTTCACGAAGAGCAGCGGCACCGTGACGCTCGATCGCGCAAAACAGAAGGGCACGCTGGACGCGACTATCGACATGACGTCGATCGATATCGGCAATGACAAGCTGAACGGTGAACTGAAGAGCGCGCAATTCTTCGATGCCGACAAGTTCCCGACAGCGACCTACAAGGGCACGTCGATGAAGTACAAGGGCGATGTGCCGGTTGAAGTGATCGGCGAACTGACGCTGCACGGCGTGACGAAGCCGCTGAACCTGAAGATCGAATCGTTCAAGTGCTTCACGAACCCGATGCTGAAGAAAGAAGTGTGCGGCACGGAATCGACCGCCACGTTTGATCGCGGCGACTTCGGCGTGGATTATGGCAAGGCATACGGCTTCAAGATGAAGACGACGCTGCATATTCAAGCCGAAGGTGT
>NZ_CAXUPU020000096.1:0-825 GCF_964252755.1 Caballeronia sp. LjRoot29 | reverse complement strand
CGAGCCTTGGGCTCGGGCTGAATCCACCTAGGAGGAGGTGGAGGAGACAGAGCAAGTATATGAAGGGCTTTTGTGCAAAGCAAGTAAATTTGCATTATGGAATTGAATCTCACAATGTAAAATTAAGAAAATGCGAAAATTACTACAATTTATTATTTACAATCAATCACTTATCTAAAAATCAAAAACCCTTACACTCCCGAACCGCACTCGAAACACCTTATTTTCAGTAGGGAAATCGCCAATTCGTCTAATGTATTGCAACGCAACAATGCCGTGTCGCTGGCGCAATTGATGACATCGCTGCGATTCCTACAATCAGCTAAAACGCTACAATCAAGACGAGTAGACAAGCGTCTTCTCGCATTGGAGTTTTCTCATGGAATGCAAAGTTAGCTGGATGGGGCAGGACGGAATGGCGTTTGCCGCGGAAACGGGCAGCGGCCACCTGGTCACAATGGATGGCGCGCCCGAAGGCGGCGGCCGCAACCTTTCGCCGCGGCCAATGGAAATGGTCTTGCTCGGCACGGGCGGCTGCACCGCGTACGACGTCGTGATGATCCTGAAGAAAAGCCGTCAGGAAGTCGTGGGTTGCTCCGTAACGCTCAAGGCCGAACGCGCAAGCGAAGATCCGAAGATCTTCACGAAGATCCACTTCCACTTCACGGTGACAGGCAAGAACCTGAATCCCGCGACGGTCGAACGCGCGATCACCCTCTCGCACGACAAATACTGCTCGGCGTCGATCATGCTGGCGAAGACGGCTGAATTGACCCATTCCTTCGATATCGTCGCGAGCTGATTCCGCGCTCGAAGAAATGCAGG
>NZ_CAXUPU020000095.1:0-873 GCF_964252755.1 Caballeronia sp. LjRoot29 | reverse complement strand
AGCTCGGAAGGGCTGTTTACTTTTCCACGAAACGGTTAACCTTGGATACCTGAACAACGGATCAAGGAATGCCGGCACCTATCATCGATGACGAATTGTGGGCACTGATCGAACCGCTACTTCCACCGCCCAAACCGCGACGCCAGCGATACCCTGGAAGGTTGCCGGTCTCGGACCGTGCAGCACTCAATGGCATCCTGCTTGTGCTGAAGACAGGAATGCGATGGAACCATCTGCCGACCCGGTTGGGCTTCGGCTCTGGAGCGACTTGTTGGCGTCGGTTGCACGACTGGCAGCAGGCCGGGGTGTGGGACAAGCTGCACGGGCTACTGCTCGACAAGCTGCGCGAATCTGGCCAGCTCGATTTCTCATATGCGGCTGTCGATTCATCGTCCGTGCGAGCCGTTGGGGCGGGCCAAAAACTGGGCCAAACCCCACCGATCGCGCACGACCAGGGTCCAAACACCACGTCCTCGTAGACGCGAACGGCGTTCCTGTCAGCGTGATCGTGACCGGCGCGAACCGCAATGATGTCACGCAACTGCTGCCGCTGGTCGACGCTATCCCGCCGATTCGCGGCACACGCGGCCGACCGCTTCGCAAACCCAAGGTCATCTACGCCGACCGTGGCTACGACTCCGACTCGCATCGCCGCCAACTTCGCGAGCGTGGAATCAGACCGGTCATCGCCAGGCGCCGCACCGAACACGGCAGCGGTCTCGGCAAGTTCCGTTGGGTCGTTGAACGGACTCATTCGTGGCTCCATGGTTTCCGGCGTCTTCGCATTCGCTTCGAGCGCCGATCTGACATTCACGAAGCATTCCTCAAACTAGCCTGCTCACTCGTCTGCTGGAACATCTTCAGCCGAACTGA
>NZ_CAXUPU020000094.1:0-942 GCF_964252755.1 Caballeronia sp. LjRoot29 | reverse complement strand
ATTCCGGCGCACTTCAGCTGGGTCGATCACCGGCTGGTGCGCGAGCGGTATATCGAGCGCTGTGACGCGTGTGCCGCCGCGCTGTACCTGTTTCTGGTCACTGTCGCCGATGCCCAGGGCCTGAGCTATTACGCGGACACGTCGCTGGTGCATCGGCTGTCGATGGCGCCGGCGCGTCTGGAGATGGCCCGCAACGATCTGATCCGTATTGGCTTGATCGCCTGGCAAAGGCCGCTGTATCAGGTGCTGGCGCTGGATGCGCCGCCTCCTGAGTCGGCAGCGTCCCCGCGTGGCCACTCGGATGTGGCCACGCAGCTCGAGCGGCTGCACGCGGCGCTGGGCAAGCGCCATGCTTGACTATGAGGCGTACTGCAAGATCCGCGATTGCCATGATCGGCAGCACCTGACGATTACGCAAACGGCGCGCGCGCTCGGGCTGCATCCGCAAACCGTGACGAAATGGATCAAGGCCGGACAGTACCGGCCCCGCCAATCGCCCCCACGCGCGAGCCGACTTGATCCGTTCAAGGCGCAGGTGGTGCGCTGGCTTGACGCGCATCCGTACAGCGCACAGCAGATCTTCCAGCGCTTGCGCGAAGTTGGCTTTGAGGGCGGCTACACGATCGTGCGCGACTATGTGCACAAGGTTCGTCCGCCGCAGCGCCAGGCGTTCCTCAAGCTTGCCTTCGCCCCCGGCGAGTGCGCGCAAATCGACTGGGGCGAATACGGCTCGATTGGCGTCGGCTCGACTCGGCGGCGACTGTCGTTCTTCGTCATGGTGTTGTGCTACAGCCGCCTGATGTATGTGGAATTCACCGTGTCGCAGACGATGGAGCACTTCCTTGCGTGCCATGAGCACGCGTTCGCGGCCATCCATGGTTGCCCGAGGAAGGTGATGGTGGACAATCTGAAGTCCGCCGTGCTGCAACGCCTGGCGGGCGA
>NZ_CAXUPU020000093.1:0-954 GCF_964252755.1 Caballeronia sp. LjRoot29 | reverse complement strand
ATATTCGAGTGGGCGCTGCAATTTCCTGAGGGCGGCGTAGCAGTAAAACTCGACGGTGAATCAGGCTGATATTCGCGGGTTGGTTACCGCATTACAGAGATCCGTTTCGTGAGTCTGCCGCTAGCTTTGTGCGCAAGTCGGAATGAACCGTTGCCAAGAAATGACGCGGATAACTCGAATACCGGGCTACGCCGCCTTCAGGAAACTACCGTTTCATTGCGAACTGCTTTTTTGCTGCCTTCACCTGCCTTACTCCGAGCGCGGGCTCGCCTGCGCCATGCCCAACCGGCCGATGTCCCAGATGAAGCCCGCCAGTTCGCGAGCCACCGCGACGATGGCCACATTGGTGCTTTTGCCGCGCGCCACCAGCTTTCGATAGCGCCGGCACAGGCGCACCTGCGCGTCCCACGCCCGATCGACGATAACCTTTGGCAAGCCCTCATGACGACGCTGGATCTCGGGGCTCACTTTGGCCGTATGCCGATAACTCCAGGCCGCCTCGATGAGCAGTTTGCGGGCAAAGGAATTGCCGGTCTTCGTGATACCGCCTTGGCGCCGTTTGCCTCCCGAGGAATACTCCGAGGGCGTCACGCCAAGCCAGGCCATCAACTGTCGGGGGTGCGCAAAGCGACTCAAATCGCCTAACTCCGAGAGCAAGCCCACGGCAGCGGTGAACTGGATACCGCGCATCGATTGCAGAGCAAGCACGGCGGGATAAAAGCCCCAGCGTGGCACGGCATCGCGCATGGCCGATTCCAGACGCTGGCATTGTGCAAACCGATCCTCGATGGCGCGGCGTAACTCGTTAAACGCGAAATCCTGCCACTCGTTGCCAAACGAGAATTTGCTTAACCAGTTGCGGTGCGCCGGTCCCCAATTGGCCACCCCCACGTAGCGCACGCCGTGCGAGAGCAAAAATGCCTTCAGTGTCTGGCGCGCGCGCTTAAGCTCGTC
>NZ_CAXUPU020000092.1:0-1292 GCF_964252755.1 Caballeronia sp. LjRoot29 | reverse complement strand
AGTTGACCACAGCGAACGAAGCGAAGCGCAACTGCGTGAGGGTGACCGAGCGTGGGGAGGAAGCGTGGAGCGAAGCCGCGAGCCGATGGACAAGAACCGGATAGAAGGCGGTGCCGATCAGGGCGAGCAGGCACGAAACTGCGAAGCTCTCGTGGTCAAGGATCAGGTGCTGTAGATCCGGCGGTTGTGCGGTGAAGGATTGCGTTCTTACCTGGGGAGATCTCGCCTCGTGCCTGAAAGGGCGACGGCGTCGAGTCGGAGCGAGAAGTCAGCAGAGGCCGTACTAGTCACAGGATAGGCCGGTGAGGCTGAAGCTAGTGATGAAGGGCCGAACGAGAAGGAGTGTTCAGCGTCATGTCGATGTGGCAGGCATTGCGTCAGATGCCCGGGCAAACGGGGCGAGCGGGAGTAGCGCGCGGTGAAGCTGCGCGTGTACCCGTGAGTGACGAAGCTTGCCGCCCGCGGCATGAATCCGGGAACACAGGGTCGGCGCTGCTGGAAGCGGCGTTGACGAGAGAGAACCTGAAGCAGGCGTTTAAGCGGGTACGGGCAAACAAAGGCGCTGCGGGTGTAGACGGTCTGGATATCGATCAGACCTCCCGACACCTGGTGACGGTGTGGCCTGTGATCCGCGAGCAATTGCTAAAGGGGACGTACCGGCCGAGTCCGGTACGGCGAGTGACGATTCCGAAAGCGGACGGAGGCGAGCGCGAGCTGGGCATCCCGACGGTGACGGATCGGCTGATCCAGCAAGCACTGCTGCAGGTGTTGCAGCCGATTCTGGACCCTACCTTCAGCGAGCATAGCTACGGCTTTCGGCCCGGGCGCAGTGCGCACGACGCGGTGTTAACCGCGCAGTCGTACGTGCAGTCTGGGCGGCGGGTTGTGGTGGACGTGGATCTGGAGAAGTTCTTCGACCGGGTCAATCACGACATTCTGATCGACCGCTTACAGAAACGCCTTGGCGACGCCGGAGTCATCCAGTTGATCCGGGCGTATTTGAACAGCGGCATCATGGATGACGGGGTGGTGCAGCAAAGACATCAGGGCACGCCGCAAGGCGGGCCGCTATCACCATTGCTGGCCAACGTGCTGCTCGATGAGGTGGATCGGGAATTGGAAAGGCGGGGTCATTGCTTCGTGCGCTACGCCGACGATTCGAACGTGTATGTTCGTAGCCGCCGTGCAGGTGAACGAGTGATGGCACTGTTGCGACGCTTGTATGGTCGGCTGCGCTTGAAGGTCAACGAGACCAAGAGCGCGGTGGCGAGCGTGTTCGGCCGCAAGTTTCT
>NZ_CAXUPU020000091.1:0-1326 GCF_964252755.1 Caballeronia sp. LjRoot29 | reverse complement strand
GGCGAGCGTCCGAGGAAGACTGTGAACTCGCGTACGACGCGAAGGTAGTTGGATTGCGTGGTCGGCGCGAGGCGACGCATGCGCATGTCGTCCATCATGCGCTGGCGTAACGGGCTGATAACTTCGGTGGATGTCGTCATAGCTCGGCTCCTGTCGAGTAACGAGGCGGATCGCCTCATCAATCAACATAGGAAACCAAGCCGGGTCCCTCCGAAAAACCACATGCCTCAAACGGAGGGCCTACCGCGCGAGCGGTTTAGTCCGATGGCCGAACCCGGTCCGACGTTGAACTGGCGGAATGTCGCCATTGATCGGTCCGCGTCGGGCAGAAGTCGACCCTTCTCCGCCGCTCGCGCTTCCTTGTGCAGAACGGCAGATCTCCAAGGTCAAGCGGTCATCTGAGTAGGTCGCCCGACTTGCAAAAGTCCCAGCCGACAGCTTCGGCATGGCGATCGCCACACCGGCCGGCGAAGTCTTCCGTACGGGCCAAGCCGACACTCGGTTTTCGATCCAAAGTATTTCGAAGCTATTCGCCTGCACGATGGCTTTCCGGCTGCTCGGAGATGAACTCTGGGAACGCGTCGGCCGCGAACCGTCCGGGACACCGTTCAATTCGCTGGTGCAACTCGAAGCCGAGCGGGGTAAGCCGCGTAATCCGTTCATCAACGCTGGCGCGCTGGTCGTCACCGACGTACTGTGCCGACGCTTCGTCAAGGCCGAGATCGCTCTGGTGGAGTTTCTGCGGCGGCTAACCGGGGAGGCAACAATCGACTACGATTTGCGCGTCGCACAGTCCGAACTGCGGCATGCAGATCGCAACCAAGCTATGGCGCATTTCATCGCGAGCTTTGGCAATATGGAAATGCCTGTCCATGCGGTAGTTGACGCGTATTGCCGGCAATGTGCGATCTCAATGAGTTGCGTCGAACTGGCGAAGGCCGCCCTGTTCCTGAGTAATGGCGGCGTCGTACCATCGACCGGGGAGCGCATCCTCGACAGCAGTTCGACAAAGCGTCTGTCGGCGCTGATGTTGACCTGCGGCACTTACGACGCTGCAGGCGACTTCGTCTTTCGCGTCGGCTTGCCAGCTAAGAGTGGCGTCGGCGGCGGCATCGTCGCGGTGCTGCCGGGCGAAATGGCGGTCTGCGTGTGGTCGCCCGGCCTCGACGCGAACGGCAACTCACTTGCCGGCGCGAAGTCACTGGAAACTCTGACCACACTTACCGGGCAGTCCATCTTTTAATACCGTCGTGACGGATAGCCTTCGCGGTTTATCTTCACATAGCGCTGAAGCGAGCAGTGCCGAATATTTTCTCCGGCTGGAGT
>NZ_CAXUPU020000090.1:0-1402 GCF_964252755.1 Caballeronia sp. LjRoot29 | reverse complement strand
CTTTGTCGCTTTGGACAAAGAAATGACGCGCTGCCACGCGCAGTGGCTAATAGTGATAAAGAAATCAGCCAACATAAAACGCGCAAAAACCTAAAAAGCAGCAACCCGGCACTGAACCAGACCGCTAACACAAAAACCTGGCAACCCGGCACTGACCCTGACCAAAATCCCAAGCCCGCAACCCCCAAAAAACCGTCCACCGGCGCGAGCAACCCCTACCTGATCCGCCAACTAATCCAAAGCTTGCGAATAGGCGTAAGCGCAATCCTTTGATGAAGCACCTGAAAATTTTCGCGTTCAATCTCGTCGAGCAGAGCTAGTGATAAAGCCGCTTGCGTACGCAGAACGCGCTGCGTGGCGCGCTCGTCTGGAGGGATTGCGGCCAGAGACTGCTTAAGCGCTTCCCTTGCACGGTTAGTTTGAAAGCGCATGAGCTCATTAAACGCATCGCTGTATTTGCGATTGATGAGATCTGCGGCCGTAACATTAAAGCGCTGCATCTCGTCGATAGGAATATAAATGCGCCCATGACGCGCATCGTCACCCATTTCGGCGATGCGTTCCGCGAGCATCAGTGCCGTGCCAAGCGAGTTAGCCCAGCCCGGTGCGTCGTCGGGACGGTGCGCACTCGCCCGCGCGATGATTAACGCAAACTCGCCACCGACGTTATCCAGATAGCGCCGCAAACCCGTCCAGTCGAGATATCGCGCCTGATCGAGGTCCATGCTGAAACCATCGGCCATATTGTTGATTGATGCCCGTCCTTGCTCGTCGAGAACCGGCGTATTCGCCTGATGTGCAGCGATCGCCTTCGTCACCGGATGCGCGGGTTCGCCGCCGAACAGGCTGGCCAATTCCTTTTGCCACCAAGCGTGTTTCGTGCGACCAATGGTCGGATCGCTCGTTTCCTTGACGGTGTCCTCCAGCTCCCGGCGCAATGCGTAAAACGCGGTCAGGAGCGGCCGGCTGGCCAAGGGCGCACGACGCAGGGCGTAGTACGTGCTGGAGCCATCGGGTGCGGCTTTTTGCTGGCAGTAGTCGTCGAAATTCACGGCAATGGAAGGTGATGACGGCGTAAGCCGATCGGTCCGGGCCAGAAAAAAAGCCATTGAAACTCAATGGCTCGCGCGTGTTCTGGAGACTGGACAGGTAACTGAGGAGTCTTTTTCGGAGCGGTGAAATCTACTTCACCGCCCGCAATATTCAGCGCGAATTATCCCCCGGATGCGAATGTGCTGCAAGACGGCCCGGAACGGGTGCTGCCTACGCGGTGACATCAACCCGTTCCTCACCACGCGATGGCGATTGGGGTCAATGCCGGGGTGCTAGGTTCTGGCGTTAGCGGTCTGGTTCAGTGCCGGGTTGCTGCTTTTTAGGTTTTTGCGCGTTTTATGTTGGCTGA
>NZ_CAXUPU020000089.1:0-1487 GCF_964252755.1 Caballeronia sp. LjRoot29 | reverse complement strand
CATTCCCTTATACAGAAGTGTCGTCACCATCGTCGTCGCGTAAGAGGCGCAATGTTTTTGCAGCGACATGAACTTCTCGGAGGCCGAGCCAGATGGTCTTTGCTCCGGGTTCGCCATCGCCCTTGCGGCCAAGGAAACCTCCCAGGCGCGCGATCAGTCGCAATACTTCGTTGAGCTTCGGTTGGGCCGGCGCTCGGGTTTTCGTGAGCAGATAGGCGGAGCGAATTTCATCGGGATCGAAGAACAGATGCGCGTCCAGATCCGGGCAGGTTCGTCCGAGCCGCATCAAATAAGCCACACGCCAAGCCACCACCAGAAACAGCGCTAACGCGCGCTCGAGCCGTTCGATCGTGCCCAACTGAAGCGCCTCGACACGGCACGCGTTCTTCAGGATGTTGAACAAGATCTCCACTTCCCAGCGTGCTCGATACCAATCGATCAGTTCGACTGCCTCCTCCACCGTGCTGGCCGTGCGGTTGGTCAACAGACGCCATTCGATCGGCTTAACGCCCGCAGGAGCCTCGAACTCGCGCGCGACCAGGCACGTCGCAGCGATGCACTTGCCTTTGCCCGCGGGCAACTCCACGCGTTGCACCCACAGGTGCTGGCGCACCGTGCGTGCTTTGACGCCATGGCGCGAAGCCATCGTGAAGGCGATTTGCCCGACAGCTTCCCCACGGCTCGTGCGCTCCCACAGCTTGTCTCCCTCCGGCAGGCAGCGATTATGAGCGGCTCGTACCAGCCAGTCGGCCGGCGTGCCCAGCTCCTGCGCTCGCAACATCAGCGACATCAGATCCGCTTCGCGGTCAGCCACATACACCAAACGCGTGGAGGGCAGGCTCGGCGCCATTTCGGCAATGCGCTCATAGCCCTCGATCCAGCGCACACTCTCCTTGAGTCCGCCACGCTTGCCGGATTCGTCCTTCTTCTCCCGCGCCCACATCCACGCATCCAGAATGCCCAACGGCTCGCGCTGCGGCGTAACCGCGTAGGTCGGGTGCAGATACATGCCCCGCTGGGCTTCATAGCTCAGCGGCCCGAGTCCGATCGCGCCTTGTCCATTGAAATCCAGCTCTGATGTGTCCTGCACGCAGAGCACGACACGATGGGCCTGCATGCGCTCCTGCGTCTGCTGCCAATGCGGCTCCAAAATTGCATGCCATTCGACCTTGTCGTTGTCGAAGAAGCGGTACGCCGCCATCGTCTCGCCCCAGCCCTGGCATGCCTTGGGCACGCTGGCCATCGGGTCGGCCGCCATTCTTTCCATCAAAAGCCTCGCTCGCTTGTTCAGGCGCGCATCGCCGAGCTCGAGCTGTTTGAATTCCGTCTGGGTCCAGGGCGTCGATTCGGTGACCAATGCGTCCACTCAAAAAGCAAGAGTAAACGCGATCCGCTGAAAGTTTACAAGCGCAGCGCTACGTCATTGAAAGTAAACGCGTTCTTCCGCGCACGACGCCTTGGGCTACCAGATGTGTATAACCGGATGG
>NZ_CAXUPU020000088.1:0-1814 GCF_964252755.1 Caballeronia sp. LjRoot29 | reverse complement strand
GTTTCACGTCGATCACGGGCGTGTCGCCACCGTATGTGACCGACTGGAACGAACTCCACACCAAGACGTTGTCGCCGCCAACCATCAACAGCACGTGGCCCAAATCAGTGACCCTTTTGACTGGCTCGTGATCGGCCAGGTAGTGCCGCGCAATCCGGCTGCCTCGGTGTGCGGACCGAGCCACTCCGCGCGCCAGCGCAAAGCTACTGTGCTCGACGAGGCGGCAGCACCATCGAATAGGCGCTCTTATTGGGAAGCCGTCCGACTTGCCGCACCGCAACTATCGCCAACGCCAGCTTTCAATCGCAATCAAAATTGAGTTCTGATGGTTTGTAAATTAGCTAATCGTATACTTAAAATCGTTCATAACCTTATGTCAAATCAAGATCCAAACCAACTGCGGGGAGGAATATTCTCCACGAGTGATCGCCGATCATGTGGACTATAATGCACATGTTTTAACACATGGAGGTGCGCATGGGTAAGGCACTCGAAGTCCGGGCACGCAAGTCTACGAACGTCACGCTGCCGCCTGAAGTCCTGGATCGGGCCAAGGAGCTCGGGATCAACCTTTCGCGCGCGAGTGAACGTGGCGTGCGCGAGGAAATTCAGGAGACCGAGGCTCGTCGTTGGGCCGACGACAATGCCGAGTTGGTCGCAGCATACATTGCAATGGTTGAACGCGACGGGCTGCCGCTCTCGAAGTACAGGACGTTTTAATGGCGCGTTTTGATCTCTACGCTAATCCCGACGATGAGACTCGGCGACTCGCACCGTATCTGCTCGACGTGCAGAGCACGCATGTCGGAATCTTGCCGACGCGCATCGTAATACCTTTGCGACCTACCCCGGATCTCGGCTTCTCAGGCAAACCGTCTGATTTGCTGCCAGTATTCGAGATCAATGGTGAGAATCACTTCCTCGACACGCCAGCCATGAGTGCTGTTCCCTTGAGCGCGCTTGGCAGGCGCATCGGCTCCTTTGCGGATCACCGCGATGCCATCTTGGCCGCGCTCGACCGGATTTTCGGCGCCTACTAACTGAAGGCAACATGGGGTTGGTCTGCTAGGCGGAAACTGCCCAAGGTGCAGAAATCAGCGGCTCTTTTGACACTCGACGTTACGCACTAGCGTTGATCGCCAACTTCTAAATTCCGTCTATCTCACTGCCTGGCACTGCCTCCCTTTTCGTGATTCGTGCGCCGCTGTGTTATGTGACTTATGTGACTTATGTGACTTATGTGACTTATGTGACTTATGTGACTTATGTGACTTATGTGACTTATGTGACTTATGTGACTTATGTGACTCATAGACTGCCATGCTTTCGTTGAGACTTGCCCTCTGTTCGATCCAGCAGTCATTAATTAGTTCGCATAACTTATTAAAATTCGGCAAATAAGATTATGTCAAATGAATACGTTAAGAATTGACCAAGCGTACGGTCGAACACCGCGCGCACGGTCGCTTTGTTCGCCCGACGTCAACTACCGTTCATAGTCTATGCGCACCAAAGCCGTAGCAGTCACTCTGTATCAGCCGCTCATAACACCGCATCGCTTTGGCAAAATTTGCCAAAGCGTGCTAGAGTTGTTTTATGACGACTATGAACATTTCCCTACCGGATTCGCTGAAGGTCTACGTCGACGAACAGGTTGGCGAGGGCGGGTACGGCACGAGTAGCGAATACGTCCGCGAACTGATCCGAAAAGACCAAGATCGCAAGCGTCTGCGCGCAATAATCCTGCAGGGCGCAACGTCCGGCCTCGCCGCCCCTGTTGACGCCGACTACTTCGAATCGCTGCGCGCTCGCGT
>NZ_CAXUPU020000087.1:0-1867 GCF_964252755.1 Caballeronia sp. LjRoot29 | reverse complement strand
AATCGGGATAGGGGCAGGCCTCGCGGCCCGACCCCTCCCACACCACCGTGCGTACGGGTCCGTACACGGCGGTTCGGATCGGTTACCCGACCGGGCCAACCGATGGAAGTCCAAGCGATCGGAAGTAACGATTGGACAACGCAATGTTCAGCGCCGGGCTACAACTCAAGCGCCATACACTGTGCGGCGAACCCACGGTCTGGGCGGCAAGGTCTCGGGACACTCCCCGCGCGATCAGTTCCCGGAATCGGGTCCGACTCAGTTTCCACTGCTTCCAGAGGAAACAGCGAAGACGCCGACGAACCCATTCATCCAGTTTCCGAAGTACGCTGGGCGTTTCGCAGAAACCGAAGTAGCCGCGCCAGCCCGTCATATATCGTTTCAGCGTACCGATCAACTGGTCGACGCTGACCCCTCGCGTGCGTTGAGTCAACTCCCGGATTCGATCCTTGAAGCGAGCCAGCGCCTTGGGCGCAATGCGCCGTTTGACCTGTACTCGGTCCGAGAAGGTGAATCCAAGGAATTTGCGCGTGTGTGGCCGCGCGACCGCGCTTTTCGCCTCATTGACCTTCAGCTTCAGCTTGCCGCTCAGGAAGGCCTTGAGGCCTTCCATCACCCGCTGGCCCGCGCGTTCGCTGCGTACGTAGACGTTACTATCGTCGGCGTACCTCACGAAGCGTAGACCTCGTCGCTCAAGCTCCCGGTCGAAGTCGTCAAGCATCAGGTTGGATAACAACGGTGATAGCGGACCACCTTGCGGCGCCCCTTCGTCCGTTGCACCAACCAGCCCGTTTTCCATCACACCCGCCCTCAGGAAGGAACGGATTAGCTTCAAGACACGCCTGTCGCAAACCCGCTTTGCCACCCGGCTCATCAGAATGTCGTGGCTCACGCGATCGAAGAATTTCTCGAGGTCCAAATCTACAACCCATCGATGCCCCGACTGGATGTAGCTTTGTGCCCGTACCACGGCCTGATGCGCCGAGCGTCCCGGACGGAAACCGTAACTGGAATCCGAGAACGTCGGGTCCCACTGCCTTTGCAGCACCTGCAATACCGCCTGCTGGATGAATCGATCAAGCGCACATGGGATGCCGAGCTTGCGCACGCCACCTCCATCCGGCTTGGGTATCTCGACCCGCCTCACAGGTTGCGGCTTGTACGTACCGTTCAGCAGCGTGGCCCTTATCGACAGCCAGTGCTCACGCAGGAACCCCGGTAGCGCCTGGACCGTCATGCCGTCCACGCCCGGTGCACCCTTGTTAGCTTTCACACGCTTCAACGCCTGCTTCAGGTTCTCCCGTTCACATATTTCTTCCATCAGTCGGTCATAAGCCGACGGGCTTTCAGTCTCAGGGTTCGCCGTCATAGATTCAGCCCCTCGATCTGCGGCCCTCGGGGCTTCACCCCTGCCTCCGCTATCAAGGCCGCGGTGCGTTTTCTGCTGCGCTTCCATGTCGAGTTCTCCGGCTTACTCGCCGCTCCTTTCCGTTCGGGCCTTCAGGCGTCGCCGCCCTAATATGCCCTCTGCTGACTCCTGCACGGCGCTCAACGGCCCTTACGAACCGTTCAGTCCTGAGTCCAGGACACCGTGCAGGCCTCCCGAGGTAAGCTCAACCGCCTTCGCCACACACCTGCCAGATTTACCACCCCAACCCTTGATGGTTATGGACTTCGCAATCACATGCTTGCTCGTCCGGCCGGGTAGGCCTCATATCTGGTTTCTGTCCGTCAGGTCGTGGCTTTGCTCCACGCTTCTTTCAGACCCCGCCTCACGACGACGCCCTTGCGCTTCACTAATCCTTCGCCACCATCAGGCTGGATAGGGGACTTTCACCCCCGAGCTGTTGAGCATGCTCGGCACACA
>NZ_CAXUPU020000086.1:0-1883 GCF_964252755.1 Caballeronia sp. LjRoot29 | reverse complement strand
GCTTGGTCGGCGGAATTTATGGGTGGTTTCGTAGTTCAGGTATGGTTCTTTTGAACGATGTTATGCGCAGGTGCAGGCTTATCCACCGAGCTTGCCTGTGGACAAGCCGAGGTGCCTTTCACTGGCACACAAGGCGGCTTGTCCACAGGTGCGAAGCACTCGGTGGGTAAGCCGTGGCAGCACGCTACCCTTTAGCTGCCGGTTTTTCCCGGGCTTCGAGAAACCTGTATAGCCTGCGACAGGTGGCATCCAGGGAGTCTTGATCAGTCTGGCTGATGCGTGGCCAGATCAGAGGGCCGCCGTCTGGTTCTATCAACTCGGCGATGGCCTCTTGCGCGGGCAGTTTCTTGAGCCTGGTGTCCTCGTAACGCCTGCGGATCAATTCACCTCCCAGCAGCCAGAGATTGTCGCGATGGCGTCGCAGTGTCTTGGGCGTGAGTTCGCGGCTCAGCAGGTCAAGCAGGAATGGGCGTAAGCATTCGACAATATCACGCCCTATAGGAAGATCGTCTTCGTCATACTGCCAGCGCTGTGGCCAACTTTCGAGGTCGGGGCAATACTGTGCCAGGGTCGTGGCCGCAATATTGGCCATGGTTGTTTCCTGAGAAACGTTTCTGGATTTGTTGCTCATGCTTTTGACTCGTCTGCTTAATGCCTGCCACCATTTCCCTGGCTTCGTCTACGGTACCGCGCGCTTGTGCATGCATAGCAATACTATCGAGATCGATGTGCGCCCGCGCAAAGGCTCCAGAGCGTGCTGCTCAGGATGCCATCAACCCGCCAGGGGCTACGACCAACTGCCCCAACGCCGCTTCGAGTTCATCCCGATCTGGGGCTTTGCGGTGTTTTTACTGTACAGCATGAGGCGCGTGGAATGCAGGCGATGTGGGGTCAAGGTAGAGGAGGTGCCCTGGGCAATGGGCAAGCACCAGTTGACCAGGGCGTACATGCTGTACTTGGCGCACTGGGCGCGCAAGCTTTCATGGAAGGACACGGCACAGTCCTTCCACACCAGTTGGGAGAAGGTCCAACAGGCCGTGGCCTATGTCGTGCAATGGGGTCTGGAGCATCGCGAGCTGGGGCATATCCGGGCCATCGGCGTGGACGAAATCGCCTACGGTCGTGGTCATGAGTATCTGACACTGGTCTACCAGATCGAGGCGGGCTGCACGCGCCTGCTCTGGGTGGGCGAGAAGCGCACCAAAGAAGCGTTCCAGAAGTTCTTCGATATGATCGGCACGGAACTGGCACAGGGCATCGAATTTGTGTGTTCGGACATGTGGAAACCCTATCTGGACATGATCAAACTGCATTGCACAGGGGCGCTGAACATTCTGGACCGCTTTCACATCGTCGCTAAACTCAATCTTGCCATCGACGAGGTCCGTGCGGGCGAAGCACGCCAACTGGTCAAGGACGGCTACGAGCCGGTGCTTAAGAAGTCGCGCTGGTGTCTGCTCAAGCGCCCGGGGAACCTGACCGACTCCCAGCGCATCAAGCTGCGTGAGGTGCTGCGCTATAACCTCAAGAGCGTACGGGCCTACCTCTTCAAAGAATACTTCCAGCAATTCTGGGACTACGAGTCACCCGCATGGGCAGGCAAATTCCTCGATCAGTGGTGCAGCGAGGTCATGCGCTCGCGCATCGACCCGCTCAAGAAATTCGCTCGCACAGTACGCACCCATCGAGAGCTGTTGCTCAACTATTTCCGGGCGCGAAAGGCGTTCTCCAGTGGCATCGTTGAGGGACTGAACAACAAAGCCAAAGTCACTATGAGAAAAGCCTATGGATATCGCACCTTCAAAATGACGGAACTCTCGCTATATCACGTACTTGGCAAACTTCCTGAGCCAGAACTCGCCCATAGATTTTACTGACGGACC
>NZ_CAXUPU020000085.1:0-2176 GCF_964252755.1 Caballeronia sp. LjRoot29 | reverse complement strand
GGAAGATGGGAGGAACTTGTCAGTACGTTGAGTGAGCGACCTATTCGCAAGAATAGAAAACAGTAACAGGCATTGAACTGAAGAGTTTGATCCTGGCTCAGATTGAACGCTGGCGGCATGCCTTACACATGCAAGTCGAACGGCAGCACGGGGGCAACCCTGGTGGCGAGTGGCGAACGGGTGAGTAATACATCGGAACGTGTCCTGTAGTGGGGGATAGCCCGGCGAAAGCCGGATTAATACCGCATACGATCTACGGAAGAAAGCGGGGGATCCTTCGGGACCTCGCGCTATAGGGGCGGCCGATGGCAGATTAGCTAGTTGGTGGGGTAAAGGCCTACCAAGGCGACGATCTGTAGCTGGTCTGAGAGGACGACCAGCCACACTGGGACTGAGACACGGCCCAGACTCCTACGGGAGGCAGCAGTGGGGAATTTTGGACAATGGGGGAAACCCTGATCCAGCAATGCCGCGTGTGTGAAGAAGGCCTTCGGGTTGTAAAGCACTTTTGTCCGGAAAGAAAACCTTTGGGCTAATACCCTGAGGGGATGACGGTACCGGAAGAATAAGCACCGGCTAACTACGTGCCAGCAGCCGCGGTAATACGTAGGGTGCGAGCGTTAATCGGAATTACTGGGCGTAAAGCGTGCGCAGGCGGTTCGTTAAGACAGATGTGAAATCCCCGGGCTTAACCTGGGAACTGCATTTGTGACTGGCGAGCTAGAGTATGGCAGAGGGGGGTAGAATTCCACGTGTAGCAGTGAAATGCGTAGAGATGTGGAGGAATACCGATGGCGAAGGCAGCCCCCTGGGCCAATACTGACGCTCATGCACGAAAGCGTGGGGAGCAAACAGGATTAGATACCCTGGTAGTCCACGCCCTAAACGATGTCAACTAGTTGTTGGGTCTTCATTGACTTAGTAACGTAGCTAACGCGTGAAGTTGACCGCCTGGGGAGTACGGTCGCAAGATTAAAACTCAAAGGAATTGACGGGGACCCGCACAAGCGGTGGATGATGTGGATTAATTCGATGCAACGCGAAAAACCTTACCTACCCTTGACATGGTCGGAACCCTGCTGAAAGGTGGGGGTGCTCGAAAGAGAACCGATACACAGGTGCTGCATGGCTGTCGTCAGCTCGTGTCGTGAGATGTTGGGTTAAGTCCCGCAACGAGCGCAACCCTTGTCCTTAGTTGCTACGCAAGAGCACTCTAAGGAGACTGCCGGTGACAAACCGGAGGAAGGTGGGGATGACGTCAAGTCCTCATGGCCCTTATGGGTAGGGCTTCACACGTCATACAATGGTCGGAACAGAGGGCTGCCAACCCGTGAGGGGGAGCTAATCCCAGAAAACCGATCGTAGTCCGGATCGTAGTCTGCAACTCGACTACGTGAAGCTGGAATCGCTAGTAATCGCGGATCAGCATGCCGCGGTGAATACGTTCCCGGGTCTTGTACACACCGCCCGTCACACCATGGGAGTGGGTTTCACCAGAAGTAGGTAGCCTAACCGCAAGGAGGGCGCTTACCACGGTGGGATTCATGACTGGGGTGAAGTCGTAACAAGGTAGCCGTATCGGAAGGTGCGGCTGGATCACCTCCTTTCTCGAGCTCAAACGTTTTGAAGTGAAGTGCTAAAGCGCTCACGCTTATCGGCTGTAAGAAGACAGGCTAAGGGTCTGTAGCTCAGTTGGTTAGAGCACCGTCTTGATAAGGCGGGGGTCGTTGGTTCGAATCCAACCAGACCCACCATGATTCGCTTGAGTGGTGCTTAACGAATACGTTAAACGTCACCAAAGAGGAATTACGGACCCTTCAGCATCAAGGTACTTGGGGGATTAGCTCAGCTGGGAGAGCACCTGCTTTGCAAGCAGGGGGTCGTCGGTTCGATCCCGTCATCCTCCACCAATCACCAACGCATAGCATTCTTTGCACACGAGAGTGATTATGCATTGGCGATTGAGCCAGTCAGTAAGCAATTTAAGGCATAGCGCTTTAAGTTGTGCTGTCGTTCTTTAACAATCTGGAAGAAGTAGTAAAGAGATTCACGAAAATACACTTAGAGATGGGTGTGTGAGTAGGTGAATCAGGGTTGTGATTGTATCAATGTATGAAAAGGTGATCGAAAGATTGCTTTGGAATACGGCGCAACACGAATACTCAACCTATAGCGG
>NZ_CAXUPU020000084.1:0-2206 GCF_964252755.1 Caballeronia sp. LjRoot29 | reverse complement strand
GTAAGCGCTAGTTTAAGCACACGTTGAAGTTGAAGTTTTCGAGTTGAACAATGACGGCTCTGTTAATGAAGGAGTCGGGCAATGACGAATGGATACGATGAGCGCAGGCAGGTGTGGGCCAAGCGATTTGAGGACCAGAAGAACTCTGGTCTGAGCGTGCTGGCATGGTGCAAAGCCGAAGGGGTGAATCAGTCTGGTTTTTACAGGAGCCGCCGTCGCATGCTCGAAGTGAGCGGGTCGCAGGCCGAGCCGACCTTGGTTGCCGTGCCGATGAATCCGAGCGTTGATCGCGAGATGCGGTTGGACGATGAGACTTTCACTGATACATCTGGTGCACGGCACGCGCCGCTGGAAATCCAAACGCCCGCCGGCTTTGTGCTTCGGTTGAGCTCGCGCACGCATCTCGACTGGTTGCCGCGTCTTCTGGCGGTGCTGTGATGTGGGATAGCCCGCTAGGCAAGGTCTATCTGGCGCCGGGCGCCACTGACATGCGCCGCTCGATTAACGGCCTGTCGCTGATGGTGGCCGAGACGCTCGGGCTCGATCCGGTGAGTCCTCACTGGTTTGTCTTTTGCAGTCGCGGCGGCGACAAACTTAAAATTCTTCACTGGCAGACGAACGGTTTTTGGCTTCATTATCGTCGCCTTGAGGAAGGTCGATTTCGCTGGCCGCGCGACGCTGGAGATACGGCGGCACTGGAAATCACGGCGCGTGAGCTGCGCTGGCTACTCGATGGGCTGAACTGGCAGACGACGATTGCGCATCGGGCGATGCCGGCGCGTGAGGTTCGCTGAAGTGAATTATAAAAATACGTAAACCCACGAGGCGGCACACTTGGATATCGTACGGCAATGGAAGCCAACGATCTCAACCACTTAACGCCTGAAGTTCAGGCCTATATCCGCGCACTCGAAGCGCAGAACCGCCAACTGGCAGAACGTATTGAGGTTCTTGAGGAGCTCTTCCGTCTGGCGCAACTCAAGCGTTTCGCGCCCAGCAGCGAGAAGCTCAAGGACCGCGTGTTCGACGAAGCCGAACAACTCGCGCTGAGTGAATCCGACTACGACGATGTCCTGACGCTGCCCGACACGGGCTTGCCGCAAACGCCGGCGCCCGTAGGCAAGAAGCGCGGTCGCCGGCCACTTCCCGCGCACCTGCGACGCAAACGTATCGAATATGACTTGGGCGAACACGAGAAGGTCTGCCCGTGCTGCCAGGGTGCGTTGCACAAGATCGGCGAAGAGCTAAGCGAGCAGATGGACCTGATCGCCGCGAAGGTCCGGGTGCTGCAGCACGCACGCTTCAAATATGGTTGCCGCCACTGCCAGCGCCACGCTGAGAGCACGACCATCGTGACTGCCAAGATGCCGGCCCAGCCGCTGCCGGGCAGCAACGCGAGTGCGAACGTGATTGCGACAGTTATGACGGGTAAGTTCGTCGACGGCACCCCGCTGTACCGAATGGAGGACGTGCTGGCGCGCTCGGGCATCGACGTGGGGCGTGGCACGATGGGAAGCTGGGTCATCAAACCCACCGAACTCCATCTGACACGGCTGTACGATGCGATGCGCGTCATCCTGTTATCACAGCCGCTGATTCACGGCGACGAGACCACGGTGCAGGTGCTCAAGGAACCAGGCAAGAGCGCGCAAAGCAAGTCGTACATGTGGACTTATCGAAGCGCTCAGGACTGCGAGCAGCCGGTGGTGCTGTTTGAATACCAGCCGGGGCGCGAGCAGGCGCATCCCCAACTGTTTCTCGCCGGCTACCAAGGCATGCTGATGAGCGATGGCTACAGCGCGTGGCGCACGGTGAAGGGCGTGACGCACTATGGTTGTGTCGCTCATGCAAGACGTAAATTCGACGAAGCATTCAAGGCACAGAAGAAGCCCGACGGGCGTGCGAAACAAGGACTCGAATTCTTTAAGGCGCTCTATGAAGTCGAGCGGCTCGCGCGGGGCGATTTGCCCGAAGGCGAGACGCGCATCGACTACACGTACCGGCTACGTCAAGAGCACAGCGTGCCGTTGCTTGAAGCATTCAAGAAATGGCTGGACGAGCAGGCCGACCAAGTCTTGCCCCAGAGCCTGATTGGCAAGGCCATCAGCTACACGCGTAACCAGTGGGTCTACATGTCACGCTACGTTGAAGACGCTCGTGCCCCGATAGACAATAACGTCATGGAAAGAGAAGTTCGACCGTTTGC
>NZ_CAXUPU020000083.1:0-2286 GCF_964252755.1 Caballeronia sp. LjRoot29 | reverse complement strand
CCTTCGGACGCTCACCGGTGCTTCCTTGCGGACGGCTGAATGGCCGGTCCGCGCCCGATGAAGGTCAATCGCGTCTGATCAAAAAATGCAAAATGGATTCAAGATCTATTCGGATCTACCTTGCGGACTCTGCAAAAATCAGATCAGGGCAGTTGCTGTCTGATTAATAAGAAATGTTGGCCATCGAACACTCGCCGGCAGGAAAGGCGGTCCACAACCCTTTAGACGACTATAAATATCGTTGCTTGAAAGAGGTGCCGTCACCCGGATCAGCACGCTGGACACCTCTGTCTGTCTCCGCAGAGAGAAACGCGACCAACACGAGAACGCCTCGCCGGGTGGATAGGCTGTCAACCACAAGTTCTTCCTTGGACATGTCTTCCATTTACGTGACACTTCGAGTGTTCCTACTCTGCAGCTGTGTTCCAACCAACGGAGCCGGTGTCTCTCCTACATCGCCGATCGGTGCACTTTGTCCTCATAGTTGAAGCGGACCGTTCGACTAACCAAAAACATGGAGTTCTTATGACTAAGCTAAGTAATAAGGTTGCCCTTGTGACGGCGGGTCAAGGGGCATCGGCGCTGCCATTGCCAAGAGATTGGCCGCAGACGGCGCGCGCGTGGCGATTACTTTTTCCAAGGGCAGCGATGCGGCTGAACGCGTAGTCAAAGCAATAGAAAGCGCCGGCGGAGAAGCGATTGCGATCCAGGCAGATGCAGCGAAGCCGGAAGCAATCAACCAGGCGGTGCAGCAGACGATTGCCGCATACGGAAGCCTGGACATCCTGGTCAATAATGCAGGGACGGCGATTCCGAAACCCTTTGAAGAGACGACTCTGGAGGAACTGGATCACGTCATCAATCTTAATATTCGAGGCGTGTTTCTGACAACGCAAGCAGCGCTCAAGCATCTGAAGGCCGGCGGTCGCATCATCAATATCGGCTCGTGCGTTGGAGAGCGAATGATGACTCCGGGCCTGGTTCCATATTCCGCGACGAAGGCTGCCATACGGATGTTCACGCAGGGCCTATCCCGAGAAGTTGGTGAACGAGGTATCACCGTCAACAATATCCAACCTGGCCCAATCGACACGGATCTCAACCCTGCGGCGGGTGATTGGGCAACCCCTCAATTGGCGATGACCGCGCTCAAGAGATACGGGCAGGTTGATGAAATCGCGGCAATTGTTGCTTTTATTGCTAGCGACGAGGCGGCGTACATCACCGGGGCGAATCTTACGGTCGACGGCGGCACGAATGCCTAGCGCTAGGCACGGCTGTCCGCGCCGAGTGAATTTTGAGCCACCGCGCCGATTGAATACTGAGCCGGGGTGGAGACCGGTCTGAAGCAGGACCGGTTGTGAATAAGTGTATGGGTTTCCGGGGTGGTTGTCCTCCGTTGGATGAGGATGCGTTGCGCAGAGGAAGCTGCGAAGGGCGTAGCCCGGAGCAGATTTCTCTGCGCGGCGAACGGCTCAGGCGGACCCCGGCGCGCTAGCGGGGTCGCCCTTGTGTGCCGCTTCACGTGATCGAATGCGCTTCTTTGCACTGGCGCTGCTATGCCGGAAACGGTAGCTTTCGTTGCCGGTCTCCACGATGTGGCAGTGGTGCGTTAGCCGGTCCCACAACGCCGTGGTCATCTTCGCGTCGCCGAACACGCTGGACCATTCGGCGAAGTCCAGATTCGTTGTAACGGCAACGCTCGTGTGCTCGTACAGGCGGCTCAGTAGATGGAACAGCAGTGCTCCGCCGCCCTGGCTGAAGGGCAGATACCCGAGTTCGTCCAGAATGACCAGGTCAAGGCGCAGCAGACTCGCCGCGATTCTCCCGGCGCGTCCCTGCCCCTTCTCCTGCTCCAATGCGTTGGCCAGATCCACGGTCGAGTAGAAGCGCATCCGCTTGCCGTGGTGCATGATCCCGGATACGCCAATGGCCGTTGCCAGATGCGATTTTCCGGACCCCGGTCCGCCGACCAGACAAGGTTGTGTGCACCCTCGGTGAACGTCATTCCGGCCAGTTGCATGACGAGCTGGCGATCGACCCGGCGAAACTTCCGGCTTGCGGTTGTCTGATCGAAGAACTTGTCAGATACCTAATAGCCTAATCCGGCGGTCATGGTTCATCCGAGAGAGCACCTTTCGCATCGCCTTCACCTCTTTCTCATCGACCTTTCGAAGATCCAGCTCATAGTTCCGCAGACTGGTTGTCAGGCGGACTATGGCTGATTTTCTATCAAGATGGAGTTCTTCCAGCAATTCGTCATCATCTTCCACATACCGTTCAAAC
>NZ_CAXUPU020000082.1:0-2315 GCF_964252755.1 Caballeronia sp. LjRoot29 | reverse complement strand
GCGTACTTCTCGCAAATGAGGGCTAAGCCCGTCATACCGACAAGGCTAGCCAGGCAGGACGTCGAGGACGAGGTGACGCACTACCTCGTAGACGAAGGCTCGGAGCGGGCTGCGCTCGGATTCATCGCGGAGATCGAGCAGGCTTACGAGCGTCTCTCCAAGCACCCGAACATCGGGTCTCCCCGTTACGCGTACGAGCTGGGTATCCCAGACCTGCGGTCGTGGCCACTGGATCGGTATCCGCACCTAATCTTCTATATTGAGCGCGATGCTCATGTGGAAGTCTGGCGCGTGCTCAACGGCAAGCGTGATATTCCGGCTTGGCTGGAGAGCAACGACGATGAGACTCATTGACAGCCTCTGCACGACACCAGGTCCGTGAGGAGCATTCACGCACTTCCCCCTTTTGCCGCCCCATCGTGCACGGACATTGCATCTAACCAGCAGCCCTCCCCGCCATGCGCAGACTGACACCTCGCACCTTGGAGGCACCATATGTCCGAATTTGTGCAGCGGCCCACTGCACAAAATGATAACCCACTCGCCTTAATACGCATAGGACTGCGAACTAAATTTCGATCATTTGATTTATGTCAAACGGGTGGGGAAACCTATCGAGTACGACGCGTGCGATCTTTAATTTGGCCTACTCAAATGTGAACCGCAATACCGACATCGTACGAAGCCGTCACAGTGCGCGCAAAAATTTACGCCGGCAACCGTAGCCCGATTAGGGCCTAACCATTGCAAGCTTGTATTTGCGGGGTTCGCGTATGCAGGTCAATGGCCCGCATACGCGAATGCTCACCGGCAACTATCAGCCGTGAGCTCGTGCGAAACAGCTCTCCTGTCCGCTAGCATCGCACGCGCCCCGTGAGGCTCATTGTTCAATGTGCAACAGCGGTTCCCTCAGGCCGGCCATGCGTCCTTCTGACCGGATGGATCTTGCCAGCAAAGGTACGAGGATGAGTCCCAAAATCGACGCACCGACGACGACCGAAAACCCCGAAGTGCTTTTCCCAGAAGCACCTTCCGCTAATCCAAACAGGTACGGACCTACAAAACCGCCGATTAGTCCAATGGTGTTAATGAACGCTAATCCGGCGGCAGCCTAATGCCGTGAAGCCGCTTCATCGAAATCGCCCAATACAGCGGCAAGACGCCACCACCGAAGAACGCCGTAACAACGAATAGAGCAAGCCTCACTTGGAGCGAGTCCGTTGAGATAAACAGGATCGCACTGACGGCGAAACCAGCGGTCAATACGCCAAGATAAAGACAATCGTTTGTCACACGACGATGTATGCGCGGTAATACCAATACACCGAGCAGAACGCCAATGCCAACACTGCTCGACAGCATCCCAACTACCAACGATGACTTCGCATGCATCTGCTGGATCATCGCCGGCACGAAGAACACAAGTCCAACGAATGCCACCTGATTCAGAAAATAGATCAGCCCGGTCAGCACAGTAGCCGGCTCCTTCAACGCGGCCATCCAGTTATTCGATAAAAGATTTAAATGTGCGGCGTCTGGCACGGCACGAGTTTCGAGGATGCTCGCTTCCTCCTTCGATAACCAGCTTGCGTCGGATGGCTTTTCCGGCAGCTTGAACCATAGGATCACGCCGACCACGATAGTAGGCAAACCCTCGACTACAAAGAGCCATTGCCAGCCGTGCAAGCCGGCTAAGCCATCCATTTGCATTAAGGCGCCGCCCAGCGGATTGCCTAACATCAGCGCGAGTGCGGGCGCAGTGTAAATCCAGCCGACCGCAACCGAGCGATCCTTCGGAGCAAACCAGAGGGTGATCATGTACATCAGCGCAGGGAACAGGCCGGCTTCAGCGATCCCAAGCAGCACTCGGATTGTGTAGAAGGAATATTCGCCTTGAACGAACATCATCGCCGCCGAAAGTGCGCCCCAAGTGACAGCGATTCGTGCGATCCAGCGGCGCGGCCCAAAACGGTGGGCGGCAAGGTTGCTCGGCACTTCGAGTAATGCATACCCGACAAAGAAGATGCCTGCGCCAAGCCCATAAGCAGCCGCATCGATGCTCAGATCGGCAGCAAGTCGCGCCTTCGCCAGAGAGACGTTCGTGCGATCGAGATACGACATGAAATAGATCAGACACATGAGCGGGATGAGCCGCAGCATCGCTTTGCGCGTCGCGTCGCGGTGCATTTCATCGCTGCTGCCAATGATGGGAGTTGCCATGCCGTCTCCTTCCGAAATTGTTGTCGTTCTTAGTGTCCGCATGACCAGCGTATCTGGCGCCGTCAAACCGTGAGATCTGTCGGGCTTTAAGCGAC
>NZ_CAXUPU020000081.1:0-2460 GCF_964252755.1 Caballeronia sp. LjRoot29 | reverse complement strand
AGTGTTCCTTCATAAATAACGTCATTGTGGTTGAGCGGTAAGCATCGTTGTCGGGCGAGGTTATTTCGATAGCCGGAAGCGTTTTGTTATCCACGGGCTCGGCCTTTATCTTTTATTGCAGGGGTTTGACATGAGTTCATACATCGGGCATTCGTCGTTTAGTGCGGCGCCGAAGAAGAGCGACGGGCTGATTGACCTGTGGCGCAGCGTGGTTCGCCACAAGCGGCTATTCATGACGATCACGGGCACGTTCGTGGTGGTGGGCGGGCTGTACATTTTGCTGGCCACGCCGCAGTACCGCGCCGAGGCTATGCTGCGCGTGGAAAGTTCGTCCAAACCCGGCGCCTCGATCAGCGCGCTGTCGGATGTGTCGGGCACGATGAGCGCGACGGTGTCGGCAAGCGACGAGAGCGCGGTGCTGACGTCGCGCAGCATCGTAAGCGATGCGATCGCTCAAACCGGTGCGCAAACGAGCGTGCAAACGGGAAGTCATTTCCCGTTGATTGGCAAGTTTATGGCCTCGCGCCATGTCAACGCCCAAACGCTGGTGCCGCCGTTTCTGGGCTTGAGCGGTTATGCGTGGGGCGGCGAGCTGCTCAAGCCGGGCGTGTTCACGGTGCCGGAGGCGTCCCTGGGCGACAAGTTTCGCGTGGTGACGGGCGAAGCCGGGCAATACACGCTGTATGACAAGGACGGTGAGGCGCTGGCACAGGGTCGCGTCGGGCAACTGGTCTCATTTAGCGTGAGTACACCCGATGGCAATGCGCCTGGCGAGTTGCGTATCGACACGCTGCGGGCGCGCCCCGGCGTGGAGTTCACGCTGCGCAGCCAGTCCGCGCAGACGGTCTATGAGAACGTGAACAAGGCGCTGAAGGCGTCGGTTGCAAGCCAGAGTTCGGCGCTCCACGACCCCTCGATCATGAGCCTGAGCTATCAGGCCGATTCGCCCCTGGCCGCGCAAATGCTGGTCAACACCATCGTGAAGACGTATTTGAAGCGTGACGAGCAGTCGCGTGCCGAGCAGGCCCAGTTGAGCCTGAACTTCCTGCGCGGGCGCCTGCCCGGGCTGAAGGCGGATCTGGAGAGCGCGGAGAACCGCCTCAATGATTACCGCACGAAGACGAGCATGGTCGACATGGGTCAGCAAGGTACGGCGCTGATCACGCGCTTGAGCACGTTGGCCGATACCCAGACGCGCTTGCAGCTCCAGCTGGACGAGCAGAAGCAGAAGTTCCGCCCCGATAGCCCGACGTATCAAGCGGCCGCTTCGCAGCTCGATCAGGTGAACCGGCAGATCCAGGAACTGAGCGACACGGCGACGAAGCTGCCGAGCATTCAACGCGAATATGTCAGGCTTGCGCGCGATGTGGCGGTGAGCACGCAGTTGTACACGAGCGTGCTGACCAATGCGCAGCAACTGGAAGTGGCAGCGGCGAGCACCGCACCCGGCGTGGGCGTGGTTGACTGGGCGATTACGCCGGAGAAGCAGGCGTGGCCGCGCAATGCGATCGTGCTGCTGGGTTCGATTCTTGGCGGGTTGTTCGTGAGCGCGGCGACGGTGCATCTGATCTCGCTGAAGCGCAAGGAACTTCGGACACCGGAAGAGATTGATTACATCTCGCATGTGCCGCGCCTGGCGGTGGTCGCGCAATCGCCGGCGCAACTGCAGCACAGCAGCGCCGCGCGCCGTCGCCTGGGTACGCCGGCCAAGCTGTTGGCGGCCAATAGCCCGACGGATCCGGGGATCGAAGCGTTACGTTCGTTGCGCAGCAGCATGAAGGCGTTGCTTGAGACGGGTGACTTGTCGGCGGGCAAGGTGATTCTGTTCACGGGGCCGACGCAGGGCGTGGGCAAGAGCTTTGTGTCATCGAACTTTGCTTATCTGTTGGCGGAGACGCACGCTTCGGTGGTGCTCATCGATGCGGACATGCGCCAGGGCCGGTTGCGGCACCTGTTGAAAGAGCGCAGCGGTGCAGGTCTGGCCGAAGTGCTGGAGGGCACGGCACGGGTGGAAGAGGCGATCGTGAAGCTTGATCAGAGCAACCTCTCGGTGCTGAACGCGGGGCTGAGTGTGCCGGCGAACCCATCGGAGCTTCTGGGACGGCCTGCGTTCCAGGAGATGCTGGCCAAGCTTCGCGAGACGTACGATTACGTGGTGATCGATTCGCCACCTGTTCTTCCGGTGAGCGATGCGTTGTCGATCGCTTCCCAAGACTGTGATCTGGTGCTGCTGGTGTCGCGTGCCGATCACACGGGTGCACGGCAGTTGGAAGAGACGATTCGGCGGTTGGAGAACGTCGGGGCGCGGGTGGGGGGCCATATCTTCAACGGCTTCTTGCCAGGGCGGTACGGCGAGCGCGACGAGTACGGTCTTTACCTTGCGCACAAGCTGCATTGATTAGTCAGAGTTGGAGGGAGGAGAAGGGCGGAGGCGGCTGCTTCGGAGAGGTATCGGGGCGG
>NZ_CAXUPU020000080.1:0-2517 GCF_964252755.1 Caballeronia sp. LjRoot29 | reverse complement strand
GAACGAAACCGCTCGCGCGGTAGGGGCTCCGGCCATCGCGTGCGGTTCATGGGAGGTCCGCCGCGCGGTTCGGTATGTTGGCGAATGAGGCAATCCGCCTCGTTCTCCAGCAGGAGCCCAATCATGACCTCCTCACAGACAAACGCCAGTCCACTGCGCCAACGCATGATCGACGACATGCGCATGCGCCAGCTTTCGCCCAAGACGCAGGACACCTATCTGCGCATCGTGCGCGAATTTGCCCGGTTTCTCGGGCGCTCGCCTGATACGGCCACCGTCGAGGACCTGCGACGCTACCAGCTGCATCTGGTCGATCACGGCACATCGCCCGTGTCACTGAACCACGCGATTACCGGCCTGAAGTTCTTCTTCGAGGTCACGCTCGACCGGCCCGAGCTGATGGTCAGGATGCAGCCGGTGCGCGTTCCACGCATATTGCCCGTTGTGCTCAGTCCCGATGAAGTGCGCCGCCTCATTGAGGCGGCGGGCAACCTGAAACACCAGACCGCCCTGTCGGTTGCATACGGTGCCGGGCTGCGCGCAAGCGAAGTGGTGGCCCTGAAGGTCGGCGACATCGACAGCCAGCGCATGACGCTGCGCATTGAGCAGGGCAAGGGGCGCCGTGACCGCTACGCCATGCTCTCACCGGTGCTGCTCGAGCGCCTGCGTGTCTGGTGGCACGTGGCCCGGGCCCAGGGCAAGATGCTGGATGGCGGGTGGGTCTTTCCCGGGCTCGATCCCGTCGACCCGCTCAGCACGAGGCAGATGAACCGCGCCATCCATGCCGCGGCCGAGGCCGCACACATCGACAAGCGCGTTTCCATGCATACCTTGAGGCACAGTTTTGCGACACACCTGCTCGAGCAGAAGGTGGACATCCGCGTGATCCAGGTGCTGCTCGGGCACGTAAAGCTCGAGAACACTGCGCTCTACGTCCAGGTGGCCACCGACCTGCTGCACGAGGTCACCAGTCCTCTAGACCGCCTGCCCTCCGAGTAAGCTCGCGCGCTGTAGCGCCTCATGCTTGAGGTTGCGGACATCTTCCGCACCCACGGGCCAGCGTGGCGAGCAACGGCACACCTGAGCCTGGGGCAGCTGAAGGTCATGTCGGCCATCGAACAGTGCCGCACCGCGGCGCTGGGCGGGCATGTGCTGCGCTGTTCCGGCTGCGAGCACATCGAGGTCGCTTACAACTCCTGTCGCAATCGTCACTGCATGAAGTGCCAGGCCAGTGCCGCACACCGCTGGCTCGAAGCACGCCAGGCCGATCTGCTGCCCGTGGAGTACTACCACTTAGTGTTCACGCTGCCCGCGCCGATCGGCGCGATCGCCTGGTACAACAAGACGGTGATCTACGGGCTGCTGTTCGACATCGCCGCCGAAACACTGCGTACTATCGCCGCGGATCCGAGGCACCTGGGCGCACAGATCGGCGCCACGCTGGTGCTGCACACCTGGGGCTCAGCGCTCACGCATCATCCGCACGTGCACGGTATCGTTCCCGGTGGCGGCCTGTCGCCCGATGGTGAGCGGTGGATTGCGTGCAGGCCCGGCTTCTTCCTGCCGGTGCGCGTCCTGTCACGCCTGTTCCGGCGCCGCTTCCTCGAAGCACTTGCAGACGCACACCGACGCGGCAAGCTGCAGTTCTTCGGCGAGTATGTGGGGCTCGCGGATCCAGCCGCCTTTGCGCGGTGGCTTGTACCGCTACGTGCCTGCGAGTGGGTCGTATACGCCAAGCGCCCGTTTGCAGGACCGGCAGCGGTGCTCGAGTACCTCTCACGCTATACGCACCGGGTCGCGATCTCCAATCAACGCCTGGTCGCATTCGATGAGCGCGGCGTGACCTTCCGCTGGAAGGACTACCGTGCAAAGGGGCGCACCCGCTACAAGATCATGACGCTGGAAGCCGGTGAGTTCATGCGCCGCGTCCTGCTGCATGTGCTGCCCGGCGGCTTCCATCGCATCCGTCATTACGGGCTGCTGGCCAACCCGGTGCGCCGCGCCAACCTCGCGAAGGTGCGTGAGTTACTGGACGTCGTGCCCGAGGTCCCCACCCAGCCCGACGAAACCGAGGTTGCTGTCGCTCCGGTCTTCGTCTGCCGGCACTGCGGTGCGCCGATGATCGTCATCGAGATACTGGATCGAACTGCGCCCATTCGCGCACCACCCATGCGGCGAGGTGAAACGTGAGCGCAACGCTCCCTGCACCTATAGCCCGACCGTCGGCTCTGCGGCAACGCGGCCCACGGGCGGACGTTTGCGCCTGTCGCTTCGCGCAGTCCCTCGCGCGTCCGCTTCGCCATCACAATTGCGCCACTGCACCGCTTCATCACCGCGTCAGCGCGCATCCAGCATCCCGCCTGACCACGCATCCATCAACATTGCCGGGCATCCCGGCCTATCAATCGCCATAGCCTCAAAAACTCCGACCGCATCGGGGCACTCCGCGGTTTCCTCCATCGAGGCTCGTTCGACGCCTGCCAGCGAAGCGCGGTGGCGCATTCACATTCCTGCGGA
>NZ_CAXUPU020000079.1:0-2596 GCF_964252755.1 Caballeronia sp. LjRoot29 | reverse complement strand
GCCATTGCCCGTTCATTCTGCCCATATCGGGCAGGAAGTTGAAGTCCATTATCGTTGGCACCCGTTGTATGGGCACCGCGTCAAGGTTAGAGATGTTGAGCAGCGCGGCGGAAGCCGAGTAGTCCACATCGATGCCGGATGCGGTACGGTCAAGATGATTGCCGGGTGGATGCTGGATGCTGCCGCGTGTTCGTGCATGGAACTTGGTGACCCGAGAGTCACCGTGATGGCGCTGCGCAATCTGCACCAGTTGCTTGTTGATCGACGTTTGCGAGGAAACTCACCGGACGATTCCACCATCGTCCGGGAGAAGCGCAATGGGCAAGCTGCCAAACGTCGTTCCAGCAGGTCTGCAGTCGTTGCAATCGATACCGCGCCAGATGAACATGACGTTCGACGCCGTCGAGCTTCAGGGGATGAGCGCGGTACAACGCGCAAGGGCAAGCACCCATCTGGCGAGCCTGCTGATGCAGGCCGCCGGCGTCGCCACGCCAAAGGAGCATAACGATGACGAACGTTGATCGTTTGCCTGAGCTCCTTCTTAAACGCAAAGCGGTGATCTACGTCCGGCAGTCGACGCAGACTCAGGTACAGACAAACCTCGAAAGCCGGCGTCGGCAATACGACCTTGTGGAGGAAGCCAAGCGGCGGGGATTTCGCGACATCGAGGTTATCGATGAGGACATGGGCCGTTCTGCCAGCGGCGCAGTCGCCCGGCCCGGTTTCGAGCGCCTCGTGGCTTTACTGTGTGCTGGCGAAGTCGGAGCGGTCCTTTGTATGGATGCCTCACGTCTTGCACGTAACGGGCGCGACTGGCACCATCTGCTTGAACTCTGCGGGCTTGTCGAGGCCAGGGTAATCGACCTGGACGGTGTGTACGATCCTTGTCGGGCAAACGACCGGTTACTGCTCGGAATGAAAGGCAGCATCAGTGAATTCGAGCTCAACGTGCTTCGTACGCGCATGCTCGATGCCAAACGCGCGAAGGCTTACCGCGGCGATTTGCGTATCAGCGTGCCGTTCGGCTACATCTGGCATCGGGAAGTTGGATTGGGTCTTGATCCGAATTTGCGATTGCAGGAAGTCATACGCCTGATCTTTGCACGCTTCCGCGAACTGGGCAGCGCACGGCAGGTTCTACTGTCGCTGCGAGCTGAACAGGTCCACTTCCCGCGCCCCTCCGATGGCAGGACGTTGACCCACTTCGACTGGATACCGGTGCGCTATCGAAACGTGATCTCGGTGCTCAAGAATCCGTTCTACGCCGGAGCTTACGTATATGGCAAGAGTGGCAAGCAGATGGCGATCGTGGATGGGCGCGCGCGCAAGAGCTACAAGCACCCCAAGCCGTTTGATGAATGGGATGTCCTGCTCAGGGAACATCACGAAGGCTACATCGACTGGGCTGAATTCGAGCGCAACCAGAAGCAGCTCGCGACCAATGCCTATGGCAAAGCGGGCGACGTAAAATCGAGCCGCGGTGGCCGGGCACTGCTGGCAGGTCTGCTTGCCTGCGCGCGCTGTGGGCGCCGCCTGTTCGTGGCCTATACTGGGCGCATACCGCAACCTGTCTACCGATGTGCCCGCTTTGACATGCCACCGCAATGCATGAGTTTCGGGGGCTCTCGCATCGACGCCGCTATCGGGAAGGAGCTATTGCGTGTCGTGGAACCAATGGCAATCGAAGCAGCCCGGCAGGCCGAGCAAATGCACATGGACACCCTGAACGGGCAGCGACGGATCGTGGAACTTGAACTGCAGCAAGCGCAGTACGAAGCCACACTGGCCGAGCGGCGCTATGCCGCCTGCGATCCTGACAACCGTCTGATTGCCGCGCAGCTGGAGAAGAATTGGGAAGCAGCATTGCGCCGCGTACTGGCCTGCCAGACGCGCCTGGAGACGGTAAGCACGTCGGCGGCGGATATCCCCACTCCTGACTTTGCGAAGCTTGCGGAAGACCTCACTGCTGCCTGGAATGCACCGAACGTCACGATGCGCATGCGCCAGCAGCTTGTTCGCGCCCTGATCGTCGATATTGTTGCCGACGTGGACGAAACGGCGCGTGAAGTCATCCTGACGATTCACTGGCAAGGCGGTCAGCATTCGCAGTTACGGGTCCGCAAGCCCGGACCGGGCGAGCATGGATGTAGCACGTCCGACGAAGCGCTCGCGGTCATCCGCAGCATGGCAACCCGATGGTCAGATCAGGACATCGCTGCATCGTTGAACCGGATGGGAATGCGGACCGGCCAAGGCAAGACCTGGACCGCACACCGTGTCAGCTCCATACGGCGCGTGCGTGACATCCATGCCTACAGGCCGGCAGAGAAGGATGGGGAATGGTTGACGATGTCCGAAGCCGCAAAACAGCTCGGCGTCACCAGTCACGCGATCCGGCGGTTGATCAACGATCGCATCCTGCCTGCCGAGCAGGTGATGCCCGATGCCCCATGGCAGATTCGCGCGAGTGATCTACGCAGCGAGGCTGTTGCGGCGGCGTTGACGCGCAAACATCGCCCGTGTCGCAACGATGCCGAAGGACAAATCCCAATGTTTATCGAGGTTTCGGAAGGAGGTGCACAATGAACGCCCCATT
>NZ_CAXUPU020000078.1:0-3086 GCF_964252755.1 Caballeronia sp. LjRoot29 | reverse complement strand
ATGGGGTGGGGTTTTTGTTTAGCTGCCAAGCGGATGAGTTGCTTGGTGCAGCGCATGGGGAGCCTGACGATTACCTACTTTCACACGGGTATCCGCACTATCATTGGCGTGGAGTCGTTTCACGGTCCTGTTCGGGATGGGAAGGGGTGGTACCAACTCGCTATGGTCATCAGGCATAAAGGGGGTGTTGTAGCGCTGATGGGCGTTACAACCAATCTGGGGAAGAAGTAGTCGAGTTCACTCTTTGAGGAGCGCCTCGTTGTTACCGGTGTTGCTTAGGGTTGTGTTTGCTACTACTTATATCAGGCACAACATGATCTCAACCTGAGCGGTTCTGGGTTGCTCTTGCACACCCGAAACACACTGGTTATAGGATCAAGCCTTACGGGCAATTAGTATCAGTTAGCTTAATGCATTACTGCACTTCCACACCTGACCTATCAACGTCCTGGTCTAGAACGACCCTTCAAGGAGCTCGAAGCTCCAGGGATATCTCATCTCAAGGCGAGTTTCCCGCTTAGATGCTTTCAGCGGTTATCTCTTCCGAACATAGCTACCCGGCGATGCCACTGGCGTGACAACCGGTACACCAGAGGTTCGTCCACTCCGGTCCTCTCGTACTAGGAGCAGCCCCCTTCAAATATCCAACGCCCACGGCAGATAGGGACCAAACTGTCTCACGACGTTTTAAACCCAGCTCACGTACCTCTTTAAATGGCGAACAGCCATACCCTTGGGACCGGCTACAGCCCCAGGATGAGATGAGCCGACATCGAGGTGCCAAACACCGCCGTCGATATGAACTCTTGGGCGGTATCAGCCTGTTATCCCCAGAGTACCTTTTATCCGTTGAGCGATGGCCCTTCCATACAGAACCACCGGATCACTATGACCTGCTTTCGCACCTGCTCGACTTGTCGGTCTCGCAGTTAAGCACGCTTATGCCATTGCACTATCAGCACGATTTCCGACCGTACCTAGCGTACCTTCGTACTCCTCCGTTACACTTTGGGAGGAGACCGCCCCAGTCAAACTGCCTACCATGCACTGTCCCCGATCCGGATCACGGACCAAGGTTAGAACCTCAAACAAACCAGGGTGGTATTTCAAGGACGGCTCCACCGAAACTAGCGTTCCGGTTTCATAGCCTCCCACCTATCCTACACAGATCGGTTCAAAGTCCAATGCAAAGCTACAGTAAAGGTTCATGGGGTCTTTCCGTCTAGCCGCGGGGAGATTGCATCATCACAAACACTTCAACTTCGCTGAGTCTCGGGAGGAGACAGTGTGGCCATCGTTACGCCATTCGTGCAGGTCGGAACTTACCCGACAAGGAATTTCGCTACCTTAGGACCGTTATAGTTACGGCCGCCGTTTACCGGGACTTCAATCAAGAGCTTGCACCCCATCATTTAATCTTCCGGCACCGGGCAGGCGTCACACCCTATACGTCCACTTTCGTGTTTGCAGAGTGCTGTGTTTTTATTAAACAGTCGCAGCCACCAGTTTATTGCAACCCCTTCACCCTCCTGGCGCAGGCCAGTCAAGCTACAGGGGCGTACCTTATCCCGAAGTTACGGTACCAATTTGCCGAGTTCCTTCTCCCGAGTTCTCTCAAGCGCCTTAGAATACTCATCTCGCCCACCTGTGTCGGTTTGCGGTACGGTCTTGTTAAACTGAAGCTTAGAGGCTTTTCTTGGAACCACTTCCGATTGCTTCTTCACCTAAGTGAATGGCCTCACACCCTTGAATTACGCGCCCGGATTTGCCTAAGCGCCTTCTCCAATGCAAGGACCGGGACTTCCAACACCCGGACAACCTTCCGCGATCCGTCCCCCCATCGCATTTAACAATGGTGCAGGAATATTAACCTGCTTCCCATCAGCTACGCATTTCTGCCTCGCCTTAGGGGCCGACTCACCCTACGCCGATGAACGTTGCGTAGGAAACCTTGGGCTTACGGCGAGGGGGCTTTTCACCCCCTTTATCGCTACTCATGTCAGCATTCGCACTTCCGATACCTCCAGCACACTTTTCAATGCACCTTCACAGGCTTACGGAACGCTCTCCTACCATGCGAGATAAATCTCGCATCCGCAGCTTCGGTATATTGCTTAGCCCCGTTACATCTTCCGCGCAGGACGACTCGATCAGTGAGCTATTACGCTTTCTTTAAAGGGTGGCTGCTTCTAAGCCAACCTCCTGACTGTTTTAGCCTTCCCACTTCGTTTCCCACTTAGCAATATTTGGGGACCTTAGCTGGCGGTCTGGGTTGTTTCCCTCTTGACACCGGACGTTAGCACCCGATGTCTGTCTCCCGTGATTGCACTCTTCGGTATTCGGAGTTTGCTATGGCGTAGTAATCCGCAATGGACCCCACAACCATGACAGTGCTCTACCCCCGAAGGTGATACACGAGGCACTACCTAAATAGTTTTCGGAGAGAACCAGCTATTTCCAAGTTTGTTTAGCCTTTCACCCCTATCCACAGCTCATCCCCTAATTTTTCAACATTAGTGGGTTCGGTCCTCCAGTACGTGTTACCGCACCTTCAACCTGGCCATGGATAGATCACTTGGTTTCGGGTCTACGCCCAGCAACTGAACGCCCTATTCGGACTCGCTTTCGCTACGGCTGCCTTAATCAGTTAACCTTGCTACTGAACGTAAGTCGCTGACCCATTATACAAAAGGTACGCCGTCACCCCTTTTCAAAGGCTCCGACTGTTTGTATGCATGCGGTTTCAGGATCTATTTCACTCCCCTCCCGGGGTTCTTTTCGCCTTTCCCTCACGGTACTGGTTCACTATCGGTCGATCACGAGTATTTAGCCTTGGAGGATGGTCCCCCCATCTTCAGACAGGATTTCACGTGTCCCGCCCTACTTGTCGTACACCTAGTTCCACACATCCGCTTTCGCCTACAGGGCTATCACCTGCTATGGCCACACTTTCCAGAGTGTTCGGCTAACGGTCGTGCTAAAGAGTACAGGCTGATCCCATTTCGCTCGCCACTACTTTGGGAATCTCGGTTGATTTCTTTTCCTGCGGTTACTTAGATGTTTCAGTTCACCGCGTTCGCTTCACT
>NZ_CAXUPU020000077.1:0-3395 GCF_964252755.1 Caballeronia sp. LjRoot29 | reverse complement strand
GAGTATGGTGTGGTAAAAAAAATGTCGCGGTGCCTCTTAATAACCCTGTATTGCCTGTCAGGTTGACCCGTCCATGGCGACATAATTTCAGGCTGATACTGATATTCCACTGATCAACATTGGGGGAATATCATGTTTGAGACTCTCTTTACGCGTCCGCATGTTCTTGCTGCCCACACGCTCGCGCCCTGCGTGGAATCCAGGAAACGCTTCCTCGTACATTGTCAGGAACTGGGTTATCCGCCTAAGTCGATCCGCAAGATCGCGTGGGTCCTACTGGTTTTTTCGCAGAGCATGGATCTGTCCCGCCCGCGGTTAATAACGCACGAGGAAATCGCGTTTGCGGTTGACCACCGGATTCGTCTCGTTCGAAGTGAGCGCACGAACGAGTCCCGCAGCTCACGGCTTCTGTTCATCCATACCGCCACGGCCTGGCTGTGTTTTCTGGGGCGTCTGGAGGAACGGCATCCCACGAGAGAACCATTTGTTCGCTATGTCGAGCACTACGTCGATTTCATGCGCGACCAGCGAGGACTCTCTCCTGCTACGATTTCAAACTGTCGTGATGAGATCGGTCATTTTCTGGCGATGGTCTGCCGCCCTGACAGGGCAATTGATGCTCTCACTATCCACGACGTCGACACCTACCTCGCGTACCAGGGCAACCATGGCTGGTCCAGAGTGTCATTGCACGCGCTTGCGAGCACGCTGCGCAATTTCTTCCGGTATGCAGAAGGACAAGGCTGGGCTACCAACGTTGCGTGCGGCATTGAAGCACCCGTGGTGTATAGGGAGGAGGGTTTGCCGCTCGGGCCAGATTGGGAGGACGTGCAAAGATTCGTCGCCAGTTTTGTCGGCGACAGTGCGATCGATCTACGCAACCGTGCGATGATCATGCTGCTGGTTGTCTACGGACTGAGGCGCGGCGAGGTGGTACTGCTCCGTCTGGAGGATATAGACTGGTGCGGCGAGATCCTTCATGTCCATCGTCCCAAGCAGCGTTGCACACAGCAATATCCGCTGGTGGCAACAGTTGGGAATGCCATTCTGCGTTACCTGAAGGAGGCGCGTCCACGAAGCGCTCATCGTGAGCTGTTCCTGTCGGTTGAGGCGCCGATCCGACCGTTGTCACCTGCGCGCGTAAGCGACATTGTCCGATCGCGTCTCGCAGTGCTTGGCATCGACATCCCGCGGCGTGGCGCACATTGCTTGAGGCATGCCAATGCCCGGCACTTACTCGATGCTGGTTTTGCCCTGAAGGAGATCGGCGATCATCTCGGCCATCGCAGCGCTTCGTCGACGAGAACCTATGCGAAGGTTGACCTGAGCGGACTGAGGCATGTGGCCGAAATCGATCTGGGGAGTTTGCTATGACGCTCTCCGAACTTGTCGCCCAATACGTGAGCCACAAACGGGCGTTGGGCATGCGCTTTGATTCCGAAGCGGCCACGCTTGCCTCATTCTGCCGCCGGGTTGATGGCAACATTGATGTGACGTCGATCACGCTCAGGCAGGTACATGACTTCCTGACTGGCAACAGGCCGCTGACTAACCATTGGCGCAAGAGAAGGTCGGTACTTGACTGCCTGTTTCGTTTTGCCCTCTCGCGTGGGCATGTCTCGGCTTCTCCACTTTCTCCCTACAGTCCGGAATTGCCGCCACCGCTGATACCCTATATCTATTCGCAGCAGGAATTAAAGCGCCTGCTCGACGTGGCTCCGGCGGCATGCAGTCCATACGGTCTGCTGGATGCATATGTTTTGCGTGCACTCATTCTGATTCTGTATGGCGCTTGCCTGCGCCATGGCGAAGCCTTGCGGCTAACCATGCAGGACGTCAATCTCGACGAAGCCGTCCTGCACGTGCACGAGAGCAAATTCTATAAATCGAGGCTGGTTCCGCTAGGCGCAGATCTGAATAGTGCGATGCGAACCTATGCCCGGCAACGCAACCAGAGATTTGGGCAGGCACCGGCTGCGCCGTTCTTCTGTTTCCGCGATGGTCGCCCTGTGACCCAGAAAGCTGTGTGCAAGGCCTTTCAGCGACAGCGCGTCCTGGCAAACATCCAACGCGAAGGCGGTGCGTCCTGCCAGCCGAGGCTGCATGATTTGCGGCACTCAGGCGCAGTGCACCGGCTAATCGCCTGGTATCGCGGTGGCGTGGAGTTGCAACTGTTGTTACCGCAACTGGCCACCTATCTCGGCCACATCGATCTCGCGAGCACCCAGCGCTACCTCACTCTGACGCCCGAGTTGCTGAATGAAGCGGGCACGCGCTTTGAAACTTACTTCCTTGAGGTGCATCATGAATAACTCATCTCTGCTGGGTCCGTGGATCCGGCGGTTCCTGATCGAGTATCTGGTGGGCGAACGTAACCTTGCCATCAATACGCAAAAAAGTTACCGCGACATGCTCATGCTGTTGCTTCCGTATCTGGCCGCCAAGGTCGACAAACGGATCGATCGCCTGAGCGTTGATGATCTCTCCGCGCAAATGGTCCGCCTGTTCCTGACGCACATGGAAGAACAGCGCCACTGTATGGTCAGCACACGAAATCAGCGGCTCGGCGGCATCCATGCGCTGGCTCGTTTCATCGGCGAACATGCACCGGAATACGTCGACTGGTGGGCACAGATTCATCTGATTCCCGTCAAGAGAACCAGTCGGCCGGAGATCAGCTACCTTAGCAGGCAGGAAATGGACGCCCTGCTCGCAGCCTCTGACATGAATACAGCACAGGGGCAGCGCGAACATGCGTTACTGCTCTTCATGTTTAATTCAGGAGCGCGTGCAAGCGAAGCCGCGCAGCTCAAGATTGGCGACATTGACTGGCACACGCGTTCGGCCAGCATCGTCGGCAAGGGGAACAAACATCGCCGCTGCCCGCTCTGGAAATCCACAATCGAGGCGTTGCGCTCACAGACTGAAGGCAGGGCCGCCGCCGAACCTGTGTTCCTCAACCGGCTCCATCAGACGATGACGCGCTCCGGCATTCATGCTCTGGTGAAGCGCTGCGCTATTCGTGCTGCAGCCAGCGTGCCGTCACTCGCCGGCAAGAATGTGCACCCACATGTGATTCGGCATACAACCGCTTCGCTACTACTGCAGGCCGGTGTCGACATCAATACGATACGCGGCTGGCTTGGGCACGTGTCGTTGGAGACGACGAACATCTATGCCGAGATCAACCTGGAAACAAAGGCGCGGGCGCTGGCGACATGCGAAGTGCAAGGCAATGCCGAAGTACAAAAACAATGGCGTGATCAGCCCGACCTGATGGCCTTCCTCCGTACCCTGTAGCCGAATAATATGTGCTGTTCGATTTCCGCAAAGACGCTGCCTTGGCCTCGTCGGCTATCGACCAGCACATTTTTTTTACCACACCATACTCGTTG
>NZ_CAXUPU020000076.1:0-3463 GCF_964252755.1 Caballeronia sp. LjRoot29 | reverse complement strand
TCCCCTTTCACTAGGCGCCACTTATCCGCGTTTAATGTGTCGCCAAATTATTCCAGAATGTTCCCCTTCATGACCGCAAGGTACGCGTCGGACAATTGATAACGTCCCGCGTCTTGCCGGCGTTAGCACGAGAACACCCGCGCATGCCTTTCCACGAAACGTTTTGCCAGCCTGCCGCATTCCTTCAAGGGCCCTGTTCAACGCAAACCATTGCATTACGGTTTTGACACGGCGCAACGCTTGGTAAGCATGCCTGTTGTCCGCTGCCAACGGTGCTCGCAAAACGCCGCTGTTTAATGGTGTCCGTCTGATCGACGTACGGCGACGTCGATCAGTACGCGCAGCGATGCGCGTTTATCTGACGGGATCGCGGTGTTTGCAGCCTGTGAAAAAGGCCATGCGGACCGCGTTGCTCAATCGTATTTTCGGAGAAATTGAAATGAAGAAATCCCTTCTTGCTCTCGGTGTCTTGGGCACTTTCGCCGGAGCGGCACACGCGCAGAACAGCGTGACCCTCTATGGCCTGATCGACGCGGGCATTACCTACACCAATAACCAGGGCGGCAGCAAAAACGTCCAGGCGACCAGCGGTCAAGTCAACGGCAGCCGTTGGGGCCTGCGAGGCTCCGAAGACCTGGGTGGTGGTCTCAAGGCCATCTTTACGTTGGAAAACGGTTTTAATATCGACAACGGCAAGTTAGGCCAAAACGGCCTGGAGTTCGGCCGTCAGGCGTTCGTTGGTTTGTCGAGTGACCAGGCTGGCGCCATCACCCTCGGCCGGCAGTACGACTCGATGGTCGACTATGTTGGCCCGCTCGCTCTGACCGGCACGCAGTTCGGCGGCACGCAGGCCGCTCATCCATTCGATAACGACAACCTTGATAACTCGTTCCGCATCAACAACTCGGTCAAGTATCAGAGCGTCAACTATGGCGGCTTCAAGTTCGGCGGTTTGTATGGCTTCTCGAACGACGCGGGGGGGTTCTCCGACAACCGGGCATACAGTCTGGGCGTGTCATATAACTATGGTCCTTTGTCTGCCGCGGCCAGCTACATGCAACTCAACAGCGCGGGCTCCACGCTGAACTCATCGGGTGCCGTGACTGCCGACGCCACGTTCGCAGCGGGCCGTCAACGCACCTACGGCGGGGGCGTCAACTACGCGTTCGGCGCAGCAAATGTCGGCTTCGTGTTCACGCAGACTCAGTTAAACAACTTGACGGGTATCGGCTCGTCGGCCTCCGGGACGACCAACGGCATTGCTCTGGCGGGCGGCAGTGCGCGCTTCACCAACTATGAGGTGAACGGCCGCTACAACTTCACGCCGGCGTGGACAGTGTCGGGCGCCTACACCTTTACCGATGCGAGCCTGGATGGGGTGAGCCCGAGATATAACCAGGTGACCTTGCAGACGGCATACGCGCTGTCCAAGCGTACCGATGTGTATCTGCAAGGCGTGTATCAGCACGTGAACGGTACGGGTGATTCGGGCCTGACCGCTGACATCAACGGGTTGACCGCGTCGTCGACAAATAGCCAGGTTGCTGCGACTATTGGTTTGCGTACCCGGTTCTAAGTGAGTTGCTAAGCAGATGAATGTGGCCTTTGGCTCGATGAGCGGGAAGGCCGAGACTTAGCGCGGTGCACTTGGCGCTAGACTTTGATATGCCGGGGATGTTCTCCCGGCATTTTAATTTTGCGCTCGCGGTTAACTGAAGACGGGACGAAAGAAGCTGCGTTCGTAGCTGACGATGCACTGTGTTTCGTCGGCATATTTGAATGCTGCCTGGCATTCCGGATCAAGCTGCGACTGTTCACGGTAGCTTTCGTACATCGCCAGGCTCGGAAACGAGAACATCGCTAGCGCGACGTTGTTGGCTCCCTCCGACGGCAGGAAATAGCCGTGATGCTGGCCACCGAATTTCTCGACTAACGGAATCCACATCTTGCCGTAGGCTTCGAACTCTTTGAGTTTCGACGGATTGATAATGTAACGAAGGTAGCAAGTGATCATGGGGTATCCGTTTGAGAAGAGAGATTCGATTGAATAATACCTGTCCGATGATGAGTGACCCTGCTCGATCGACTTGCACTCAGCGCGAGCCCGGGCCGACTCCTTCGGCGATTACGCGGCAAGCGTCTTTCAACGGCGCGATGTAGGTTTCCATCGGCGTTGTGCTTTTCCTGTATAGGGGAATGCTGATGCTGACGCATGCGATCGGCTCGCCGTTTGCTCCCAGGACTGCGCTGCCGTAGCAAAAGATCTGCTGCTCGTTTTCTTCACGATCTTCGGCGTAGCCGCGAGCGTGGGTTTCATTGAGTTCGGTATCGAGTGCGGTGCGTTCGATGATCGTATTCGGCGTGAAGCGCTCGAAATTCAGGGTGGCGAGTAGCGCGTCGCGGTCCGGGCCCTTGAGTGAAGACAGATAGGCTTTGCCGACGGAGCTTGAATACAGTGTGACGCGTGTGCCTATCCGCGATGCCATGCGCACGGCGTGCGGGCTTTCCAGCTTTTCGATGTAGACCATTTCAGAGCCGCTGCGCACGGCGAGGTGAACGGTTTCCTGGGTAAGGTCGCGCAAGGTCTGGAGTGCCTCGCTGGCGGCTATGCGGAGGTCCGAGCGCTCCCAGCTTCGGCTTGCCAGGGATAGCAAACGAGGACCTAGCGAATAGGTTCCGCCGCGCGGCGTTTCGACGACCAGGCCTTCGGCGATCAGGGCCCCGAGAATGCGGTAGACCGTAGGCCGGGGGTAGTTCGACGAGGCGGTAAGCTGGGCAATGGACGGGGGCGCCGGTGAGTCGGCTATGCGCTGAAGTATCGCTAGGAACTTTGAGAATGCGGCAGTGCCGGATGGAAGGGGGGGCAGGGGGGCCGCGTTGCCTTGGCCAATGGGGGGGTTAGGTGGTTTTGGCATGGCGTTAGTGATTGGGCGGGGACTGTGCCGGGTTGCACGGGTTCTGCGTTAGCGGTCGGGGTCAATGCCGGGTTGCTGCTCTCCAGGCCTTCGCGGGTTATATCTTGGCTGATTTCTTTATCACTATTAGCCACTGCGCGTGGCGGCGCGTCATTTCTTTGTCCAAAGCGACAAAGAAACGAAGCAAAGAAAACGCTTTCAACTCTCTAAAAATTAAGTGTCCACAGCGTGCAGTTTTGATTCATTGGTACCCGAAAAGCACGGTGCTCGCAAGAGCCACGGATGTGTGAACCCCTCCTTCTCGCGAATCCTGACAGTAAAACGCTGCGCCCCGTACGCTCTCGGGCTAGCACCCTTGCCCCACAACCCGCACGGCCTCACGCGTATTTGCCGCCGTGGCGCTTCGCAGGTTAGCTACGAGTTTGCATTGTTATTTGCCAGGTTAGGTCTTATGCATTCTGCAGATCCATTTCTGGGTGGTTTAAAAAATGGTTCGACATGCGCACAAATTCGGAGGTTGGTTTTCCGCGGATAGCGCGGGGCGCTCT
>NZ_CAXUPU020000075.1:0-4894 GCF_964252755.1 Caballeronia sp. LjRoot29 | reverse complement strand
GCAGCAGCCAGTAATCTCAAGCATCAGACGGCGCTCGCCGTTGCTTATGGGACCGGATTGCGCGCCAGTGAAGTGGCAGCCCTGAAGGTCGGTGACATCGACAGCCAGCGCATGACGCTGCGCGTTGAACAGGGCAAAGGTCAGAAGGATCGATACGCCATGCTCTCGCCGATCCTGCTTGAGCGGCTGCGGGTCTGGTGGCGAATGGCTCGAGCCCAAGGCAAGATGCTCGACGGCGGCTGGCTCTTTCCCGGGCTCAACCCGATTGAATCTCTCAGCACCCGTCAACTCAACCGAGCGATCCATGCGGCCGCCGAGGCCGCCGGAATCGACAAGCGCGTGTCCATGCACACTTTGCGCCATAGCTTTGCCACTCATCTACTGGAACAGAAGGTCGATATCCGCGTGATTCAAGTCATGCTTGGGCACAAGAAGCTTGAGACCACAGCGCTTTATGCCCAGGTCGCCACCGATATTCTGCGTGAGGTGATCAGCCCTCTTGAGGGTTTGAATCGCGAATAGGTCGCCTTCGTGGTGCATCGCGCGCTCGAGGTAGCCGACGTCTTTCGCTCTCTTGGCCCAACGTGGCGGCAATCCGCTAACCTGAGCCTGGGACAACTGAAGGTCATGTCGGCGATCGAACAGTGCCGCAGCGCGGCGCTGGGAGGGCACGTGCTGCTCTGCGAAGGGTGCGCCGACGTCGTGATCGCCTACAACTCATGTCGCAATAGACATTGTCCAAGGTGCCAGGCTACCGCTGCGCGCCGATGGCTTGAAGCGCGTGAGGCAGATCTCCTGCCCGTCGAGTACTACCATGTCGTCTTCACGCTGCCGGCTGCGATCAGCGCGATTGCGTATTACAACAAGGCCGTCATCTACGGGCTGCTGTTCGATATCGCAGCCGAGACGTTGCGCACTATCGCGGCCGATTCGAAGCATCTCGGGGCACAGATTGGCGCCACGCTCGTCCTGCATACCTGGGGCTCCGCGCTCACGCATCATCCCCATGTGCATGGCATCGTTCCCGGTGGTGGGTTGTCGCCGGACCGAAGCCGGTGGCTAGCTTGCAAGCCAGGTTTCTTCCTTCCAGTGCGCGTACTCTCGCGCCTGTTCCGCAGACGCTTCCTCGAAGAGCTGGAGGCCACCTGTCGCCGGGGTCAGTTGCGTTTCTTCGGCCAATACGCCGAGCTCAACGATTTCACAGCCTTCACACAATGGCTTGCGCCGATGAGAGCATGTGAATGGGTGGTGTACGCCAAACGCCCATTTGCGGGACCCAAAGCAGTGCTCGCCTATCTGTCGCGTTACACGCACCGGGTCGCGATCTCCAACCAACGCCTGGTCGCGCTCGACGAACGCGGCGTCACCTTCCGTTGGAAGGACTACCGTGTGAATGGACGCACACGCAACAAGACCATGACACTCGAAGCCGATGAGTTCGTGCGACGGTTCCTGCTGCACGTGCTGCCGGGCGGCTTCCACCGCATCCGTCATTACGGTCTGCTCGCGAACCCTTCGCGGCGCGAGAATCTCGCGAAGATACGCGAGTTGCTTGGCGTAGTGCCTGCCCTTATCGAAACCAATGCCGACGTCGTAGCCACAGCCGCAGTACCGTCAACCTTTGTTTGCCGGCACTGCGGTTCGCCGATGATCATCATCGACATACTGCAACGTAGCAGACCTATCCGGGCGCCACCGGTTGAGCGAGCCTAGGCATGAGCGCCATCATGTCAGCGCGCACCGATCGACCGTCGGCTCTTCGGCAACGAGAGCCTATAGGAGACGCTTGCGCGCATCGCACCAAACGAGCAGTTTGGCGCTCGTCAAACCCTCCGCATAGCAATACGCTGCACTGTCGCTGCCACGATCTTGCCGATCTAGGTTCACCGTCATCCGCGTTTCAATCTATCCCACGGACGATCCGCCCTGATAAATCGCCATAACAGTGAACGTTTCGATCACATCGGAGCACTCCGCGGTTTCCTCCCTTGGGGCTTGTAGGACGCCTGCCCGCCGGCTTCTGCGCGAGTTCGCTTGCACGCGGATTCGGGCAGGCGTCCTACAACCCTAAACATCTACGGACGTTGATCCATTCGTTCACTCGGACGTTCGAATGTCGGCTCCGCCTCCAATGATGGCCATTCAAGTAACCCGTCTGCAACCCGGATCCATTAGCTGCTTGTTATCGGCTCAAGGCGAAACAGGGCGATGCATTGATTCAGTTGTCGGCCCTGATCTTCGAGCGAGTTCGCCGCGGCCGCCGCCTCCTCTACAAGCGCGGCGTTCTGCTGAGTTACCTCGTCCATCTGGGTGATCGCTTGATTGACCTGTTCAATGCCCTTGCTTTGCTCAGTCGATGCAGCAGCGATTTCGCTCATGATGTCAGTCACGCGGCTGACTGCCTGAGTCACTTCCGACATGGTTGTGCCGGCTTCGTTCGCGAGAGCCTCTCCCTCGCGAACCTTATGCACCGATGTACTGATCAGTTCTTTGATCTCTTTCGCAGCACTAGACGAACGCTGCGCGAGGCTACGTACTTCGCTGGCGACTACCGCAAAACCACGTCCCTGTTCACCCGCTCGTGCGGCTTCCACGGCAGCGTTAAGTGCCAGAATGTTCGTCTGGAAAGCGATGCCTTCAATAATGCTCGTGATGTCCGCGATCTTTGTCGAGTTTGCGCTGATATCTCCCATTGCGTCGACAACACGACCGACCACGCCGCTACCATTGAGCGCGACTTCCGATGCGTTCGCGGACAATGTACTTGCCTGCTGGGCATTCTCAGCGTTCTGTTTCACTGTAGAGGTAAGTTCTTCCATGCTCGACGCCGTTTCCTGCAACGAGGCCGCTTGCTGCTCGGTGCGGGAAGAGAGGTCGGTGTTACCCGTGGCGATCTGACTGGAGCCGGTCGCAATGCTGTCTGCGGCGGTGCGTACGCGGCCGATCAGGCGCACGAGACTAATCTGCATTTCATCCATTGACGCAAGTACGCTTCCCGCAGGAGCGTTCGCGGCGCCCGCGACCGGGCTGAGATCGCCCGCGGCGACGCGCTGGGTCACATAGGCGAGATCGGTCGGCTCCGCACCGAGAGCGCGCATCAAGCTACGTGTAATGACCACACCGGCCAGTACCGCCATCGCGATCGCGGCAAAACATATCGCGATGAGCAAGTTGCGTTGGCTGGAAAATTTATCCTCGGCTTCCTGAACCATTTTCGTGGCGCGCTGGTGTGTGACCTCCGCGTAGTCGTTGGACGCCTTGATCAGCGACGAAAGCAGGGGCCTGCATTTCGTAGTGATCTCCTCGATTGCCGCCTCGCGTTGGTTGCTCAACGCAAGGCGATTGATATCCAGAGCGACCGGACGATACAGCGTTTCAACGCGGGATATTTCCGCGGCAAGGCTTCGCGCTTGATCGCTCATGTCGTGAGCGCCCGCCACCATCGCGTTGAACTTTTCCAGGCGGCTCTCGACCCGCTGTTCCGCATCGAGAACTGCGGCTTTCTCGATGTCCACATCAGCCGGCGTGCTCACGAGCACCAGGTTGCGGACTGCGACGGCGCGATCATCTACGGCAGTACGGATGGCCTCGGCCATTTCTGCCCGCGCGTTGATGCCATTGACGAAGCCGTAGAAGCGGTCGTTGGCGTCGTTCAGCGACTTCAGCGAGATTCCCGATACGATCAACACAACAACGGCAAGCAAGCCAAAAGCGATGGAAAGCTTGGCCTTCACCGTAAGTCGATTTGAGTTCATGTTTCAATTCCAATCATCGTTATTGAGGGAGGTGGATTAAGCGGGTTTCCTCGTACTGGATCTGGGCCGCTGGCGATGACGCAGGAAAAGGGGATCGCTGCTATGCATAACGACGTCAACGCGTAACTCGGTAGGGTGGACAGCCCTTGGTAACTATTCGCAAAGGTTTGCGCACCATTAATTTTTGCTATGAAGTGTTTGACGAGTCGAGCGGCCGTTTAAAAAGCGGGAGGTATCCTCAAATGGTTTAACTACTTAATCCGTCGCTAACGGCGCCCGTTCCTCAGACGGCGAGTATTTGACTGGTCACTTCAGCGTTCGGCTGCTCGCAAACAGAGATGGCATGCCATGAGATCCGTCATTTTCGAAGGGTTGACGGCCGCTTCAACGCGGTGAGCGGTCGTTGGGATCACGCTGATTCGAGAGGCTGAAGCGGATCGCGTGCTGCCGGCCGCAGCCGTGCAGGGCTCAAGCAGGTGTGCCAATCGCATAAGGCAATACCCGGCCGGGAGCGTACATCGCCGCGATGACTCCCGACGCGGTGAAGGTGTCTGCGATAAAAGGAACACCAACGCCTTCTGAGACAGGCGTCCAAATCCTCATCGCGCCAGATAGAAGTCCAAGGGGATAAGCTCGACTGCCCATCCGCCTTCTTCGCCCAGTGTGGCAGCCGGGTGCATGGACGCGATGCGTAACGCCTCGTCAAGGCTGTCCGCCTCGATGATGAATAGGCCGCCCACGACTTCCTTCGATTCGGTGTAAGGCCCATCGATGATGCGCGTCTCTCCAGTGCGCGGGCAAAGCGTCCTCCACTTGTCCAGATCGCCAAGGGAGGCGGAAATCAGAACCTTGCCGGTAGCGCGCATCTTCTCGTCCAATGTCGGGCACTGGCTCACCAATTCCTTGATTTCGTCTGGCGCCATCGCGGCGAATTTTTCCGGGGAGAAGTAGGCCAGGCCGAGGTATTTCATGGGAAATCCTTTGAATGGGGTTCACTAACGACGAATATGATGATCGGAAATCGACAATGCTCTGGCTAATTTGTAGCGGGTCTCACCAGCCTGTCCGCTTCGGGTCCCCTCCTGCCCGACGTAGACGGACGGATGGGGAAAGACTTCAAGATTCGAGAGGACGGGGTT
>NZ_CAXUPU020000074.1:0-5927 GCF_964252755.1 Caballeronia sp. LjRoot29 | reverse complement strand
AAGAGCGGAGGATGTTTGAACCCCTCCTTCTCGCGAATCCTGACAGTAAAACGCTTCGCCCCGCACGCTCTCGGGCAAGCACCCGTGTTCCACGAACCGGCACGGCCTCACGCGTTTCGGTGACCTCGTTTCAAGGAGGGTTGGCGACGTGGTTTGAAGTGCGTACAAATTCGGTGGCTGGTTCTAGGCGGATAGCGCGGGGTGCTCTTCGGGCAGGTTCACTCACTGGTGGCGAAGCGTGGGGTATCCGTGTTCGGAGAAAGAGGGGTTCACACATCCGTGGCTCTTGCGAGCACCGTGCTTTTGGGGCACCAATGAATAAAAACTGCACGCTGTGGACACTTAGGGTAGAGCTGTTAAAAGCGTTTTCTTTGCTTCGTTTCTTTGTCGCTTTGGACAAAGAAATGACGCGCCGCCACGCGCAGTGGCTAACAGTGATAAAGAAATCAGCCAAGATATAACGCGCAAAGACCTGGAAAGCAGCAACCCGGCAATGAACCAGATCGCTAACGCAGAACCCGTGCAACCCGACACTAACCCCGACCAGCAACCCCAAAGTGCGAACGAAAGGACCTCTCTAAATGCGCGTGTTCACCGGCAGCCTCGCAACTGAAACCAACACCTTCGCACCCATCCCAACGGGCCTCGGTGCGTTCCACGATCGTGGCTACTTCCCAGCCGGGCAGCACCCCGAAGAAATGACCTTCTTCGGAGGTCCCCTATGGGCAGCACGCCAACGCGCAACGTCCTACGGCTGGACCGTCATCGAAGGCCTGGTTGCATCGGCGAATCCTGGTGGCGTCGTCACGCGCTTAGCGTATGAAACCCTGCGCGACGAGTTGCTGTCCGACCTGCGCGCGGCCTTACCCATCGACATTGTGTTGCTCGGCCTCCACGGCGCCATGGTGGCCGACGGCTACGACGATTGCGAAGGCGACCTGCTAGCCGAAGTCCGGGAACTAGTCGGCCCCGACGCCATCATCGGCGCAGAACTCGACCCGCACGCGCACTTGAGCGAAGCAATGGTCAACCATGCCAACATACTCATCATGTTCAAGGAGTACCCGCATACCGACGTGCTCGAACGGGCGTTTGAATTGGCCGATCTCTGCCAGCGCACCGCGCTCGGCGAAATCAACCCGGTTGCGGCGGTCGTCGACTGCGGCATGGTCGTGCCAATTCATACCACGCGCGAACCCGGCCGCTCGCTGACAGATCGCGCCCAGGCGCTAGAAGGGAACGACGGCATATTGTCGATCTCAATCGTGCAGGGCTTCGCAACGGGCGATGTCAAGGACATGGGCACCAAGGTCCTGGTCTATTCAGACGACGATGCCCCCACGGCGCAAGCCATTGCAAAGCGCTTCGCCGATGAAGTCATCACGCTACGCGACGCGTTGCTCGTGCGTTACCTCGATATCGACGCCGCGCTCGACCGCGCCCTGGCCTCCGATAGCGCGCCAGTCGTCCTGGCAGATCGCTCAGATAATCCGGGCAGCGGCGCCGCGGGCGACTCGACCTTCATCCTGCAGCGCATGCTGGCGCGCGGTATTGGCGACGCAGCGCTCGGGCCGTTGTGGGATCCGGTTGCGGTCAGCATCGCGCTGGATGCCGGCGTTGGCGCAACGCTGGATCTGCGGATCGGCGGCAAGATCGGGCCGCAGTCGGGTACGCCGGTCGATGGGCGATGCCTGGTGCGCGCGGTGTTCCCCGACATGACGATGACCGGTCAGGCGGGCACGCCATCTCCGCTCGGCGACTGTGCGCTGGTCGAATTGCAAGGCATCGAGATTGTGCTGTCCACACGCCGCGCGCAGGCGCTGAACATTGACCTGTTTACGCAGCTCGGGTGCGACCCGGCGAGTAAGAAAATCGTCGTGGTCAAATCGGCGCAGCACTTTCACGCGTCGTTCGCAACCATTGCTCACGAGATCATCTACGTTGGCGCACCCGGTTCCGCGAGCCCCGACTGGTCAGCATTACCGTATAAAAAGATCAAGCTGCCGAAGTGGCCCATCCAGAACCGGCCTGTTCAACACCGGCCGGGCACAAAATAATCAAGTAACGGAGACTCTCTTATGTCTAATCAGGAATCCGATATATTCGACCTGATCATCCGCGGCGGTACGGTGATCGACGGCACGCGCCGGCCACGCTTTGACGCCGACGTGGGCATTCGCCACGGACGCATTGCAGAGATCGGGGACCTGCGCGCGCATACAGCGGCGAAGATCATCGATGCGACGGGAAGAATTGTTGCCCCGGGTTTCATCGATTCACATACTCACGACGATGCCGCCATCCTCTTCGATCCGCAGATGATCTGCAAGATCTCGCAGGGCGTTACCACGGTCATAACCGGCAACTGCGGCATCAGCCTTGCGCCGCTGAGTCCGGATTCGCCGCACCCCATGCCGTTGAGTTTGTTGACTGGCGACGAACACGCACCACACGCTACTTTTTCGCGTTTCGCCGACTATCTCGACGCGGTTCGCGGTTCTCCATCGTCGGTCAATGTGGCCGCCATGGTGGGCCATACCACCCTGCGCGTGATGACAATGGATTCGCTCGATCGGGAGGCCAACAGCGACGAGATCCAAGCGATGCAGGGCTTGCTAAGCGAAGCACTGGAAGCCGGTGCAATCGGTGTTTCGACGGGTACATACTACCCGCCAGCCTCCGCTGCGCCCATGGAGGAAGTGATCAGCGTCTGCCGCCCGTTGACCGGCACCGGCGCGGTCTATGTGACGCACATGCGCAACGAAGCCGATGGTTGTATCGACTCACTTAACGAGACGTTCGAGATCGGCCGTGCGCTCGACGTGCCGGTCGTGATTTCACATCACAAGCTGCAGCGTGAGGTAAATTTCGGCAAATCGACGCTTACGTTGCCGCTGATCCGCGCCGCCATGCGGTGCCAGTGCGTCGCACTCGATTGTTATCCCTACGACGCCAGCTCGACCATGCTTCATACCGATGAAACGAAATTGCAGGGACGCGTGCGCATCGCAACGAGTGAAGCGCATCCCGAACTGGCGGGACGCGATCTGGGTGAGATTGCAGAAGAGTGGGGCGTAAGCCGCGTCGAGGCGTCCAGGCGCTTGCAACCGGCAAGCGCGATCTACTTCAGCATGGACGAGAACGATGTTCGCCGTATCCTCGCATTCGAAGAAACGATGATCGGGTCAGACGGACTGTCGTTAGGCGAGAAGCCGCATCCGCGCCTGTGGGGTACGTTTCCGCGTGTGCTCGGACACTACAGTCGCGACGTCGGCCTGTTTCCGCTGGAAACTGCAGTGTGGAAAATGAGCGGCCTCACGGCCAGGAACTTTGGCTTGACGGGACGCGGCACGCTTGAAACGGGTAACCACGCCGATGTCGTCATATTCGATGCCGCCACGATCAAGGACCGGGCAACCTACGATACGCCGGCCGTCGCTGCCGACGGCGTTGAAGCGGTCATCGTGAACGGCGAGTTGACGTGGTGGCGAGGCGAACACTGCGGCGCGCGGGCGGGGGAAGTGCTTGTCCGATCCCGCTTGAATCAAGCTTAGGGGAAGAGTCGAGCGCTTTGCGTGGCACAACATGGCGCTCGTTCGGACCGACGTAAAATTTGCTAACCAAAACGTTCACGACGATTTCGCCGCTCGCAGCTTACGGTACTCATTAACCGGTAATCCGCCCCAACCCCAGTTCTCGGTAGCCACCTCTTCTATCACGACAAAGGTCGCTTCGAGCGGCTTGTTCAGTACGTCGAGCAGTACATGGCTTACGCCCTTGATAAGCTGCGCTTTCTCTTCCGCGGTGACTGAGTCCTGTCCGGGTTCGCTACCCTCGCGGGTAACTTGAATGGTGACAATGGGCATGCCGCTATCTCCTATAATGACTCACGAAAGAGGCGCCGACTGCCGGCGCCCGGAATTGACTGAGTGACGACCGCTTAGTGACCGGCGCTCTGGCCGCCGTCGACATGCAGGATTTCGCCTGTCACGAACGGAGCCGAGTCCAGATACAAAATGGCGTTCACGACATCGCTCATCTCGCCCATATGACCCATGGGATGAAGTGCGCCGAGCGCCGCATGCGTTTCGGGCGCGTGCATCGGCGATTTGATGATGCCCGGCGCGACGGCGTTCGCGCGAATACCGCTCTTTGCATACTCGATCGCGAGGGATCGAGTGGCCGCGTTCAGGCCGCCCTTCGTCAACGATGCCAGTACCGATGGCACGCCGCTAATCGCGCTATCTGCCAGGGTGGTCGAGACGCTGACCACGTGGCCGCTCGAATTTTTCTCCATCTCAGCAATCGCGAGCTGCGTGATGTAGAAGAAACCAGAGAGATTGACGCTAGTGATTGCCGCGTAGTCTTCCGCGGTGTATTGAGTAAAAGGCTTAGCGATAAAAATGCCGGCATTGTTGACCAGCGTATCAATGCGGCCGAAGCGTGCCACGCCTTCGCTAATGACGCGACGAGCCGTTGCAGGGTCGCCAATATCACCCGCCACCGTGACAATGTTAGCGTCGTCCGACGGCTTGATGCTTCGCGCTGTTGCGACAACGCGGTAGTCGCGTTCCCGGAAAGCCTTGACCAGTTCTGCGCCAATGCCTTGCGACGCGCCAGTGATGACTACAACCTTTTGTGATGCGCTCATGGTAAGCCCCTAATCAAGTAAATTCAGCTGTCTTGACCGTCCCGACTGACGGCATCCGGAAGTGCTGAACGCAGTCTAGGCGCGCGAACGTCGAGTTCGAATACCCGTCATGGACAAACAGTCTTGCGTGACAAGAACAAATCAGGCGAACCGATAGGGCATGCAGGAATGCTCGAATTAGGGCACCATTTCGCGATCATTCGGGCCACGGCTAACCGCCGGAATCCATCTCATCGAGAGACTATGCAGCGTCAATTTGAAGGCCTTCTTCTGGGCAGTATCGAGCTGTTTTGCCTCGCGGCTGAACTGGAAAGTTTCACCGCTGCTGCGGCGGCGGCTAGCGTGAATCCTGCTGCGGTCAGCCGGTCTGTAGCGGGTCTTGAGAAACGCCTCGGCGTGCAGTTGTTCGTCCGGACAACACGACAGATTCGGCTAACGGATGCAGGAAAGCGCTACTTGGAACAATGCCGGCTGGCGCTTGCACATCTTGTGGATGCAGAGCGGGAAGCAACAGGGGAACAGACCACGCCTGCCGGCGTCTTGCGGATCAGCATGCCTACGCCGTACGCGCACTATCGTGTCCTTCCTCTGCTGGCGGAATTCCGTGAGCGGTATCCCGGCGTCACAGTGGAAACGCACCTTAGTAACCGCAATATCGATTTCGCCGACGAGGGCTTTGACCTCGCGATCCGCGGACGTGCCCCCCCGGATTCAGGCCTCAGTGCACGAAAACTCGAGGATTCGGAACTGGTGGTCGTGGCGTCCCCTGCGTATTTGCGCCGAGCCCACAAACTGAAAACCCCGGACGATTTGATTAACCACGAGTGCATCCAGTTCGAGTTGCCAAGCAGCGGCCGCAACATACCGTGGGCGTTCAATAGAGACGGCAGCATTGAAGAAATCGTGACGCGGGGCTGTTATGGATCATCAGGCGATGTGCTCGCCGGCGTGACCTTGGCGCGTCATGGCGCGGGGTTATTCCAGACGTATCGGTTCGTCGTGGAGAAGGACGTCGCGGACGGAACACTCAAGGAATTGCTCCCTCAATATGGCGGTTGTTCGCGACCGTTCATCCTGCTCTATCCGCATGGCCGGCATTTGACTTCGCGCGTGCGCAGTTTTGTCGACTTCCTGGTGGAGAGGCTCGGCGCGTGAGCGCCGCCGGTGTTATACGAAGCTAGTTCCTTGCGGAATCCGCTTGGCGGGTGTCCACAATTACTTGACCATTACAAACCGGCGGGGCGCTGTGAAAATCCCCCTCTAGCCAGGTATAACC
>NZ_CAXUPU020000073.1:0-6804 GCF_964252755.1 Caballeronia sp. LjRoot29 | reverse complement strand
CCCCTCTTTCTCCGAACACGGATACCCCACGCTTCGCCACCAGTGAGTGAACCTGCCCGAACAGCACCCCGCGCTATCCGCCTAGAACCAATCACCGAATTTGTACGCATACCGAAGCATTTCGCCAACCCACCAAGAAACGAGGCTGCAGAATGCGTAGGGCCTAACCCCCGAAATGGCAGCGCAAACCGAGCAGCTAACGCGCGAAGAACCTCACCCATACAAGTGCGTGAGGCCGTGCGGATCGTGGAACACTGATGCTTGCCCGAGAGCGTACGGGGCGAAGCGTTTTACTGTCAGGATTCGCGAGAAAGAGGGGTTCACACATCCTTCGCTCTTGCGAGCACCGTGCTTTTGGGGTACCAATGAAATAAAACTGCACGCTGTGGACACTTAATTTTTAGAGAGGTGAAAGCGTTTTCTTTGCTTCGTTTCTTTGTCGCTTTGGACAAAGAAATGACGTGCCGCCACGCACAGTGGCTAATAGTGATAAAGAAAATAGCCAACATAAAACCCGCGAAGACCTAAAAAGCAGCAACCCGGCATTGACCCAAAACCACTAATCCCAGAACCCGTGCAACCCGGCACGGCCCCCGACCACTGACCCAAAACCCTCCCCCCAAGTGCGAACGAAAACCAACCGCCCATACAAAAAAGCCGCGCTCGTTTCCGAGGGCGGCTTTTCCAACATGGGCTTAACTGAACAACAAATCCACACTTAGCGCTTACCAGCTATATCGATACCCAACCTGACCAAACACCCCCTGGCGATAATCGCCGCCAATATTACGCGAGTACTTTACGTTAGCGTACATCTCCGACGACTTGCTCATGCTCGTCGTGACACCCACGCCGACTTCATACCAGGTCTTCGACAGACCGCTGTTGAACGCGGCGCCATCCACTGCCGTATTCCCCGGGTTCAGGAAATCATGCAGCACGTCGGCGGTGAAGTAGGGCGTTGCTGCTCCCGTCTTCGTATCGTTCGACAAATTCGCCTTGAAGATCCGGAAGCCGGCCCGGCCACGCAACGCATTGCTCGACGTACCCGACACCGGCGAGATGCCATCGTCGAAACCGTTCAGATGCAAATACTGGTACATCAACTGAGCTTGCGGCTCAATGGCAATCGTCGTCGACCCGATCAGGAACGGCTTGCCCACTTCACCGGACAGACCCGTGCCAACGCCATTCTGCGAAGCGCCACCACCGTACACATCGCCGAACTTGTTGCGATAGTGGGTGAGTTGCGCCACGGCGTCGAAGTAGCTGCCGTCCTTCAGATACTTGGTCCAGTAACCACCAAGCGATTGCGCCTGCGTTTCGACTGAGCCGGTAGCATTCGTCAGCGTCGGATTAAGGCTACGCGCACTGTCTTCGAAGGTTGCCGACGACGAGCCGATAGTGACCGTGACACCTGCATGCGTGCTGCCGCCGGCCGGGTTCGTCGAGAGCGTCCAGTCCTTGCCGAACTGCGCGAAGAACGTGCGTTCATCGGCGGAGAAACGATCACCCGAGTCGGCGTTCAAGCTCTGTCCGCCGATACGTCCCCACACGCCGTTGCCATGTGTTCCCTGTGCATTCTCGAGGCTCGCGACATCGCCGACACGCTCATGCAGCCGGCTCATGATCGAGAAACCATAGTCCAGGTTGAGCGATGGCGTCATCGTGTAGCCGACCACGCCGGGACGGTATGCAATGACCGACGGCTGGGAAGCGGGCGTTGAACCCGGCGAACCCGCGGATACGATCGGCGTCACCGGCGTAATGACCGCGCCGGGGTCACTCGGCGTGGTGGCCGGAGGTGTTGTAGCCGGCGGCGTTGTAACCGGCGGCGTTGTAACAGGCGGTGTAGTAACCGGCGGTGTTGTGACAGGAGGCACGGTCTCAAGCGATGAACGCAAGTAGAAGTCCTCGGGACGGTTTGAGCCGCCTTGATACAACAGATACTGGTACGCCCCGGCCTGAACCGGCGCAGCCGTATGGAAGGCCGTGGCGGCAGCAGTGCCGTTCACCTGGACGATCTTGATGCCGTCACCTACGGTCAGCGCGCCCAGGCCGCTAGGACGCACCGTCACAAGCGTGCTGCCGGTCGCGTTGCCGCCAATGACGAGTTGATCGGTGAACTGGTTGGACGCTGGGCCGCCCGCGTTCATCACAGTGTTCACAATCAACTGCGCGTTGGTCCCACCCGCGTAGTTGCCGCTCACATTCAATATGTTGCCCGTCACGCCGGATGCAGCCGCCAAGTTGATCGTGGCAGTGTTGGTGAGGTCGCCGTGGATCGCGAACGTGCCGGTCGACGATGCCGAGAAAGCCGGCAATGCGTTGGCCGCGGCGATCGTTCCCGAGTTGACGACGGAGCCCATTACGGTGCCGTAACCGCCGAGCGTGGCGCCTTGCGCAACGGTCGTTGTGCCCGTACCGATGCTGGCCAGGTTGTGTTGTGCATCGCCGACCGCAAGGGTGCCCGCCAGCACGTTCGTGTCGCCGTAGGTGCTGACGCCGTTCATCGTGAGGAAGCCGCTACCGAGCTTTGTCAACGAGCCGGTTCCCGTTACCCCTTGTGAGAGCGTCGATGCATACTGCTGCGTGTCGATCGTGCCGCCGTTGTCGCCGATCGAGATCGCACGCGTTGCGGCGAGGTCGAGGCTGTTGTTCAGTTGCAGCGTGCCGCCGTTGAACGTGAGACCACCCGTGGCCGCGCCCAATGCGTTATCGGCTGCAACGTTTAGCGTGCCTTGCGTGATCAGCGTGCCGCCCGAATACGTGTTGCCGCCGGTCGAAGCGGGTGCAAGGAACAACGTGCCCGCACCTGTTTTCTCGATCGCGCCCGTGCCGCTCAACAAGCCCGTGTAGGTGCCGTCGTCGGTCTGTGCAAAGCGGACCAGCCCGTTGTCGGTGATCGCGTTGGGCAGGCTCTGCGCGCGGCCTTGGAGCGTGCCGGCGGCATCGACGAGCATCTGGCCCGTGTAGGTGCTGTTATCGCCCGCCAGGATCAACGTACCGCCTGCCACTTCAGCACTTTGCACATCGACCGGGATGCCGTTGACGGTCCATGTACCCGCGTCGGTCTTCGTGAGCGTCTGGAAGTTGGCGATGTTGCCAGTCAGCGTGTCGACGCCGAGGCCGCTCAGGAACAACTTGTTATTGCCTGCGCCGCCGTCGATCGCACCCGACACCGACGAGCCGGTGTAGATGCGCATGACGTCGTCGCCGCCCGCGAAGTCGATATCGCCGAGAACTGTGCCCTTGTTGGTGAAATGGACCGGCGCGTCGGCGGTCGAACCGATCACGCTGCCGGGTGACTCGATCACACCGGTTTTGTTATTGATGACCGTGTTTGTGCCGGTAACGTTTTGGAACCAGATGGCGCGGGCATTGAGCGCCTGGATCAAACCGCTGTTGGTGATGACGTTGCCATGGCCTTGCAAGTTGACGGCCTCAGCGGTGTTCTCCGTGCCAGTGGACAGCACCTTGCCGCCGGCTTGAACGGTCAGCGAACCGTTGTCACGGAATTCGATGGTGTTCACGCCGGTGCGATAGTTGCCCCACTCTCCAACGGCGAAAGTGCTGACCGTGCCGCCCGAGCGAACCGTGATTTTGGCGTGGTCAGCGAGGCTGATCGCCGAGATTTCTTGCGTGTCAATCGTCGCGCCGTTCAGGACAGTGACTGTTCGATTGTTATTGCCCCGCGCAGGGCCTGTACCGATGGTCGTCGTCCATGGGTTCGGCGATTTTGAATTGCAAACCGTATCGAGGCCGTTCACGGCGCATGCTGCTGCCGCCGCAATGGGACTCAGGAGAAAGGGAATCAGCAGCAGTGATGGAGCAAGCGAGATCGCTCGCGAACGAACTGGATTAGACATGGACCGCCCCGTGTTTGTTTTTGTAAGCGGGCGGAATTTAACAAGCAGGCTATCTGGTGAATGTGGCTGGCCGAACAAACGAACCCGGAAACCTTACCGAGTGCTACCTGCTTTGTGCAGCATCGCGCTTTCAATAGCAGAAAGGATCTGGGTATATGTCAATTGTTGTTAAGTCGACGAAGGGCAACTGGTGAGGCAGCACGGGTTCGTCAAGGGAGAGCGCCAGCGGTTTAGTGTCGCTAACTAGCTGGCTCGCGTGCTTGTGGGCGTGCGGGACATAGCAGAAACCGCTCTTGAGTTATGAGCGCTGGCGAACACGCAGCGCGGAAACGAACGGGCAGAATCGCTTGCGCGTGCTTAAGCCGCGCGTTGAATCTTACTTGCCTGTCTGCATTTGCTTGAGGAAATCGTGCTGAAAAATGCACATGCGATACGCATTGTGATAGCGTCCGTTGCCGAAAAACTCTTCGATCAGTTCCGCTTCCTGTTTGAAGCCGCACTTCTCGTAGACGTGAATGGCTGACTGATTCGACACATCGACGATCAGATAAAGCTTGCGCAGATTGAGCACGGAAAACGCGTAGTCCGTTGCGAGCAAGGTTGCGTTGGTTGCGTACCCTTGGCCTTGAGCGCCGGGCGCAATGATGATCTGGAACTCGCCGCGCCTATGGATGTAATCAAGCTCGATCAATTCTGCGAGCCCCACCGTTTCGCCCGCCTTGTCGACAGCGACGAAGCGGCGCTCGCGCAAATCGTGGACGTGGCGATCGTATAGCTGAGACAACTCAGAGAACGTTTCGTAGGGTTCTTCGAACCAGTAACGCATGATCTTTGCGTTGTTGTTCAGGCTGTGGACGAAGTGGAGATCGGTACGTTCGAGTGGCCGCAGCATCAGCTGATTATTCTCTTCGATGATCATGGGTAACACTCCGTGAATGATGAAATCGACCTGCAATATAACTTAAGGGTCGCGCGTCGCTCGTGACGTGTCGGCCTCAAGCAGTCCCTTAACCAATGACATCTTGCCGTGCGCCATACACTTCGAGTGCGGCGTCGTGCAGTGCTCGAAGCACGACGGTTGCCGCGGGCGACAATAGTTGCGTTTGCCGCGTGATGATGCCAAATGCGTCCATGCGGCACGGCAATTCAATCGCCAGCCGCTTGAGCGTACCGAATTCCTCGTATTGCCGCGCGACCTCTTCAGGCATGACCGCGAGCATGTCGCTTTGCAGCAAGATGCCTGAGATGGCGACAATGTTATTGGTGTTCACCACATTCTGCGGCGAACTAAGGCCGATCTGCGAAAACACCATGTCGAACCTGTGGCGCAGCACGCTGCCAGGGGGATGCAGAACCCAGCCGGCATTGACAATGTCGTGCATGGTCAGCCCGGCCGCGTGTTCGAGCGGATGCCCGGGGCGCACGACCACGCATAGCGGCTCTTCTGCAATGGGCTCGTAACGCACGGCATCCTTGAACTGGCCTTGCCGCTCGAGTACGCGGCCGATCATGATGTCGAGATGGCCTTCGGCAACCAGCGGCAGCATGACGTCTGAAGTCTCCACTTGCAGCCAGATCTGCAATTGCGGATACAACGCTTTCACGCGTGCGATAGCAAGCGGCACCATGGTCGCGGCGGCTGCGGCAATGGCGCCAATCTGTACTTGGCCCACGAGCCCGGCGCGCAACGCGGAGATTTCGTCGTGCGCCTGGTTCAGATTCGACAGCACCATGCGCGCATGCCGGATCATCACTTCACCGTACAGCGTGGCGTGCATTCCATGCGGTGTGCGGTCAAAGAGCCGCACTTCCAGCACGTCCTCCAGTTCCTTCAACAGACGCGATGCCGCGGGCTGGGTCATGCCGAGGACATCGGCGGCGCGACGGACATTGCCTTCTTCTTCCATGGCCGCGAGCAGCATCAATTGCCGCGTTTTGAGGCGCGCACGCACGAACCAGTTCGAGTAGCTTTGAGCCATCGGGGGGCCTATGCGTGAATTGAAACGACAGTGAAAGGTTCTTTGCGTACTAGATATGCCGGCGAGTTTTTCATTGTCGGTTTGGTTTGGTGGCGAAGAAGGTTGTTGTTCTTGGGGGCGCGTGGATTCGCTATTGGAATCGGGTGAAACCCTCGCGGAGGGGGCGGCTCTGTGCGCCATGCAAGTCACATTATCGCCGCTTAGGGGTAGTCGCGGGATTGGTTTCGTTCGCACTCGGGTTTGGGTGGGTTGGTTTTGGCGTTAGCGGTCAGGGTCAATGCCGGGGTGCACGGGTTTTAGGGTTAGCGGTCGGGTTCATTGCCAGGTTGCTGCTTTTCAGGTCTTCGCGGGTTTTATGTTGGCTATTTTCTTTATCACTATTAGCCACTGTGCGTGGCGGCACGTCATTTCTTTGTCCAAAGCGACAAAGAAACGAAGCAAAGAAAACGCTTTCAACTCTCTAAAAATTAAGTGTCCACAGCGTGCAGTTTCTATTCATTGGTACCCCAAAAGCACGGTGCTCGCCAGAGCACCGGATGTGTGAACCCCTCCTTCTCGCGAATCCTGACAGTAAAACGCTTCGCCCCGTACGCTCTCGGGCAAGCACTAGCGACTGAACCTGCCCAAAGGAGCGCCCCGCGTTATCCGCGGAAAACCTGTCACCGAATTTGTACGCATACCGAACCATCCTTTAAGCCACCAAGAAATGGATTTGCAGAATGCATAAAGCCTAACCCGGCAAATAACAATGCAAACTCATAGCTAACCCACGAAGCAGCACGGCGGCAAATACGCGTGAGGCCGTGCGGGTTTCCTTGGCACTGGTGCTAGCCCGAGAGCGTACGGGGCGAAGCGTTTTACTGTCAGGATTCGCGAGAAGGAGGGTTTCAACCATCCGTGGCTCTGGCGAGCACCGTGCTTTTGGGGCACCCATGAATAGAAACCGCACGCTGTGG
>NZ_CAXUPU020000071.1:0-8603 GCF_964252755.1 Caballeronia sp. LjRoot29 | reverse complement strand
CCTTTACGCGTGTCCGGTCAGAGCCTGCCGACCGGACCGCTTCAAGTCATAGGCCATTTGCCGCCCCGCGCGATTGGAGGCGCTGCGCTATCCTTAAGTGACGCGGCCTTGAGAGCCGCATAGGACGGCTTCAACGAGTCCCTCGGACTCGAACGTCGTTGAATCGAAGCGTGGAATCTAAGCATTGCGGGGAAAATTTGAAGCAAATCACTATCGGCGTGGTGGGCAGCGGCTTGATGGGCGTCGGCATTGCGACGCAGGCGGTGCTACACGGCTATCCGACCATTGTTCACGATATAGACGGCGCACGGCTTGCATCGGTGCATGGAAAAGCAGAGGCGATCCTCGACGAATTGATCGACGCCGGCGTCTTCCATGCGGACCACAAGCCGGACGTGCTCGCGCGTATCGAAACTACCGATCTACTGGAGCGGGTGGCCACGGCGGGTTTTATCGTGGAAGCCGTTCCTGAAGTGCTCGAACTGAAGAACCGCATTTATAGAGCGCTCGAACCGCTGCTGCGCGACGACGCTATTTTCGCCAGCAACACGAGCGGCTTTCCGCCCGACCTGCTCGCGCAAGTGCTGCAAAACAAGGGGCGATTTGTCATCGCGCATTTCTGGAATCCGCCGCATACCATTCCGCTGGTCGAAGTCGTACCGGGCACTGAAACCGATCCGGAAGTCACGCGCCGCACGGCTGAACTGATGATGGCGATCGGCATGGAACCGGTCGTGCTGACGAAGGCAATTCCAGGTTTTGTCGGTAACCGGCTGCAGTTTGCGGTGCTGCGCGAAGCGCTTGCCATTGTGCGTTCGGGCGCCGCGACGGCGGAGGTCGTCGACACGGTCATGAAGGCGTCGCTCGGTCGACGCTACGGCATGGTCGGACCGCTGGAAAGTGCGGATCTCGGCGGGCTGGATACGTTGCTGGATATCGGCACACACCTGATGCCGGAGCTGGCGAAGGACGAAGACGTGTTGCAACTGATGCGTGCGCACGTGCAGAAAGGACGGACGGGCGTACGCAGCGGGCAAGGGTTTTATGAATGGGATGACGCGCACCATGCGCGCGTCAAGCAAGGGCGCAAGCGCCTGATTCACCACGTTGCAAAGAAGACCGGAAAGCACTCATGAGCGATACCAACGCGGTTCATTTCTACAATCCTGACGAAGGCCACAAGCTTCGACATGATCCGTTCAAGGCGATCGTCGCGCCACGAGTGATCGGCTGGATTTCGAGCTGTGATCCGGACGGGCGCGTGAACCTCGCGCCCTATAGTTTTTTCGGCGCGTTCGCTTCGTTTCCGCACATCATCGGATTCTCGAGCGAGGGGCGTAAGGACAGCATCGCGAATATTGAAGCGACGGGTGAGTTCGTATGGAATCTGTCGAGCAAGCCGCTTGCCGAAAAGATGAACCTGACGTCCGCGACCGTACCGCGTGAAGTCGATGAATTCGAGCTGGCGGGATTGACGAAAGCGCCGGGCGTGAACGTCGCCGTGCCGCATGTGGCGGAGTCGCCGGCCGCGCTCGAATGCAAGTTGCTGCAGATCATCCGGCTGAAAACGCTGGACGGCACGCCGATGAACAACTGGCTCGCGCTGGGGCAAGTGGTTGGCGTGCACATCCGGCGCGAGTTCCTGAAAGACGGTCTCTTCGATACCGCCGCCGCGCAGCCCGTCATGCGTGCGGGGTATCGCGGGGATTATGCGGATATCGGCGAAATGTTCGAGATGTTCCGGCCGGGATAGCGCTGGCGGAGGCGCTTCAGCCGCAGTTAAAACCTGCAGTTAAAGCGCGCAATTAAAGCCTAAACACGCTCACCGCGCGGCTCAACTGTTCGGCTTGCTCATGCAAGCCGGCAGTCGATTGTTCTGCTTCGCCGACCAGCGCCGCATTCTGCTGAGTCGCCTCGCCGATCTGCGACACGGCCAGATTCACCTGCTCGATGCCGCTCGATTGTTCGCGCGACGCCACGCTGATTTCGCCGATGATCGCGTTCACCCGCGCAACGCGTTCCACGATCCCGTTCATCGTGCCGCGGGCTTCTTCCGCGATCCGGTAACCATCGGCGACACGGCCGACCGACTCGGCGATCAGCGCCTCGATTTCCTTGACCGCCGCCGAGCTGCGTTGAGCCAGCGCGCGCACTTCCGACGCCACCACGGCGAAGCCCCGGCCGTGCTCGCCGGCGCGCGCGGCTTCCACGGCCGCGTTCAACGCCAGGATGTTGGTCTGGAACGCGATGCCTTCGATCACCGACGTGATGTCGGAAATCTTGCGCGCGGACGCGTCGATTTCACCCATCGTCGCGACCACGCGGCCGACCGCTTCGCCGCCGGCGCGCGCTGCATCGGATGCCGATGCCACGAGTTGATCCGCCTGCGCCGTGTTGGCGGCGTTTTGCTGCACGGTCGACGTGATCTGCTCCATGCTTGCCGCTGTTTCTTCGAGACTGCTGGCCTGTGTCGCGATGCGCAGCGAGATGTCGCTGCTGCCCGCCGCAATCCGCCCCGTGCCGTCAGACATATCCGCCGATGCGCTGCGAACCTGCGTCACGATGCGCGCAAGCCCGGTCGCAATGCCGTCGATGGCAATCATCAACCGGCCGATATCGTCCTCCCGCGTGGTTGCGAGCCGCACGCTCAGATCGCCCGCTGCGATGCGCTCGGAGGCATGAGTCAGTTCCGCGAGCGGCCGGCCCACCAGCTTGGCCACTGCGAAGAGCAGCACGGCCACGAACGCGGCGATCACGAGCAGCCCGATCAGCAGGAAGCGATTACGCGTGGCGTGCACGTCGGCGAGCAATTCATCGCGATACGCAATCCCGCCAATCAGCCATTGCCATTCCGGCACCGTGCGAAACACGATTTCCTTCTCCCCGCCGTGCACCTTGGGATCGGCGGCGTCGGTAATCCCGGGGGCATCGAAGGAAAGACGGCCTTCTTTCGCGTCGAGCATCTGCTTGAACGGTGCGATGCGTTCATCGGCGAGAGGCGGCAAAGTGGCACCCGCCGCGCCACCCAGGCCCGGATGCACGAGAAGCTTGCCGCGATTCGGCCCGTTCGATGCATCGACGACAAAGAAGTAGCCGTTCTGACCGATCGTCAGGTCGCGAATGTTTTGCTGCAACGTTGCAATTTCCGGCGTGACGTCCACGCCGACAAACAACGCGCCAATAACCCGTCCCGATGAATCCGTGACCGGCTTGTACTCGGTGATGTACTGCTTGCCAAAGAGCGTCGCCATGCCGATAAAGCGTTTTCCCGCGAGCATGAGCGCGTACGCCGGGCCCTTCCGGTCGAGCAGCGTACCGATCGCGCGGGCGCCGTCCTGCTTTTTCAGCGATGTCGTCACGCGCACGAAATCGTCACCGGTGCGCGCGAACACGGTCGCGATTGCGCCGCTGCGGTCGAGGAACTGATCGGGGATCGAAAAATCGAGGTTCATCGGCGTGTCGCCGGCCTTGAACGTGGGTGTCGCCACGCCGCCAATATCCACTTTCTGCGTTTCATCGAGCGTGAAATCCGTGGGCAGGAAGCTCGAAAACAGCGTCATGTAGCGCTCGACTTCGGCGCTGACGGCTTTGTCGTAGAGACGGATCATCGTGCCGATCGCGCGACTGTCGTCGTCCATGCGTTCGAGCGCTTGCGCATCGATCTGCTGACCGGCCAGATGCGTGACCGCGATGGTAAACCCGGCTACGACCGTAGCCGCGAGCGCACAAGCGAGGATGGCAAATTTCGCGCCGACACTGGCCCGTCGGATGTTGAATAGAGGCATGGATAAACCGGATGAGCGAAATAAACGAGACGTAGGGAATATGAAGGGTTAACGGCAACAGTCGCCAATTCTTGATTGCCCTGGCGCCGGCGCGTCCTGTTTCCACGCGCTGCAAAGCAGTCAAAACCCGACATCGTCTATCCCGCTGCATTCCTGGAATATGATGAGCCGGTCGGTAATCCCGCCCGTCACCCGGGGCGGCAAGCCTGAAAAAGTCCAAAAAACTCAACGAAATTCTCGTCCACTTGCTCTGGCGCGACACGTAAAAAAGTGTCTAAATCGGCTCAGCACTGCTCGCAAACCCTTGCCCCATAAGCCTCCGACTGTCCATCTGCCAAAAATGGAAAATCGGAGTGTCGTATTTCCACATGTGAGCGTCGGAAATAGTCGGCAACCCGCACTTTTTTCTGGCAACTATGTATGCAGAGCGCGGACGCACGTCCGCCAACCAGGAGAGCGTTCGATGAATTCCCACAAGGTCGTGGTCGAAAACCTGTGCAAGGTGTTCGGCACGAGCCCGAAGCAGGCGATCGACATGCTTGCCGGCGGCGCAACGAAGGAAGAAGTTTTCTCCCGTACCGGACAGATTGTCGGCGTCCATAACGTGTCCTTCGAAGTGAAGGAAGGCGAGATTTTCGTGTTGATGGGTTTGTCGGGTTCGGGCAAATCGACACTGATCCGCCTCATCAACCGGCTGGTCGAACCAACCGCCGGCAAGGTGCTGATCGATGGCCGCGACGTGGCGTCCGTGCCGCGTTCCGAACTCACGTCGCTGCGCCGGAAAGACATGAGCATGGTGTTCCAGTCGTTTGCACTGATGCCGCAGCGCACGGTGTTGTCGAATGCCGCGTTCGGGCTTGAGGTTGCGGGCATCGGGCGCAAGGAACGCGAGAAACGCGCGATGGCCGTGCTGGAGCAAGTCGGTCTTGCGCCGTTCGCGCAGAAGCTGCCGGCGCAGTTGTCGGGCGGGATGCAGCAGCGCGTGGGTCTCGCGCGGGCGCTGGCCGTGAATCCATCGCTGATGATCATGGACGAGGCGTTCTCCGCGCTCGATCCGCTCAAGCGCAAGGAAATGCAGAACGTGCTGCTCGACCTGCAACGCGAACAGCAGCGCACGATCATGTTCGTGTCGCACGATCTGGAAGAGGCGCTGCGCATTGGGACGCGCATCGCGATCATGGAAGGCGGCAAGGTCGTGCAGATCGGTACGCCGCAGGAAATCATCTCGAATCCGGCAGACGACTACGTGCGGGCCTTCTTCGAAGGCATCGATACCAGCCGTTACCTGACGGCCGGCGACCTGATGCAGACGGACGTGGTGCCGTTGATGAAGCACGGCTCGCAGATCGATGCATCAAGCGTCTCGCAAGCGCTCAACGGCAGTGCCGACTACGCGTTCGTGATGGACCACGAGCGCAAGATCCGCGGTTTTGTGTGCCGCGATGCGATTGGTCAGGCATCGCCGGAAATCAATCTTATCGAATGCATCCAGCGCACCACGCCGCTTGACGTTGTCGTCAGCCGGGTGGTCGCCAGCCGTGCACCGCTGCCGGTGGTCGAGGCGGACGGATCGTATTGTGGTTCGGTCAACAAGACGAATGTTCTCAAGGCTCTGACTCGGCATCGAGGTTCCCATGTCTGAAATTATCCCGCTCGGTACGTGGGTCGATCACGGTGTCAAATACCTGCTCGACCACGACGCAAACACCTTCGACGCAATCGGTAAAGTCATCGAGAGCTTCGCGGCGCTGGTCGAACACGGCCTGCAAGCCATCCCCATGTGGCTGATGATGGCGATCTTCGTCGGCATCGGGTTATGGCGTGTCGGCTGGCGCTTTGCGCTGTTCACGTTGCTGTCGTTGCTGCTGATCTACGCCACCGGCTTCTGGGATGAAATGGTAATCACCCTCGGCCTCACGCTGTCCGCCACGTTGATCAGTTTGCTGCTCGGCATTCCGCTTGGTATCTGGACGGCGAAGAGCAAGACCATTGAAACGATGGTGCGTCCGGTGCTCGACCTGATGCAGACCATGCCGGCTTTCGTGTACCTGATTCCGGCGGCCATGCTGTTCGGTCTTGGCCGCGTGCCGGGGATCCTGTCGACGGTGATCTTCGCGATGCCGCCTGCGGTGCGCCTGACGTCGCTGGGTATCAAGCATGTGAACCGCGAGATCGTGGAGGCGGGCCAGGCATTTGGCTGCACGCCGTGGCAACTGCTCTACAAGGTTCAGTTCCCGAACGCGCTGCCGTCGATCATGACCGGCGTCAACCAGACCATCATGATGGCGCTGTCCATGGTGATTATCGCTTCGATGGTCGGTGCAGGCGGTCTCGGCAACGACGTGCTGGCGAGTATTCAGCGGCTGGATATCGGACTTGGATTCGAGAGCGGTTTGTCAGTAGTGCTGCTCGCGATCATTCTTGACCGCATTACGGAAAGCTTTGGCCGGTCGCCGGGTATGGCGCGGGCACCGCTGTTGTCGGGGATTCGCAGTGTGATGCGAGTGCGCCGCGCGCCGGCTGCGCAGCAGAGCTAAGCAATATGGCTTTGAGCAACAGAGTAAGCGATTAAATCAGGCTTCGGCCCAAGGATAAAAACCCGATGAAACGCGACGCGATGGAGCCGGACGGGATTCATCCTCCTGAGAATTCACCGCTATCGAAGCTGGCGCACTTCGGGTTCCTGACGCTGCCTAATTTTTCGATGATCGCGTTCACCAGCGCGATCGAAGTGTTACGCATGGCGAACTATGTTGGCCGTGCCGAGCACTACACGTGGTCGGTGATCACGCCGGATGGTGAACCGGCGCGGGCGAGCAACGGCATTACCGTCAAGCCGACCAAAACGCTGGCCGAGGCGGGCATGCCGGATGTGCTGATCGTGTGCGCGGGATGGCATGTGCGCGATTACGTGGATGACAAGGTGATCGCGCTGTTGCAGCACGTCGCGGCGCAAGGCGTGCCGCTTGGCGGCGTGTGCACGGGCGCGTATGCGTTGCTCGCGGCAAACTTGCTGGATGGGTATCGATGCACGGTGCATTGGGAAGACATGTCGCCGTTGCACAAGCGTTTCCCCGACGTGCGATTCGCCGATGAACTCTTCGTGATCGACCGTGACCGCGTGACTTGCACGGGCGGGACCGCGCCGCTTGATCTCATGCTGAACCTGGTTGGTCAGCGGCTGGGTCAGGCGCATGCGGCGCAGGTTTCCGAGCAGTTCATCGTGGAGCGCATTCGCGGCACGACGGATTACCAGCACATTCCTGTCGATGCCCGCGTGGGTTTCTCGCGCGCCGAATTGATTGAAGTGGTGCGGCTGATGGAGGCGAACATTGAAGAGCCGTTGTCGCTGGAAGAGCTGGCGCGGCTGGTGAAACTGTCGCAGCGTCATTTGCAACGCATGTTCAAGATGTTCCTGAGCGTTTCGCCGACGCATTACTACCTCACGTTGCGGCTGCGGCGCGCGCGTGAGTTGTTGCGTAATACCGATGCATCGATCTCGCGCGTGACGGCCGTTTGCGGCTTTCACTCGCCGTGTCATTTCAGCAAGGCGTACCGCGCGCAGTTTGGCCACGCGCCGAGTATTGAGCGCAGGCAATCGGCTTGATGATCCATTTTCAGACGTGTTGCGCTCATTGGGGCGCGGCATCGTCGTGTCTGGCAGTTCCAAAATAGGGAGAATCATGAAACTTCACGGAATCGCGTCGTCGTGCGCGCTGGCTGTCTTGCTGAATGTCACGATGTCCGGCAGCGCGTTTGCAGCTGATCCGGCCACGTGCCAGAACGTCCGTTTCGCCGATGTGGGCTGGACCGATATTGCCGCAACCACGGGTCTGGCGACCACCGTGCTGCACGGCCTCGGATATAAACCGACGAAGACGATTGCGTCTGTGCCAATTACGTTTGCCGGTATCAAGAATAAGCAGATTGATGTATTCCTGGGTTATTGGTCGCCGACGATGGACCCTATTGTCGAGCCGTTCCAGAAGGCCGGGCAGGTCAAGGTATTGACGGCGCCTAACCTGACGGGTGCGAAATACACGCTGGCGGTGCCGGACTATGCGTATAACGGCGGTCTGAAGTCATTCGCCGATATTGCCAAGAACTACGACAAGCTCGACGGCAAGATCTACGGTATTGAGCCGGGTAACGACGGTAATGCGTTGATCAAGAAGATGATCGATTCGAATCAGTATGGGCTGGGCAAGTTCAAGATGGTCGAGTCGAGCGAAGCGGGCATGCTGGTGGAAGTGGGCCGTGCGATTCGCGAGAAGAAGTGGATTGTGTTCCTGGGTTGGGAACCGCATCCGATGAATGTTTCGATGAAGATTGATTATTTGAGTGGCGGCGACGATGTATTCGGCCCGAACTATGGCGAGGCCAAGGTGCTGACGGTAACGCCGCCGGATTATGCTGCGCGCTGCCCGAATGTGGCGAAGCTGGTGGATAACCTCAAGTTTTCGACGGACATCGAGAATCACGTGATGACGCCGATCATGAACAAGACCGATCCGAACGTGGCTGCCAAGCAATGGCTGAAGGCGAATCCGGCTGTGCTGGATAAGTGGCTGGCGGGCGTGAAGACGTTTGACGGGAAAGATGGGTTGCCGGCTGTGAAGGCCTATGTAGCACAGTGATTTTTGCTCGCGCCGGTGGACGGGAGGGTTTGCTGGCGTGAGGGGTGGGCGGAGTGTGTGCCGGGTTGCTAGGGTCTGGGGGTAGTGGTCGGGGTCAATGCCGGGTTGCTGCTTTCCAGGCCTTCGCGCGTTTAGTGTTAGCTGTTTTCTTTATCACTATTAGCCACTGCGCGTGGCAGCG
>NZ_CAXUPU020000070.1:0-10332 GCF_964252755.1 Caballeronia sp. LjRoot29 | reverse complement strand
CACACACACACACACACGCCTGTCACGTCCATTGGATCTGTAGGCTCTCGAAGCCCGCGATTGCCCGAGGTTGTCGATGCCCGGATAATGAGCCTTGATCAACGGCAACGGTAGAGACTGCATGAGCGATAACCTGCCCAACGATTCGTGGGGCGACGACTACAGACGCTGGCTCGCTGAACTTAAACAGAGGGTCGAGCGAACTCGACTTCGCGCAGTCACCAGCGTGAACTGCGAACTCGTGACGCTGTACTGGCAGATTGGTCGGGAAATCTTGGATCGTCAGCAGCGCCAGGGGTGGGGCGCCGGAGTAGTTGACCGGCTTGCCCGGGGCCAGAAAGCAGCGTTTCCCGACATGCGCGGTTTTTCCCCGCGGAACCTGAAATATATGCGCTCGCTGGCGCAGGCGTGGCCCGACGCGGAATTTGTGCAGCAGCCTGCTGCACAATTGCCTTGGTTCCATCTTTGTACCTTGCTGGACAAGGTCAAGGACCAGGAGCAACGAAGCTGGTATGCCGGCAAGACGCTTGAGCATGGCTGGTCGCGGCAGGTGCTGACTATGCAGATCGAGACAGCGGCTGCCTATACGCGAGCCGGCAGCGCCGTAACCAATTTCGGGAAACCTTACCCTCGCCACAGTCCGATCTTGCCCGGGATGCCCTGAAGGATCCATACATTTTCGACTTTCTTGGTCTGACAGAAGATGCTCAGGAACGTGACATTGAGCAGGCGCTTACCCGTCATATCACCCGGTTCCTTCTTGAGTTAGGCGCAGGATTCGCGTGTGTCGGGCGGCAATATCGGCTGGACGTCGGAGGCGACGAATTTTTCATTGATCTCCTGTTCTACCATTTGAAACTGCGCCGCTACGTGGTCGTTGAACTGAAAACGACCCCATTCCGTCCAGAGTATGCGGGCCAGCTTAACTTCTACCTTTCTGCGATCGATGCGCAGGTGAAAGCGCCGGATGATCAACCTACGATCGGCTTGCTCCTGTGCAAGGAAAAGAATCGGTTGGTCGCGGAATATGCGCTGCGAGGCGTCGCCAAGCCAATGGGCGTGGCCGAGTATCAGTTGCTTCGACAGGTGCCCGAATCACTGGGAACAACGCTGCCGTCGATCGACGAGATTGAAGCAGAGCTTCGGCCAGATTTGCCCGACATTTAATACAGGCGCACCAGCAGGTGCGCGAATCACTGGCGTGACTTGGCATTTTACAGACGGGGTAGGCTGCATGTTTCGGAGCTATGTAAATATCCGGCAGGGACAACGCTAATGGATAGCAAGCACGACGACGACGAGAATCGAGACGACCTCGATCGCGCGGTTTCCCTTACGCAATTGGTGATCTACCACGACGAATGGAACAACCGCCGAACCCTTGAGGCGCGCGGATACGGTATCGGTCGCGGACAGCGGCATGTGCTCATCGGGTTTCAGATAGACGCTGACCGCGGAGTGGAGCCGGAAGAACTGTGGAAGTCCATCGATGATCTCCGGCGCGTCTATTCAACCGGCGAGGAATACCCCGAGAGTGACCGAGTCGTCCCGTCGCACCACACCGGGCAGATCGTGAAAATCATTGCGCTTGCACCGCAAACCGGATGGGAGCAGGTGCCCCACGTAGCTGACGAAGAATGAATTAAACAAAGACAATCTGATCATCCAGGCGAATATGACGGACCGATAAAAGCCCATTGCCCGCGTTGCGACGGTGAGCGTAACTGCGAGATACATGGCTATTTCAAAGAGGTGTGGCACGACGAGCAGAGCACCGTAAGCGGGCGCGAGGACCATCAGCTATTGCAATGCAAAGGCTGTTCGACGGTGTTCTATCAACTCACCAGTTCAAACTCCGAGAACGTGGACTATTGGCAAGATCCCACGACCGGTAAATTTCATCAGGACACGTCCTACGAGATCAGAACGTACCCAGCGCCCGACCGGAAAGACGCCAAACCGGACTGGGTATGGTCTCTAGCCAAAATCGATCCGCCGCTGCATGAAATCCTGACCGAGACATACACGGCACGCGACGGTGGGTCGTACTTTCTCGCGTCTGTTGGCCTGAGAACCGCTTTCGATCGGGCGACCACGATCCTCAAGATCGACCCTGGCGAGACTCTTGAGGGCAAAATCAAAAAGCTTCATGAGGGGGGCTTCATCGGCGAGACCGAAGCTATGACCTTGGGGACGGTTGCTGACGCGGGGAATGCTGCCGCGCACCGTGGCTGGTCGCCGACTGCAGAGCACTTCGAAACGCTGCTGTCGACACTGGAGCATTTCATCTATCGCACGGTGATGAACGACAAGAAGGCGTTGGCTATGAAGGACGCCATCCCACCTCGTCATCTCCGACCCAAGCGAGCAAAGAAAGCTGAAGCGTAAATACAAAGGGCGTGTTCGTGATGCGCAGGTGCAATATCGCGGCTTTTACATGAAACCGACTTGGCCGAGTCAGCCGTGCTGGCCCGCGGCGGCAAATCGCATGCCGCGGAAAAAAGAAGCCGTAACGCTTCAGCGTTCTACCACGTGACCACCATACCTTCCGATGTTTCCAAAGAGGAGTTTGGTTAGCGTTGCTGACTCATGCCAGAGGCGTTGCGACGACGAATCAGGGGAAAAGCATGCGACGACTCTTGGGAACGGGTCAATCTCACTGATGCCTGTTTCGGATCAGCACCCGCGGCGGTCCCTGTACCGCCGGGAGCGCGCCACTGCGCTACTGGCGAAGACAGTAAATCCTTTAGGTGCTGGTCCATCGTGCACTTCGCCTGGAGGTCCACGAAGAGGCGCCAGCGTTTTTCTAAAGTTTTCGTGGCGGCTGCGGACAATCAAGTAACGCGTTGAACGACCTTCAAAAGCGACGGCATTCACAACATTTATCGGCAGGTAAGCGAATCTGGGGAAAACGGTGGACCGAGGCGAAATGGAAAGACCCAGTAAAGAGGATCAACTTTTCCTCGAAGCGCGTGTACTCGCTCTGTCGCTGGTCGCGATCCGGCGTGCTCAAGGGAAACTAAATCCCAACGACTTCCAGGTTGGAAGTGTTAAGTGGGTGGCAGTAGTGAAGGAATTTGCTGAAGATCTGATGCGTGTGTCTTCCGAGGCATTAGTACGTGTTGCCGCGACAACCCCGGCCAAGGCCGGAAAATGGTTGGGCTAAAACGAGGGCGAGGGAGATGTAGGCGCAAAGTCAGTTAGACGAAAGCCTTTAATCTCAGTATCGCTGCAATCCGAGCTACGAAGGGAAAGGGAACTCAGATGACTTTCCCATGGGTATGCCGGATGGTAAAACGCGCATCTGGTCGTATCGCCCACGATGCGTGTTAATGGCTTCGAGACTTCGTCACGGCACGTTATTGCCCATTGGCGGCCTCCGCCGCCGTTTCGGAACAGGAAAGTCCCTTTAATTCGACAGAATTACGTGCCATGGGAGGCGACTCGGCGGGCACGGGCCAAGGGCCAATTCAGCGCACCCGCAGCTTGTTCGCCTCGACGCGCAGCAGCTTAACGCGCAAATCATCCCAGTGTTCGAGGAAGGCGTCGCGCGCGGTCGCGAAGTCGCGCGTCTTCAGGCAGGCGATTAAATGCTCGTGCTCGCGCACGATTTCCTTCGGGTGTTCGTAATAATGCTGGCGCTGCACCAGCAGTAACTCGATCTCGCTCTCGATCGCTTCGTAGCTGCGTTGCAGCCGCTCGCTGCCGCTGGCTGACACAATCGCGCGATGGAAGTCGCGATCCGCGGCCACCATGAACCAGACCGGCGCGTCGCCGGGGGCATTGCGCAGCCGCTCGACAGCATTAATCGCATCGATCGGGATTTGCCCGGTATGCACGATCATCTTCACTGCCTCGACTTCGAGCACGCCCCGAAAACGCGTCACATCAACGATGTCGTCGGCCGAGAACTCAGGCACAAAGAACCCGCGATTGGCCACCTGACGCAGGATGCGGCGCCCGACCAGCAACTGTGCGGCCGTACGGAATGTGCTGCGCGAAACTTCGTACTCCTCGGTCATCCTGATGTCACGCAGGTACTCGCCCGGCGCGAAGTCACCGTTCAGGATGCGGGTCTTGAGCTTCTCGGCCAGCGCTTCGACGGCTGTGGGCCTTGCTGCCTCGGCAACGCTCGCCGGTTTGGGAATTGATGCACTCATATCGCGATAGTTCGTGGGTACCCCGATTATATGCGGCGGATGCACCTCAACATGCCGCCTGTCGATGACCGGCTGGTTGGCGCGACCGGCCATCGAGGATCACAGCGCGGCGAGTACAACGTCCAGCTCCGTCAGCAGGCGGTCGGCGTCCTTGGCCGCGAACACCAGCGGCGGTCGAATCTTCAGCACGCTCGCGTCCGGCCCGGTCGCCGAGATCAGCACGCGCCGCTGGCGCAGCCCATTGACGACCTTGAGCGCCGTCGCGATGTCGGTGTCCTTCTTCGCGCGATCACGCACCATCTCGACGCCGAAATACAGACCCGTGCCGCGCACGTCGCCGATGCACTCGTATTTCCTTGCCAGCCCGTTCAACCCCTCGAGCATGATCGCGCCGACCCGTTGCGCGTTGTCCAGCACGTGCTCGTCGCGCAGCACGTCGAGCGTGGCCTGCGCGGCAGCGACCGCCACTGAATTACCACCAAAGGTATTGAAGTAGCGCATGTCCTGGCCAAAGCCGGCGACGATTTCGGGACGCACGACCAGACCCGCCACTGGATAGCCGTTGCCCATCGGCTTGCCCAGCGTGACAATATCAGGCACAACTCCGTGGCGCTCGTGCCCCCACATATGCGTACCGCTGCGCCCGAAGCCCGACTGCACCTCGTCTGCGATGAACAGGCCGCCAGCGCGGCGCACCATCTCGGCCACCGGCGCCAGCACATCAGTCGGGTGGGCGAATACGCCATCCGACGAGAAAAAAGAATCGGCGATGAACGCCGCCAGGCCGCCGCCGTGCCGGCGGATGTCGTCGATCTGCAACGCGACCTGCTCGGCCATGCGCTGGCCGATCTCGGACGACGTCATCCGGTACGAGTCGGGGGCCGGCACCGTGCGCACGTAGGGGCCCAGCAAGGCCTTGCGGCCCAGCGACGGCGAAAAGCTCGAGGTCAGGTGCGAGTTGCCGTGATAGGCCTCGCTGGTCACGATCACGCCTGTCTTGCCGGTGTAGTGCATCGCGATGCGCATGGCTAGGTCGTTAGCCTCGGAACCGGTGCAGGTGAACATCATCAGACCTTGCCGGATCGACGTGTTGAACGTCGAGAGCAGGTCCTCGGCGTAGTCGAGGATCGGCTCCTGCATGTAGCGGGTGTGCGTACAGAGCGTCGATAGCTGGCGGGTAACAGCGTCGACGATGCGGGGATTGGCATGCCCGACGCAGACGACGTTGTTGTAGGCGTCGAGATAGTCGTTGCCCTGGTCGTCGTACAGATAGACCTTCTCGCCGCGCACGATCTTTACCGGCTCGGCGTAGAAGAGGCGATACGACGGACTGAGCAGCCGTACGCGCCGCGCGATGTGTTGTTGCGTGGCGGCGTCAAGGTGGGAGATCTCCAACGGATTGAAGCCGTTCGGCATGTCGCCGCGCAGGCTGTCGTCGGGTTTGCTGGTGTCGACGGCTTCGTTGAGGACTGGTGGCTGCGAGGTGGGGGTGGCGTTCATAGAGGGATCAGGAGATGTGGGGTGAGTGGGTCAGCGGACGAACTCAAGCAAGGCATTCGATACAGCGTCATGGTCGCGTTGCATGAACCAGCGCAGATGTTCCCATCCCGGCCGGGTGAAACGCAGGATGTAGGCTTCGTTTTCCGGGAACAGTTTCGCGCGCCATGAAGTCAGCAAGGCCCGCGCCGCGACGCGCGCCATGGCCAGGTGCGGGATCAGCAGCAGTTCGTCGTCGCTGAGCTGGGCATGCGCGAGATAGCCGCGCAGCAGGTCGCGCGCCTCAACGAAGAGGTCGTGCGGGCCATCGGCGTCGAAGTCGAGCGGGAACTGGTTCATGACCGCCGTAGCGACGTCGATGGCTACCGCCGTGTGCACGGTGTCGCCAAAGTCGATGATGCCGCTGACGAAGTTCGGGCCGCCCGGGTTGGCGACGATGTTCGAGCGATTGAAGTCGTTGTGCACGACTTGCGTCGGACAGCAGCGCAGGGCCGGCTCGATCGCCGCAAAGCGCACGAATGCCTGTTCGATTAGTGAGCGGTGCAACGGGTCGGCGATATGTGCCTGCAACCCCGTCAGACTCGCCAAGTGCTTCACGTCCCAGGCCAGTGCCCGGTGCTCGTGCGGATGGCGGAAGCGGGCCATGGCCAGTTGCAACTGCGCCAGCGCCTCACCGATCTCGTAGCGATTGCGCGCGCTGAGGTGCAATGCGTCGAGCGGCATGCCTTTCAGGTAGCTGTAGAACCTCGCCGTACGATGCGGCTGGGTCGAAGATCCGAGCGGCACAACGAATTGTCCGTCAATACCTGGCAGCACGCGCGGTACCGGCAACCCCGGCGCGACGACGGCAACGTGCCGCATCGCGGCGACCTGCAAGTCGAGTTCTTCAGCCGTCTCGCCAGGGTTCGAGATTTTGAGCACGTACCGCGCGCCGTCGCTGGCGTCGATGCGAAAGGTGTCGTCCTTCTCGGTCGAAAACCTTGTAGCTGCGCCATCTATGCCATAAACGCGGCGCGTGATGGCAATCGCATCAGCTTTGTCCAGACGGGAGAAGCTGACCGACAGGCTGCTGGCCAGCAGGGTATCAAGCGCCGCTGCGGGCGTAGCGGATACGACGCTGCGAGTAATGGGCGTGGACATGGGCGAACCGGGGTAAGCGAAAGTAGTCCAATTATTGTCCGACAATAATTGATTGTAAACGCAAAATAAAGCTTTTTCTCGCCTTTATTTCCCTGTTATTGTTCTACAAACCACGTTGGAGTTGCGTCATGCCTGCACCGCTGCTGAAAATCGAGACGACCCCGACACTGCCGAGGGAAGTCGATGTTGTCGTCATCGGTGGTGGGATCGTTGGCGTGTGTTCCGCGTACTACCTTGCGCGACGTGGCGTGCGGGTCGCGTTGGTCGAGAAAGGTTTTATCGGTGCGGAGCAGTCGAGCCGGAACTGGGGCTGGTGCCGCCAGCAGAACCGCGACGCACGCGAATTGCCGATGTCGACCATGAGCCTGGCACTGTGGCAGAACCTCGCCGCGGAGATCGGCCGCGACACCGGGTTCCGTCGCTGCGGGCTGCTATACCTGAGCCAGAACGCGGAGGAAATCGAAGGTTGGGCACGGTGGCGTAATTTTGCGGCTGGTGTCGGCGTCACGACGCATATGCTAAATGCGCGCCAGGCGAGCGAGCGTGGCGTCGCGACCGGACAGGCGTGGAAGGGCGGGGTGTTCTCACCATCGGACGGAACGGCCGATCCTGCTGTCGCCGCTTCGGTAATCGCACTGGGGGTCATGCAAGCAGGCGGTACGGTGCATCGGCAATGCGCTGCGCGGGGGCTCGAGACCGAGGGCGGCCGCGTAAGCGGTGTCGTCACCGAGGCCGGCATCATTCGCGCCGGGACCGTGGTGCTCGCCGGCGGCGCATGGGCGTCGTCGTTCTGCCGGCAACTTGGAATCCGCTTTCCGCAGGCGTCCGTCAGGGCGTCGATCCTGTCGGTCCTGCCGGGTGCGCAAGGGATCCCGGATGCGTTGCATACGGCCGAGGTGTCGATTACGCGTCGAGGCAATGGCGGCCACACGCTGGCGATCAGCGGGCGCGCTAAAGTCGATCCCACGTTGCAACAATTGCGCTATGTCCAGGATTTCTTGCCGATGTTCGCCAAGCGTCGGCGCAGCCTCAAGCTGGGAGATCTGTCCGGCTGGCGCTCGGGCCACGAGACGGTGACGAAATGGCGGCTCGACGCGCCCACGCCGATGGAAAGCAACCGCGTGCTCGATCCGGAGCCCGATCGCGAAGCCATCGACGAGACGTTGCAGCGCGCACGCCGACTGTTGCCGGCACTCTCGTCGGTCGCTGTTGCGCATGCGTGGGCCGGGTATATCGACAGTACGCCCGACGGCGTGCCGGCCATCGGAGAACTTGACGAGATGCCGGGGCTGTTCCTTGCGGCCGGCTTCAGCGGCCACGGCTTCGGAATCGGACCGGGTGCGGGGCATCTGGTGGCCGATCTGGTGACGAACGCGCAGCCGATCGTCGATCCGTTGCCGTATCGCCCGCAGCGCCTGGCCAAATCGGTACGCGGCAAGGTAGCCGAGTTCTGATCGACAGGGCGACGCCGCGCCATCGGCCTTAGGGCAGGCGTCAGTGGCATGGCGCGGCCGACGTCGAACACGGCGGCCAGGGTGGCGCGGATGGCTTACAAGCCGAGTTGTTCGGCCAACTCGATGATGCTTCTGACTGGCGTATAACCGTATTCCGGCGCTTCCGGTTCGTGGCCACGCAGCACATGAGCCTTGTGGACAATGCCGAGGTCGTGCGCGGTCATCAGGTCGTAACGCGGGCTTGACGAGACGTGCAGGATTTCGTGAGGCTGCACCTCAAGCTTCTTGAACATGTATTCGAAGCCTTGCATGCGCGGCTTGTAGGCACCCGCATCTTCGGCCGTGATGACGGCATGGAACGGCGCGCCGAGCTTCTCGATGTTGCTCATGATCTGCGCGTTGTCCGCGTTGCTCAGGCCGACCAGCTTGTATTTCTTCGCAAGGCGCGAGAGACCTTCCGGGACGTCGGGATGCGGCCCCCAGCTCGGCACGGCCAGGTAGAACTGTTCGGCCTCGGCTTCGAGGAAGGGCACGCCGGTGCGTTCGCAGGCGCGGCGCACGGCATTGATGACGACGTCACGGTAGGGCTTCCAAGCGCCGAGTACTTCGTCGCGACGATAGGCGGCGAACAGCTTGACGAAGTTTTCCAACGCGTCGCCGTGGAGGCGGTTGCCGTAGATTTCCCGCGCCATGTCGGCCATGCGGAAGTTGACGAGGGTGCCGTAGCAATCGAAGGTAATGAATTTCGGCTCGAAGTCGATCATGTCTTCAGTCTCGATGAGTGGCGAATCCCAAGGGATTCTTGAATGAGGGAGCTTGCCTGATACCACTTCGAGCAAGCACCGATGGCGATGTCGGTAGTTGAAATTTAATCAGGAAAAATTTCGCGCCGACGCTGAATTAATCGGTGACAAAGAGAAATTCGAAGCGTTTCTCGGGGGATTTGCGGCAGCTCCTGCTGTGTAATATCCCCCGGTGCCGAACACCGCGTACGAACAGCAAGATCGTCGTATTCAGGAGTGGGGTTGCTATCCATATTGACGAGGACGCCAAGGCGCTCACCTTGATCCAACCTGAGCGGACGCCGGGAGAGAGGGGAAGATGAAAACGGATTGCACGCTTGACCGGCTGGACTTGCGCATTCTCATCGAGTTGCAGAAGCGCGGGCGCATTACCAATGTGCAACTGGCCGATGCGGTCGGACTCTCGGCGAGCCCGTGCCTGACGCGCGTCAAGCGGCTCGAGAAGGCCGGGTTCATTGCGGGCTACGGCGCGCTTATCCAGATCGCGAAGCTCGGTGAATTCCAAGTGGTATTTACCAAAATCACGCTCGCAGATCATCGTCTCGAAGACTTCGTACGCTTCGTCGATGCTGTTCGCGGCGTCGACGAGATCATGGAGTGCCACCACGCGACGGGCGGCTACGACTATCTGCTCAAGTTCGTCACGCGTAACGTCAGCCACTACCAGAGTGTGATGGAGGGGCTGCTGGAGCGCGACATCGGGATCGAGAAGTACTTCAGCTACGTGATCATTAATTCGCCAATCGGCATGACGCACTATCCTCTCGAGTCCCTCTTTGCTCCGGGGTGAGGCTTGCTCCATGCGACGATGGTCGATGAAGCGGTTCGCAGATATTGCGGAGCTCTGCGCGTTTCGCGCGCGCTGTGCGGCGCGTATGATGGATTATGTAAGGCCACTCCCCCTTCCACAAGGAACTACCTTCCGGGGCGGAAATTCTATGTCACGATTCGCTGGCCGAGCTCATTAGGATGCAGACGGTGGAGGTGATAAAAGCATGAGCGCATGTCTAATGCGCATGGCCGAGGCCGGGCGCAAGACCCTCCCTATTTTCACCAATGGCATTGCGCGCCGGGCGGCTGTCGGCGACACTCTGATGGTCGCATTACTCACGACGCTGAAGACGCTGCGTGACTCGGCATTCGGCGGTAAAGGCAGCACGCCGGTTCCACCCGAAACCTATTCGTTCCGGCGCCTCGCGGTGGGATCACCTACTTAACTAGTCGTGACGCAGCCATGAAGTCCTCTATTCAGAGGTGGCCCCGATCGTTCGGACAGGT
>NZ_CAXUPU020000069.1:0-11432 GCF_964252755.1 Caballeronia sp. LjRoot29 | reverse complement strand
CTGAAAAGCAGCAACCCGGCAATGAACCAGACCGCTAACACAGGAACCTGGCACCTCGGCATTGACCCCGACCGCTAACCTCGGAACCTAGCCCCCGGCATTGACCCCGACCGCTAACCCCGGAACCTAACAACCCGGCATTGACCCCGCCCCCTATCCCCATAACCGCCCCTCCCTCACCCTCCCTCCCCACGCGCAGCCAACACCACCCCTCGGCATTCGCCGAACCCCACCCGATATCCTTCACCCTGACACCATCCGGTGAGCGTCAATTCATCGCCATCCTCAATAAACCTGCGATCGCCGCCACCCTCCAACGCAATCGGCCGCTGCCCGTTCCACGTCATCTCAAGCAGACTTCCGCATGAATCCGGCGTCGGCCCGCTGATCGTGCCTGAACCCATCAAGTCACCCACACGCGTGTTGCAACCCGCCACCGTGTGATGCGCAAGTTGCTGCGCCATCGACCAGTACATCAGCTTGAAATTCGTCCGCGAAAGCTTTGTCGCCGACTCGGCCAGCACAGGCCGCAGATGCACTTCAAGTTCGATATCGAAGGCATGATTGCCAGCATGGCGCAGATACGGAAGCGGTTCAGGCTCCTGCTTCGGCGTGGCAGTACGAAACGGTTCAAGTGCATCGAGCGTAACGATCCACGGCGAGATCGTGGTCGCAAAACCCTTCGCGTTGAACGGCCCGAGCGGCACGTATTCCCACTGCTGGATATCGCGCGCGCTCCAGTCGTTGAGCAACACCATGCCGAAGATATGCGACTCCGCATCTTCACAATCAATAGGCTCGCCCAGCGCATTTCCCGCGCCGATAACAAACCCCATCTCCAGCTCGATATCCAGCTTCCGGCACGCGCTGAACACCGGCCGCTCGGCATCAGGCAACTTGATCTGGCCGCTCGGCCGGCGCACCGGCGTGCCGCTCACGATCACCGATGAAGCACGCCCGTTGTACCCAATCGGCATCTCCGACCAGTTCGGCAGCAGCGCGTTCTTCGGATCGCGGAACATGGAACCCACATTGGTCGCGTGCTCCTTCGATGAATAAAAGTCCGTGTACCCGGGGATATCGATAGGCAGATGCAGCGTGGCACTCGCCCGCGGCACAAGCGCGCGCGAGCGTAACGCGGGATCGTTTTTCAGCGTGCCGCAACCGGCTGCGAGCAGCCCGCTCACCTGGACGCGAACGCTTCGCCATGCATCGCGTCCCAACGCGATAAACGGATTCAACGTGCGCTGCGCAAACACGGCGTCGCCTTCGATCACCCCCGCGCGATGCACAACGGCAAGGTCGAGAATCCAGTCGCCGATCGCCACGCCCGCGCGCGGCAGCGGGTTGACTTCATCGGTGAAAATACCGAACGGCAGGTTCTGGATCGGGAAATCGCTCAAGCGATCGTTCGCGGATTCGATCCAGCTTTTAAGCGATGGAGCCCGCGTAGCTTCAAGCGTTTCGTGCGCATCCTGGTTAGGGCCGGCTGAAAAACTCATCGTTGCTCCGGGTTGAAATGTTTGGTCAATCCCTGCCAGCACTCGTAGTAATGTGCCTGCAATTGCGCAGTTTCCAGCGCGAAGCGAGTCGGCTTGATCAGCGTGCGAGTCTCGAACATGAACGCCATCGTGTCGCCCACCTTCACCGGTGTCGATGTATCCGCGTTCGATGCCTTCTCGAAGGTCTGCGCGTCCGGCCCATGTCCCGACATGCAGTTATGCAGGCTCGATCCGCCGGGCATGAACCCTTCGGATTTCGCGTCGTAGACGCCATGCACGAGACCCATGAACTCACTCGCGACGTTTCGATGAAACCACGGCGGCCGGAACGTATCCTCATTCGCGAGCCAGCGCGGCGGGAAAATCACGAAGTCGACGGCATCCACTCCCGGCGTATCCGTCTGCGATTGCAGCACAAGAAAAATCGACGGATCAGGATGATCGAAGCTGATCGAACCAATGGTGTTGAACAGGCGCAGGTCGTATTTGTACGGTGCATAGTTGCCGTGCCACGCGACCACGTCGAGCGGCGAATGGCCAATGTCCGCACGCCACAACACGCCGTTCATCTTCGCGACAAGTTCAAACGCGCCCTCGCGGTCCTCGTAAGACGCGTGCGGCGTGAGGAAATCGCGCGGGTTCGCGAGACCATTCGAGCCAATAGGCCCAAGGTCCGGCAACCTCAACAAAGCGCCGAAGTTCTCGCAGATATAGCCACGCGCGGCGCCGTCCGGCAACGCAACGGAAAAGCGCACGCCGCGCGGAATGACCGCTATTTCGAAGGGTTCTATATCGAGCCGGCCGAGTTCCGATGCAATCGATAAACGTCCTTCCTGTGGCACGATCAGCAATTCGCCGTCGGCACTATAGAAGAAACGATCCTGCATGGAACGGTTCGCGGCGTAGAGATGGATCGCGCAGCCTTGCATGGATTCGGCGGCACCGTTGCCGGCCATCGTCACCCATCCATCGATGAAATCCGTGGGCGCATCGGGCATGGGCAACGGGTCCCAACGCAACTGATTCGGCGGCGTGGGCGGCACCTCGGCGAAGTTCGCCACGAGCTTCGCGCGCAGGTTTTCACCTTCGATTTGCGTGAACGGTTGATGCACCGCCGCCGGCCGTATCCGATACAACCACGAGCGCCGGTTATGCCCGCGCGGCGCGGTGAACGCAGTGCCCGAAAGCTGCTCGGCATAGAGCCCATAGTTCACACGCTGCGGTGAATTGCGGCCGAGCGGCAGCGTGCCGGGCAACGCCTCGGTGGCGAAGTCGGCGGCAAAGCCCGATTGATAATGGCGGCTGGTTTCGGTGTGACTCGTGAATGCGCCAGGCGATTCTGGTTTCATGGGCTTGTCCTTTTCTACAGTTTCATACGCCGCTTCGCGCCATCGACATCGCTTCGCGCAGCACATCCATATCGCCGATCTGGTTCGATAACAGCAGGATCAACTTGGCGTTCACGAGTTGGCTTTCGTCATTGCCGAGGTCGCGATGCATATCGATCAGCGCTTCATAGAACGCATCGGGATCGGCGAGACGCAAGGTGGTATCGAGCATGGCGGACCTCATCACGCGGGCTGGGTTTCGTTCAGGGCGCAGGTCGCGCGGACGAGTGCCTGGCGAACGGCTTGGGGTTCTAACGAACGGGCGCGCATAGCAACATGCTGATCCGGGCGCAGCAAATAGAATGTGCCGGGCAGTGCATCGAATCGTTGGGTCAGGAGACCCTTCACGTCTTCCAGTATTTCGATGCCATCGCGCGGTTTGACATCGGAACCCCACGGTACGATCAGAATCAGCTTCAGTTGTGGACGCAAATCTTGCAACGCCGCTAACGCATCCATGGACTCACCAAACAGCAAGCCCGCGAAAGACCCGCCCACGCGCGGCAGGAACCACGCGTTCTGGCCAGCAAAAACCACGGGCGCATCCGCCGCCACCGCGCCGGGCACAAGCGCGCAATCGAAAGCATCGCGATCCGGCGTGCTCAACAGCGAATCATGCAGCACCGACGCCGTCGATAACCGCCCGCTGTTCACTATCCGCCGCGCAAACGCGCAATCTTTTGCGAGCCGCAAAGCGGCGTCGCGAAACACACGCGATACATCGCTCTTCGGCGTGATGAAATCGGTTGAACGGGTGGAGTGGCGAATGTTTTCATCGGCGGCGGCTTCGCGCTCGCTCGCATAGGAGTCGAGCAAGGCATCGCGCGCATCGCCGTCGATCACCAGTTTTAGTTTCCACGCAAGATTGTCCGCGTCCTGCACGCCGCTATTCGCGCCGCGTGCGCCAAACGGCGATACGCCGTGCGCCGAATCGCCCGCGAACAGCACACGCCCGTGACGAAACTTGTCCATGCGCTGGCATCGGAACGTATAGACGCTCACCCATTCCAGTTCGAATTCAACGCCGGGTCCGAGCAACGCGCGCACGCGCGGAATCACACGCTCCGGCGTTTTCTCCGCGATAGGGTCAGCATCCCAGCCCAACTGGAAATCGATACGCCACACGTTGTCCGGTTGCCGATGCAGCAACACCGATTGATTCGGATGAAACGGCGGATCGAACCAGAACCAGCGCTCGGTCGGGAAGTCGGCTTTCATCCGTACATCGGCAATCAGGAAACGATCCTTGAAAGTGCGGCCGTGCGTATCGAGATGCATGAGCGCGCGCACCGGGCTACGCGCGCCGTCGGCGGCGACTACGTAACGCGCGCGCAGCATGTACGGACCGTCAGGCGTGTCGATCTGCAGCGAAACGTATTCATCGGACTGCGTAATACCTGTGACCTTGTTATGCCAGCGGGCATCGAGCAAAGGCAACTCACGCGCCCGTTCAGCCAGATACCCTTCGACGTAATACTGCTGCAAGTTGATGAACGCAGGCCGCGCGTGATCCGCTTCGGGCAGCAAATCGAACGCGTACAGCAGGTCGTTTTGCATGAACACCTTGCCCACGTTCCAACTCACGCCCTTCGCGACCATCGGTTCGCCGCAGCCCAATCGATCGAAAATTTCGAGCGACCGTTTCGCAAAGCAAATGGCGCGCGATCCCGACGACAACGTGTGGTCATCGTCGAGCAGCACAACCGGGGTGCCCTGCTGCGCGAGGTCGATCGCCGTCGCGAGACCCACCGGCCCCGCGCCGATCACAACGACCGGATGCAGCGGCGCGCCACCGTCCTGATCCGATGAGCGCCGATACTCGAACGTCAGCGTCTGAAAGTTCGTATCCATGATCGATGTCGTCGCCAATCAGCTTTCGAGCGTCGCCCACATTTCCTTGTCGCGCTGCGCAGTCCAGATGCGCGGATCGCGATATTGCGTGGCTTCGTCAAAGGCGCGCGTGACGTCGAACGGCATGCAGTGGTCGAAGATGACCCAATCGCCGAACTTCGGTTTGAGCGCGGCGTACGTGAGCTTGTAGATCTCGTTCAGGTCCTTGCCGGCGGCGGCGCCCAGCTTCACCTGATTGAACAGTTCACTCACGAAAGCCCGCGTTCCCGCGATACCTTCCGCGACTTGTCGCGGCGTCTTTAGCGCCGCGCCGCGACCCGGCACGAGCTTCTCGGGATTGAATGCCGCGAGCGCGTCGAGCGTGGCCGGCCAGTCCTGGTAATAGGCATCGCCGCAATAAGGCGTCGCGCCGTATTCGACCAGGTCGCCCGACAGCATCACCTTGTCTTGCGGCAGCCACAACACCGTGTCGCCTTTGGTGTGGCCCCGGCCGAGTTGCATGATCTTCACTTCGAGCTTGCCCAACCACAACGTCATCTCGCCCTTGAAGGTGAGCGTCGGCCACGTCAGCCCCGGCACCGATTCCACCGCATTGAACAGCCGCGGAAACCGTTCGATCTCACTCTTCATGTCCTGCTCGCCGCGCTCAACGATCAGGTCGTAAGTGTCCTGGCTCGCGATGATCTCCTGCGCGCCATACGCCGACGCGCCGAGCACCCGCACCGCGTGATAGTGCGTGAGCAGGATGTATTTGATGGGTTTGTCAGTGACTTCACGAATCCGGCGAATCACGTCCTGCGCCATGACCGGCGTGGCTTGCGTATCGGCGACGAGCACCGCGTCGTCGCCAATCACAATGCCCGTATTCGGATCGCCCTCTGCCGTGTAGGCATAAGCGTGCTCGGAGAGGCGCTCGAATGTCACCTTCTTTTCCGTCAAGTCCGCCTGCGATGCAAATTTCTTCTCGCCAGCCATAAGAGTCTCCTGAGGGTTTGCTTTTCAATTACGCATGGTAAAACGAATTACGATAAGTGAAATTACTGTTAACCCTAGTTATATCCCGCGAGTTGGTTTCGCCTCATATGAATATGTGGATTTTGTGCAAGGCGTCATGCGCGGCACTGCTACCATCGACGTTACACCTCTCAAACCGTCCACTTGATGATTGCCCCATCCGTCCAGCAACTCGTTTCCCGCGCCTCGGACTACCCGTTTCCCGGCGCGCGCATTGTCATGGGCGAAGGGGCGAGCGCGGGTACGGCCGTCGCGTTTTACGAAGGGTTTTGTCTGGCGAGCGCGTACGAGCCTATCTTCGATGTCACCACGCGCGGCTTGCCGCAATCGCTGACGGCATCGGTGGAAAGTGCTGAGCGATTCGGCGATGAACTCGGATTCCAGGCACTGACGCTCACCGGCGATGGCGCCTCGTTCGATCCATTCGCGCAACTCGACGACGACCCGAGGCTGGTCGAACTCGACCGGCTCTCACGCGCGTTGCACGCGTTTAATTTCTTTGGCGCGCAACGGCCCGGTCTGCTGTTCCTGCGCGTTCACGAGCGTCTGCTAAAGAGCGTGAAATACGATCACGGCAAGCACTTCTCTTCGGTATTGATCGAGTTCGGGTTGAACCCGGCGCGGATCGTGATTGAGTTGCCGTCGGCGGCGGTGGCGCACCGGACCTTCCTTGGGTATCTTGTGAAGAGTTATCAGAAGTACGGATTCAAGGTCGCGGGAAATTTGCCCAATGCCGGACAGATCATGTCGGTCTCTGACATGGCGCGGCTGGATTTCATCAAGATGGATGCGGGGATGGCACTGCGGGATTCTGTGGTGAAACCGTTGGTGGGCTATGCGCATCGGCTGAAGATTCCGCTCATATTCAGCCATGTTGGAGACGAAGCGCAATTCGAAGCGCTTCAACAATTCGATGTGAGTTTTGTGCAGGGCGCCGCGTTCGAAGCGCATGCGATCGGGCCGGCGGGACGGTAGGAGCGTTCGCACTTTCCAACCGCGTGCGCCCACCCGGACAAACAAAAATCACCGGGCGGCGAGCCCGCCATCACAACGCCCGAGATCATCGCGGCAGCGTCACTCAGCGAAAACAAAATCAGCGTGGCCGCATCGCCCGGCTCAACAAATCTCCCCAGAGGAATGCCCTTCAACGCCGGATCGGGTGCCGCGGGTTTCCTCCATGCCTTGATTGCCGGTTAGCCCCACCACTACTAGCGACTCAGCATTTGTGCACCGCAATAGCTTTCAGATCGCGGCGTCACGTCCACGTCGTCACTAACAAATCCACGCAAAAACACAAACGGAAATGCTGCGCAGTGCCTTGACTTTCATCGAATCGAATACGATCATTCGCTCACAGAACGAGCAAATGATCGACGCAACACGGATTTGGCTCTGCGCCACCCGCGTTTCGGCGACGACGAGACACAGCACAGCGCCCGGCACCGCATGAGGCGCATCCAGATCAGAGGAAGACGACATGACTACCGAAAGCCACGCAGCCGCCGACGTGATCCTGCACATCGGCGCGGGTTCTTTTCATCGTGCGCATCAGGCGTGGTATCTGCACAAGCTGATTGAATCCGGCGACACCCGCTGGTCGCTCACGGTCGGTAATATCCGCGGCGACATGAATCCCGTGCTGGAAGCACTAGCCGCCCAAAACGGCACCTACACGCTGGAAACCGTCACGCCGCAGGGCGAGCGGGCGTATGAAACCATCCGCTCGATCACGAAGGTCGTGCCGTGGGCCGCGGACCTGAACGCGCTGGTGGCGGCGGGCGCTGCGCCCGAATGCAAGATCGTGTCGTTCACGGTGACCGAAGGCGGTTATTACCTCGATGAACACCATAAACTCGACACAGCAAATCCGGATCTGGCCGCCGACCTGAAAGGCGCCCGCACGACAATCTATGGCGCGCTCGCCGCCATTCTCGGCGCCCGCATGAAGCAAAATGCCGGCAAGGTGACGCTGCAAAACTGCGACAACCTGCGCAGCAACGGTGATCGCTTTAAAGCCGGCATGCTCGAATTCCTGCAGTTGCGCGGTGAGACTGCGTTGCGCGACTGGATGATCGCCAATACGGTGTGCCCGAACGCGATGGTCGACCGCATCACGCCGCGGCCCACGCCCGATGTCCGCGAGCGCGTGCTCGCCGCCACCGGTTTCGACGATAAAGCCCCCGTCATGGGCGAAGCGTTTATCCAGTGGGTGATCGAGGACGAATTTATTGCGGGGCGGCCGGCATGGGAGAACGTCGGCGCGGAAATGGTGCACTCCGTGCTGCCGTATGAAGAGGCCAAGATCCGCATCCTCAACGCGACGCATAGTTGTATCGCGTGGGCGGGAACGCTGGTCGGGCATCAATACATTCACGAAGGCACGCAAGACGCCGATATCCGCAAGTTCGCCGAAGCCTACGTCACCGAAGACGTGATCCCGTGCCTGTCGCCGAGTCCTATCGATTTAGCCAAGTACCGCGATGTCGTGCTCGACCGCTTCGTCAATCCGTATATCCAGGACACGAATCAACGCGTGGCCGCCGATGGCTTCTCCAAGATCCCGGGGTTTATCGCGCCGACCTTGCGTGAATGTTTTGCGCGCCACGTCGATCCGAACGCCACGGCCATGTTGCCTGCGCTGTTCTTCCGCTTTCTCGAACGCTGGCACGAAGGCAAGTTGCCGTACGCGTACCAGGATGGCGTGATGGACCCCGCCACGGCGCACGCTTTCTTCGAAGCCGACGATCCGGTGAAGGCGTTCGTCGCCGATAAACTGCTCTGGGGCAGCCTCGCGCAAAGTGCCGACCTGGAGCGCGTGCTGCGCGCGGCGCTGGTCCGCGTCGACGAATGGCTCGCCAAGCGGGCCTGATCTGCTCAATCAACTTCTTCCTGCCCGTCCGGTGTTATTGCCAATGGCGTAACACCGGCAGCGGCGCTACATTAGCGCCTCCGGTTTCCCGCGGCTTTTAGCCTTCATCAAGGGTTCGTCCATGTATTTAGGCATCGATCTCGGCACCTCCGAAGTAAAAGTTCTCCTGCTCGCGAGCGACGGCACCGTCGTCGGCACGGCGGGCACACCGTTCACCGTATCGCGCCCCAAACCGCGCTGGTCCGAGCAAAATCCGCTCGACTGGTGGGACGGCACGCGCGCCGCGCTCTTCGCTCTACGCGATAAATTCCCGCAAGAGTTCGCGCAGGTGCGTGGCATCGGTTTGTCGGGACAGATGCACGGCGCGGTGCTGCTCGACTCAGAGGATCGCGTGCTGCGGCCGGCGATCCTTTGGAACGACATGCGCAGCGACAAGGAATGCGACGAGCTGACCGAGCGTGCGTCGGAGTTGCACCAGATCGCCGGCAATCTCGCGATGCCTGGTTTCACCGCACCGAAGTTGCTGTGGGTGCAGCACAACGAGCCGGACATTTTCAATCGGACGGCGTGCGTGTTGTTGCCGAAGGATTATTTGCGGCTGCATCTCACGGGGACGAAAGTATCCGATCCGTCCGATGCCGCCGGCACGTTGTGGCTCGATGTCGCGCGCCGCGACTGGTCGGATGAACTGCTCGCCGCGTGCAACATGACGCGCGCCCAGATGCCGGCGCTGGCCGAAGGCAGCGAGCCGTCGGGCACATTGTTGCCCGAGTTGGCCCGCGAACTTGGTTTGCGCGACGGCGTGCTCGTCGCGGCCGGCGGTGGCGACAATGCGGCAAGCGCGGTGGGTATAGGCGCAACGGAACCGGGCGATGGCTTCCTCTCGCTCGGGACGTCGGGCGTGCTGTGCGTGGTTGGCGATCGCTTCCGGCCGAATCCATCGTCGGCGGTGCATGCGTTTTGTCACGCCATTCCCGATCGCTGGCATCAGATGAGCGTGGTGTTATCGGCTGCGAGCTGCCTGCGCTGGGTCTGCAAACTCACCTCCACCGATGAACCCACGCTGCTCGCTGAAATTGCCGCGCTTGATCCTGCGGCATTGGAAATTGCGCCGCTCTTCCTGCCGTATCTCAGTGGCGAGCGCACGCCGCATAACGACCCGTACGCGCAAGGCGTGTTCTTCGGCATGACGCACGCAACTGATCGCGCGTTGCTTGGTTATGCCGTGCTCGAAGGCGTGACGCTCGCGCTGACCGATGGCCTCGATGCGTTGCAAGCCGCCGGCACGGAAGTACACGCGCTGTCGCTGCTCGGCGGCGGTGCGCGCAGCAAATACTGGGGCCAGTTATTAGCCGATGCCCTCAACACCCGCACGCGCACGCATGGCGGGGGCGAGACGGGCGCGGCGCTTGGCGCGGCGCGGCTTGGCTGGCTGGCCGCGGGTGGCGATCCGGCCGTGGTGCTTGCCAAGCCGCCTGTGAAGGATGAGTTCATCCCGAACGCGGAACGCCATGCGATCCTGCGGCAGCGGCTGAAGGGATTCCGCGAGTTGTATCAGCACGTGCGGCCGTTATTTGATCCGGCGCGTCCGCGGCTCGCGTGATGGTTTGCATGATGACTTAGACGGCGCTGGCGAGTTTTTGCCCTCCGGCGCCGAGCGTGCACAATGTCGACCTTTCGCGTGTCTTTATGGCGCGCGATTCTCTTTGTATTCGACACGAACGACCCAGACATCGAGCCACCGTGCCCAAGTCCAACGAAAAACTCGATCTCGCCACCCGCGCCGCGTGGCTGTATTACGTCGCCGGGAATACGCAGAATGAAATAGCGGAGAAGCTGCAGATCTCGCGGCCCGTCGCGCAGCGGCTGGTTGCGTTCGCGGTGGAAAAGAACCTGATTCGCGTGCGCGTGGATCACCGGATTGCCGATTGCCTTGCGCTGGCCGCGAAGTTATCGAAGCGATACGGCTTGTCGATGTGCGAAGTCGTGCCTATCGATGGCGATTCGCCTGAGCAAGTGGACCGCAAGCTGGCGGTCGCGGGTGCGCAAGTGATGGAGCGTTATCTCACCGATGAAAAACCGCTGGTGATCTCGATTAGCACCGGGCGAACGCTGAAGGCCGTGGTCGCGCAAATCGGGCAGCTGGAGCGTCCGCAGCATCGCTTGGTGTCGATGGTGGGCGCGATCGCCCAGGACGGCTCTTCGAACCGCTACGACGTCGCGCAGCACCTTTCCGAGAAGACCGGTGGCAAGCATTTCATGTTGCCTGCGCCGTTGATGGCCGATAGTCGCGCGGAGCGGGAGCAGTGGTGCAATCACCGGTTGTATCGGATTGTGGATGCGTTGTCCGGGAACGCGGATGTCGCGTTTATCGGGATCGGCAATATTGGGATCAATTGTCCGCTGCATGAGGACGGGTTTATTACGACCGCCGAAGTGGAAGAGATGATGCAGGCTGGGGCGGTGGCTGAGTTGCTCGGTTTGCCAATTGATGCGCAGGGTGTGCGCGTGGTGTCGACTACCGGCGAGCGTGTGACGAGTTTGCGATTGGATGCTCCGCCGAAGCGGCCGACTATTGGGTTTGCCGGCGGGTTGAGGAAACGTGAGGCGGTGATCGCGGCGTTGCAGGGGAAATGGCTTTCCGGGCTCGTGACCGATGAGTTGTGCGCGCAGGCCGCGCTGGACGCTTGAAGGTGGCCGGGGTGAGGGGTGAGTGTGGTGGGTTCTGCGTTAACGGTCGGAGTCAGTGCCGGGTTGCACGGGTTCTGTGTTAGCGGTCTGGTTCATTGCCGGGTTGCTGCTTTTCAA
>NZ_CAXUPU020000068.1:0-14996 GCF_964252755.1 Caballeronia sp. LjRoot29 | reverse complement strand
GATGAGCTGGCCGGCACAGCGGACGTAACCTGATCAGCAACGCTGACTGACCCTGGCGCCCATGCGCGACCAGCTGACTCTGGTTTTTCTATCGGTGATATCACACGAGCCGCGCTGCCCAAACGCTTCGAGGCAGAGCACTGACGGCCGCCAAATGTTCGATAACAGGCATATTCGACGCTGCCAGCGTGCCGCCCATCAACTTAATTCATCTGCTGGAAGGATCGTATATGCGCGGGTAAGCCGAGAATGTACGGCGACGCACGCTAAACAAGATGCTTGGCGCGCGCTGTTGCTGCGCCCCGCGAAACGCATCGCACCCCCTGTGGGCAGCTACCGGCGCCGCGGTGACGTACTGCTCAGCTTGGTATCTTCGGTTGCAGTACTACCGCAGTCATTGAGGTCAGCGGTCCCGTCTGCCGGCGGCGGCCGCTGAAGCTCTTGACGAATCAAAAGGGGCTGGGCGCTCGAAGGCGCCACTTCCGAGCGGGAGCTCGCCAATCGAACTCCCACGAACGTACAAAGCGCCGCTTTGAAATTTCCAGCAGAGAAGCGTTCGGCATTTTCACGACAAAATGTCGAATTGAAGCGGTCCGAATGCTGCTCGAACGTGTCGACAGCACCAATCAGCGACTCGATCGTTTGCTCCCTGAAAAATACACCGGTGGGCCGCTCGTCCGGCAAGCCGATGACCGTCTCCAGCGCGCCGCCCTTGCCGAATGCGATGACCGGTGTGCCGCATGCCTGCGCTTCGACGATTGAAATGTTGAAATCCTCTTCGGCCGCAAAGACAAACGCAAGAGCGCGCTGCAAGTGATCATGCAGCACATCGAACGGTTGATATCCGAGGAGCTCTACATTAGGGCCCGCCGCAGCCTTGACCCTGGCCATATCAGGGCCGTCGCCTATGACGACAAGGCGTCTTTCCGGTATCTGTGAGAACGCTTTTACGATCAGATCGACGCGCTTGTGCGGGACCCTGTTCAACACCGTTACGTAGAAGTCCTTCTTATGTATGCCGACCGACAACCCGCCAACGTCGACCGGGGGATAAATCACCGTCGAGTCACGTTGGTAAGCCTGCTGAATGCGCCGCGAGCCGTAACGCGAACTGGCAATCAGATGATCGACACCATTGGCCGAACGCGCGTCCCACCCGCGGACATAGTGCAACAGCATGCGCACAAGAACCGATTTAAGGCTTGACGCGAACCCGGATTCCCTCAAGTTCTGGTCCTGCAAGTCCCGGGCATGGCGGAGAGACGAATGCACGAAGCTCACATGCAACTGGTCTGGGCCGACCAGCACTCCCTTGGCAATCGCGTGCGAATTCGAGAGAACAAGATCGTAAGCCGATAGATCAAATTGTTCTATCGCAAGAGGCATCAACGCCAGATAGCTCCTGTATCGCGTGCGCGCGAACGGGAGCTTCTGGATGAACGAGGTGTACACCCGCCGGTCCTTGAGGAATGAGCGATCTTCCAGAACGTCAACGATGGTAAAAACGTCTGCTTGTGGAAAACATTCCAATATAGACTGGAGGACCCTTTCTGCGCTTTGGGCTGTCACTAGCCAATCATAAACGACTGCTACTTTCATGACCTCTCGCTTTTTGCGCGTAGACAGCTCGGGGTGGTCGCTTGCCACATCGCAAACAGCGTCTGGATCGGACGCAAACTGCTGGCGCTAACATGGGGCACCGCATCGATTAGACCGCTGCAGCCTGGACAGCACTGTTCGATGGCGCACATGTAGATCTTTCTGCAAGCCGGAGAATGCTCCGCCCTTACGAATTGCATTCGTCCGCACAATGTTGCGCAGCGCACCGAGCCTGCCAATAACGGCCGCCTACAATCAGGCTAACTCTTCGAGGGATGAACTTATTGCATTTGTGCGAGGAAAACAGACAAGCAGTGGATTCGGCACGTGCTCCCGTTCCGCGTCAATGCCACTGGCTCCCCGCAAGCATCTCTTAGGCGATGCGACAATTTGACAGGTTCATGTTAGCTTTGTGACGGCCGTCGCGGCAGCGGCCCTTCCCCAACGCAACCGTGACAGGTCACCTCACGTCGTTTTCCATATTTCTTTTCGCTCGGCTGGGCGTCGCAACGCGGCGTAACGCTTAGGCACCAATCAAGTCAGGATACGCAGTCGATGGCTTCTTTCAAAAAGAATTTTGCGGTGTTAATGATGCTGCAAGTTTCGACCTATGCGGCGCCGCTCCTGACCTTGCCGCTGCTTACGCGGGTGCTCATGCCAAGCGGCTATGGGCGTCTCGCGTTTTCAATGGCCTTCATTAATTACTTCGTCGTTCTGACTAATTATGGTTTTGGCTTGACCGCAACGCCGCAGATTTCCATCAAGCGCGACAATCGGGCAGAGCGTTCACGCATTTTTTGGGAAACCATCCTTTCGCAAGCCGTCATCACGGCAGCCGGATTTGTCGTGCTGGTAGCGCTGTCATTCATCTTCGAACGGCTCGCGCAAGATCGCGGCTTGCTGATCCTTGGTTTTGGCACGGCCATTGGCGCCATCTTGATTCCCACCTGGTATTTCCAGGGGATTGAAGACCTCCGCGTGATCAGCATCATCGTGTTCGCGGGTCGCGTGCTGAGCGTGCCGGCCATGTTTCTTCTGGTACGCACAAGCGATGACATCTACTGGGCGATGGGCGTCAACACGTTCGTGCCGTTGCTGTCCGGGATCGCGATCGTCACCTACTTGTACGTGCGCCGCGAACTGGATTTCGTGGCCGTCCCTATACGCGACATTGCGAAAGCGCTGAAGAACGGCTGGAGTGTCTTCATTGCTACGGCCGTCTTCGATATTTTTATGTCGAGCAACGTTGTGTTGCTCGGGTTGATATCGGGCAACGTCACAGCAGGCTACTTCTCGGCCGGCGACAAACTGATACGGGCCGCGCTCGGCATGATGACCCCGTTAAGAAGCGCCGCCTTTCCGCGTATCAGCTACCTGATGCATCACGCACGCGAGGACGCATTCAATTTCTTACGAAAGATGCTTGTGTTTCAGGGAGCCCTCCTTGCTGTTGTATCGTTGACGATTTTCATTGGCGCGCCGTTGGCGGTCAAGATACTTTATGGCGCGCAGTTTTTGCCGACGGTAAACGTGCTTCGATGGATGGCCTTCATACCGCTCATGTCCGGGTTTTCTGACATATTCGGGGTTCAGACTATGCTTCCGCTTGGGATGAGGACGCAGTTCAGCCGTGTGTTTATTGGCTCCGCTTTTTTGAATTTCGGATTGCTGGCTGTGCTTGCCAAGCTCTATGGTGAGCAAGGCGCCGCGGCAACTGTGCTCGTGGTCGAGACGTACCTCGTCGTAGCCATGGCAGCAACGCTGTATTTCGAGAAAGTGCCGCTTCTTAAACGACGTCCCCTCGCCTCATGACTGAAACTCGTATTTCCCTCGTCCTATATTTGCCTGACGTTGTCAGCCGGTATGGCGACATGCACGGCTGCGCATTGCAGATGTGCAACTGGTGTCCTGAGTCAGAAATTCGATTCGCAAACGAAATCGTTCGACGCTGCCTATGAGGCCGTCGGCATATTTTGTTCACACGGACGGCTGTGACTCAACGTTGTAGATGTCGAGATGTCGACGAACTTCGTCTTCCAACCGGTGTGTTGAACAACGGGTCCCGCGCCGAACGTGTTTTTCAATCAGCGTGGCAAACGAACGCTGCACTCGGTTAAGCCAGGAAGCCGATGTTGGAGTGAACTGAATATGAAAACGCGGATGACGTGCAAACCAGGCGCGCACGGTCGGCGTCTGTTGAGTGTCCTACTTTTCCATCAACAGATGCACGTCCAATTGAGGCGCGACGTTCACTTCGATCGCAAGCATGAGATTCAGGAACCCTGGGCCTGCGATGGCGCCGATACAATTGGCCGATGACTTCTCCGGTGGCGATATCCACGCCCGCGAACAGCGTCTTAGTGCCATGGCGTTCGTAATCGTGCATACGTCGCTCGGCTATGCCGGAGGCCAACGGTAGAATTGGTTGAGTCCGGTCCAGTGCTTGAATCTAGCTCCTCTCTTCCACACGATAGATTCCATGAACCTCCGATTTGGGACACTACTGTCTCCTATGTCTCAACTTTCGGATGCAGCTATGATAGATTGCTTGATACTGGCGTCGCCGGTGATTGAATGCTGGCCTTTTGCCCTAAATGCCGCTCAGTTAAGCAACTGAACGGCATTTTTGTTTGGCCTAAACAAACCAGTTGTCAACAGCGGACTGCGATGTTAACTTGCATCGCCATGCTCGCCGACGACCTTACCTATCTTGTCGAATCGCAACGGCCTGTCGAACTGAACCGGCTAAGCGAGCGTCTACCCTGCGATTGGATCGAGGACGCGGTCCAGGCGAGCGGCGCAGCCAGTATCCGTCGGCGACGTTTGCCGGCGCAGCAGGTGTTGTGGCTGCTCATCGCATTAGCGCCGTACCGCTCATCGTTCCCTTGAGCCCGAGAAGGAGCCTGTCGTTGAAAGACGCAGAGTTATACGAGCACGCATCCTGACACCCCTTTTCGACTGCCAACTGGACGGCCGGAACAGGTAGCCGAACTGATCCCTTGCAATGACCCACAATTGTGCGGTCTTCTGTAAACTTCAGTTATCAGGACTACATATCGAACAGATGAAAAATTCGATCAAGCCTAAATTGGCACATCAGGCAGACGAAGTGGCGACGCCGGACGATTTCGGACATTGCTCGATCGGTTGTGGAGAAGCGTAGGCCGGAGCATTCCACTTGCTTGCCAGGATTTGGCTCAAACCAAGGCAGCTATCGATTTCTATCCAACGATCGCGTGAGCGAGCATGATATTTTGAGCGGACACTTTGAGGCAACGTGCGTTCGCTTCCAGGCGACGGAAGGTCCGATTTTGGTGCTGCAGGATACGACGGAGTTCTCATACCAACGAGATCAGCCAGAGTCGATCGGTGCAATCGTCAAGATGCCTTACAGGAAACAGGTGAGCGGTAATCCACCGGTGCGTACAGTATGCGGCATCCTTATGCATTCAAGCCTAGCTATCACGCCTGAAGCTCTGCCATTGGGACTGGCAGCTACCACGTTTTGGACCCGCGAAAAGTTCAAGGGATGTAACGCACCGAAGAAGGCAATAAATCCAACGCGCGTCCCGATCGAAGAGAAAGAGAGCTTTCGGTGGCCGCGTAATCTACAGCAGTCGACAGTTCGCTTCAGCGTTCCGGATCGTGGCATTCATGTCGGTGATCGCGAGAGCGACATCTACGAATTATTTCGTATGGCGAGGAGTTAGGAACTCACTTTCTTGTGAGAACTTGTCAGGACCGTTTGGCCGGCGACGGCGGGCACACCATGAGTGACGAAGTGTCTGCGGTGCAGGTCGAAGGGCTACACCGCGTAGAGACCCGAAACGCGAAGGGCCATTCGTCGCACGCACTTCTCGAAATCAAATATTGTCGGGTCGCGGTCTTGCCGTCGATTGGCAAACGAAGCCGTTATCCAGCACTGCATGCGACGGCGATTCATGCTACGGAAAGAGGTCAATCGACGGATAGGAAGCCGAACAAATGGAAGCTGATCACGGATTCGCCAGTGCACTCCCCTCGTGACGCTGTCGAAAAACTCGACTGGTATGCGATGCGCTGGGAAATCGAGATGTTTCACAAGATTCTGAAGTCGGGTTGCAAAGCCGAAGAGTCGAGGCTGCGCTCGGCCGACCGACTGGCCAACCTAATTTCTGTGTTTTGCATCCTTAGCTGGCGGATATTTTGGTTGACCATGATCAATCGACAAACTCCCGATGCCCCCCTCCAGTTGCGCTCACCCAGGCTGAGGTAGAACTGCTCGACTTAGGTTGTCAAGGATTCGGCCCGAACTGCTCATGTGCCGCCGTTATCGCGCTGTCTTATCAAGCTCGCACAACTCGGAGATTACCTCGCCCGTGTCAGTGATCCGCCTCCCGGCAACACCGTCCTATGGCGCGGCTTGCGTTGCCTCGTCGATATTCAACTCGGCTTCGAACTCGCAAACTGTGGGTAATTCAAGGATCCGCTGACGCTTACCTTGCAATTCAAGAGATTGAGGACGTTGATGAACTTGTGCGTTCGGTGCGAGCCATGGCTTTCAATCGCTTCGAGTCGCGCTCTTTCTTTAGCATTTAGGTTACCGATGTTTTTTCCGTTCCCCGACTTGTCGCCCAGATTGCTCGCGCTTACAGTGTCTTTCGCCAGAACTACACTCGGCGACAGTTCACGCAAGTCACGACATACGTTTGTCGAGCGATGGAGGTCGCGCCGGAGTGCGTCCAGGAAAGGGAAGTCGGAAGCGGGTCAGCGCTCAACGATTAGGTGACACAATAGCCGTAGACGTTTATAAGAGCGTGTTGATTTTCCACGATCCGGTCCGCCCAGAAGCATACTCAGAAATCGGCCCTCTGTCTTGCGATGGATGGGCGCGAGACTACTGATGTCAGCGGTCACAGCTCAAGCTCGCCGCGTGTTACCTTACGTGAAAACTGGCATATCCAGATATGTCTGGTTGCAAGTACCGGTCAGCAGAGGTACGGCCTCATGCGCCGCAGCGCCGCAGTTGGAGGTAACCGGCAAGGCACGGATGCGTGAACGCGAGACATGTACCGTCGCCGGGTCGCAAAGGAACGCATTTCATTCCCGCGAGGGAGGTATCCATTCGGTGCGTAAATACGTTTCGCCGCGCGCTTACGGAGGTTGAGCAAAACGTTTCTGCTGCCTCTTGGCTTCTGCCGAGGCACCAGACCGAGCCATGCGGCGAGTTGACGCCCGCTTACAAAGTTCTTTGCGTCGCCAATAGATGCAACGAATGCGCTCGCGGTGATCGGCCCAATATCTGGCACCCGCGCAAGTCTGAGGCTCGCTTCGCTCTCGCAGTGCCACGCCTGAATTTGCGCTTTGATCTCTTGAACTTGGGGAGCAGGATCTTTCAGATGCTCAATCAGGCGCTGAATCAACAGCTTGAACAATCCTGTCAGATCAATGGCCGTATCCTCAATCAACTCCGGAACCCGCTGGACAACGTGCGATATCCCTTGTGCAACAAAGAGGCCGAATTCGCTCAGGAGACCGCGTATCTGGTTCGCCTGTGCCGTACGCGCTCGAACGAAGCCCTGACGCCCTCGGTGCACCAATAGCACTAACTGCTATTCGAATTTCTTGATTAACACAAAAACGCATATTCGGCCGTGCGACCGCTTCGCAGACGCCTAAGCATCGGCCGCGTCGTTTTTATTCTGCTTGACGTCGGGCTTAACAAATTGCGGCGCGATCAGCCGCACGGTTTGACCCAAGCGATGCAACTCACGAGTCCAATGATGAGCGCTGCCACACGCCTTCGTCCCGATTAGACAGGCGAAGAAGTTGGCGAACAACATCACACCTGATTGCGCTCCAGCGCCTTCCTAAGAAACTCACCTTCACGCTGGCGAGTCCTGAGGCTGCAGTGAATATCCAAATTGCGCCGCGCGGCGATGAAGCTGTTTGATGACACGGCCCCTGTACTGCTGTTCGTAATGATCCGCACCCGGGTCGCGGTAGTCCATGCCATAGCGCATCGCGTTATAAAACAGAACAGCGATCTTGCGCGCCGTCGCAGTCACGGCCTTGGCGTTACCAATTCGGCCGGCAAGGCGCCGGTAGAATGCGCCAAGCGCGGTATTGCTTCTTCCAACGCTCACCGCCGCAAGCCTGAGTGCGACTGTGATGCGGCTGCTGGTTTTGCGCGTGTGCGATGACAGTACTTTGCCACCGCTGATCTTGCAGCCGGGCGCAAGCGTGAGCCATGAAGTAAAGTGCTTGGCGGTTGGCCATCGGCTCAAGTCCGTTCCACATTCGCCAATCAGGCGCAGTGCAAGGAACGGGCCGATGCCGTGAATTTGCGTAAGGTCGGTCCCCGCCAACTGGTACATAGCCGTGCGTACATCGAAGTTGGGATCGCTGGGCATCTTGTTGCGATGTTTCGCCTTCGGCAGCGGTGCTTCCGGAAACGAGTGAGCGATATTGAGAATCGCGACAGCACGTTCGATCTCAACATCGCACTCATCGATGCACTGTTGGTAAAAATCGTAGAGCGCAAGCGCCTGTTTCAAGGCGAATACGTGCTCGGGCTGGTAGTTGCCCACCAGCGCATTTCGAATGGTCTCAAGGTTTTCCTTGCAGCGCACGTCGCGCATTGCCGCCAGCCTGTCTGGATCGCGTTCACCGGCGACGATCGCGCGGATGATGCGCATTCCTGTGATAGTCGCGATCACGTGATGCAGTTGGATATTCATGAAGGTCAGCGCCTTCTGCATATGCTGGATATGCGCGGCGGCATAGTCGGTATGCTTTTCGCGGCAACGCAAGTATGCGCGTAGTTCCGCGATGTCGCGCCCAGGCCGGAAACTTGCCCGTAGCAACCCGCACGCGTGCAGCCGCTGCAACCATTGCGCATCGTTGACGTCGCTCTTCCTTCCGGGGACTGCGCGCGCCTCGCGTGCGTTGGCAAGAATGACTTCAAGGCCCCGAGACTCCAACACCTCGTAGGCGGCGACCCAGTACACGCCGGTCGATTCCATCACGACCGTCTTTGTACCGGTCGCGACGAGCCAGTCGGCCATGCGTTGCAAATCGCCGGTAAATGCCTGGAATGTCTGCACCGGCTCGTCGCACAGATCTGGACTCACGGCAACAACGTGGAACCGTGAACCGATATCGATGCCGGCTGCAAACGGATGAATGATCGGCAACCCTGAGGGCTTGGATCGTGCTCGGTCTTTTGACATCACCCACCTCCTGGATAATCAGGCGCAGGACGGGGACTCGGAATAAATCAATTTCCTAAACGGGGTCGTCCGAAGACGCCGCCACAGATGAGTCCGCAGCTTCCCCTGGGCCAGGTTTTTTGACGGGGTCGAGGCCTCCAAGAAGCATACGGCCACTGTCTCTGCGCGCATCAAGTGTACGCCCCTGAAGTTTCTATTCATGAGGGTCGCGCCCAAGCGCGTAGGGCGGTTTTTTAAGAGCACCCGACCGTGCTCGCTAAAGCGGTGTAAGACAAAAATTTTTCGCCAGATCGAAGCCGACGATCGTAGTCTTCATGGTGGACGCTCCACTCGTTCAAGGCGTTGCCGCGACGTATCCATTGGGTACGTCTATGCCGATTCGGTTGAGGGCGTCCACTCCATTAGTTTCAACCATTGCTCGCGGTCCGCCGCGGCTGGTGATAACGCTCAGCAATGTAATTACTGCGCGGTTGCGGCCACTGGGTTAGCCGAAACGATCGACTTCAAGGTCGAGTAAGTCGGCTTCTGCGTGGTGCCATCGGTCATCAAACCAAAGTTGCCGTCACCGCCGATGTCGGTATCGTCGTAAAGCTCGTACCAGTTGAAGCCGATCACGTTGTACGTGGCCTTTGCAGCGACAAGTTCAGGAATTGTTTTGTTGATATACGCCTGTCCCTGAGCCGTGCTGAAATCCATGTTGACGCCAATTTCAGTGAACATGATCGGCAGGTTGTAGGCTGCCTTCAGCTGTGCCAGTACGTTGTAGACCTGGCCATTGCTGGGGTTGTTCGCAGCTTCAAAATCGCCGCCATCCGAATACCAGTGAAGCTGGATGATGTCGGTCTTGACCACGGGATGCCCGGTCGAGCCGTCCGGCTGAGTGCCGGTCAACATTCCCTTATACCAGCCGAGGTGGAGGTATCCGGCGGACGCCGTATTGATAATCTTGGTTACACCTGCCGTATCGACCGAGCGCCAGCCGTCGTATGCACCACGCATCGCACCACGCCAGATCGGCCACGTGGAATTATCGTAGTCCGAGACATTCACGCCGTCGTTCGTTAAGGCCTTGTTATGGCCGTCCAAGTCATATTCATTGCCGAACTCGACCACTGGGATACCTGCAAACTTCGTCGCAGCATGCGCCGCCATGCCATAGGCGTAGGCGTACGCTGTTGCCTCCGTCGGGTTTCCGTTAGCTGCTGGGTCATTCCAAGGGTAAGCGATGACGAGCGGCAACACCTGGACCCCCTTCCCTAAACCAGATACCACGGTCGATGCAATGGTGTCGATTTGCGCGTCTGAGTACATGTCCTGTCGGAAACTTTTTAGACCCAGATCGGCGAGCGATGCAGATTGAGTAGCGAGCGGCACGGTGAGTGAGTAGCCGCCTTGCACGTAGTGGCCGTTGGTGCCGTAGAACGGAATGGCCGAAGTCGTTGACGTTGACGTCGGCGGCGTCGTGGCAGCGGAAACTGCGAGCGTAGACGTTTTGACCGGAGTAGTGGCAACCGCGGGAGCAGCAACCGCAGGTGCCGCGGTTGCTGCAGGTATCGTGGTTGGGGGCGCCGCATTTGCCGCTACCACCGGACGCGGATCGGTTGATGCTGCCCACCTGTTATCCGACCATACCGACCAAACGTTTGCCGAATTGCTCATATACATCTTCCCTGCGTACCAAAGTACCAGAGTAGCTGTCCCTGTCGAGTTAGTCGTCTGGCCTGCCCTGAAAACCACACCATTATTGAGGGCCCAGACTGCACCCGATGAGTCGTTGATTGCGGTGGCGGGCGGGATCGCCGTTCCGCTAACTGATGCGGGATGCTGTGTACTGTCGACATTGGTAGCTGAACCTGCCACATTGCCATCGTTCGTTGAGCCACCACCGCCGCCGCCGCAAGCGGCTAGTGAAAGGCAAAGCGCCGACATGCCGATAAACTTTCGTTCTACTAACATAATAAAATTCTCCGTTGTCTAATCATCTGATGCAAAGGTTAAAAGAAGCATCCGGATCGACCACGTCACGGCCTGATCTACACGAGCCCTTCCATCTCTCAGTTAGAACTGTCGGTCGCAGCCGCGGAGATGCGGCCTCCCGATTCGTTAATTAGGGGTCCTAACGGACCCAGTAGCAGCAATAGAATTATTACGATTACCTATCGCGGGTAGTGCTAAGCGCTCAGTACATCGACCAAATAAACAGGGTGCGAATCAGTGCATGGATGCCACAAACGGGCGGACAAACGGCGATTTTTTAGTCCGGATGGATTTGCGGATGAGCCGTGAACGCCACGCCGCAGCATGCGACCACTGCAAGACACCGATCACACGGCCTTAGCGAGCCGCGGGTGATGATCTGCATGCCCGCGTCCAGCCGCTAGCGAGAGGCTGAATTCCCAAGCTCGGAGGTACTGAACTCGGCGAACCTGAACGAACGTTCGACGCACCGCGCTTTCTCTGATCAGGCCACTGGCGAAGGCACTGAAAACCCGCGAAATCGAATTGACGAAAGGTAAAAGCGTGCTCGCTAAGAAATCCACGTTAAGCGACAGAGGTAAAAACGGGTAAAGAAACCCCTGATCGCCACGACGGCGTTCGTCTCATCCCTACGCGGCGATGGAGCGTGAACGGAAAAAACTACACGTTACTTCTACCGTTGGAAATAAACTCCCGCGCCGCACAATTTCTGAATGTTACACGAACGAAACGTTTTTATGGAGTAGTAGATACGTAACTCAGTGTAACCGAATGTTTTATCGCGGAACTACATACCGATATTCAGCTCGCTAGCACGCTAACCCCCGTGGCTAAAGGCTCCAGCTGGTGACGCCCAAGTAACGATTTATATCATTTAACTTTCAGAGGCTTCGTAGGTATCATTTTTGAGTCAAAACTTATTAATCTGATTAATAGAAGAGTTTTAGGCGATTGGTCAGATAATTAGAATCGTTTCTTGAAATAAAAACGGTGAAGCGTGCCGGATTGATACGCTCTGCGTAAAAATTGACCGGAAGCTTTCGGACGCCAGTACCGTTTTGGCATATCCTTCGCCGAAGGTTGAAGCGGTGGACTGGGCACCGAACATACGTGTTGCGGTTTGACCCTGAAAAAATGCTGCAAGGATCACCGTCACACGGGACAATAAAGCTTCCGCGTGCTCGCTCGGTCGCAAGAGGTTCGAACCATGTAGTCAGCCTGAAAAATCCCAAACGCCTGTACTGACAGGCGTTTAAGGGCGAAACCGGATTGCCGGAATTGCAGGATATGGGCGTATTAATGCTTGAAACCCTGCAGTGACAAGGTCCGAATGGGTGCGAAAGCACGAGTGACAGAGCGAGATTTCCTCCGCCAACTGCTGCTTGAGCAGATCAATTTGAAGTATCCCTTGGTGCGCTTGGCCGGTTTGATCGATTGGGAGCGACTGGGCACAGCGATGAATGAGAGCTTCATATCCAGTGCCGGACGACCCGCGACATCACCGCGCTTGATCGCGGGCCTGCTCTACCTGCAACACGCATTTGACCTGTCTGATGAGGACGTCGTGTGGCGCTGGTCGAGAACCCCTATTGGCAGCTCCTCACTGGCGAGACGTTCCGGCAAACCGAGCCGCCGATCGATCCTTCAAACCTGACACGCTGGCGCAAGCGCCTTGGTGAGGGGGGCAGATTCGCCGCTACGCCCACGCCAAGCAGTACAAGCGCATGAGGAAAGCGTTGCGTACGCTCCGCTCGCGAGTGGGCCAAGTGATGCGCGATGTCGAACGTCAAGTCGACCGCGCGTCGAACTCAGGTCGTGTTGCGCTGCTGGAACTGATTGCCCTTACGAAGCAGATTCAGTCGCAGAAGACCAAGGATAAGAACAAGCTCCATGCGCTGCATGCACCGGAAGTCGAGTGTCTGACCAAAGGTAAGGTTCGCACACGATATGAAATTGGCGTGAAGGTATCAATCACGACGACTCACAAGGAAGGGCTGGTCGTTGGCGCTCGCTCAATACCGGGTAATCCGTAAGATGGGCACACGCTGGCAGAGGCGTTGGAGCAGGGGCAATTCTGAGCGATGTGAGTCCAGACGTGGCGATTGTGGATCGCGGCTACAAGTGCGTCGGGATCGACGGTGTCAAGGTCTGCCACCCGGGCTTGGGCCGTGGCATCACGCGTGGACTGCGCGCGATGATCCCACGATGTAGCGCAATTGAACCGACCATCGGTCATATGAAGACGGATGGCAAACTTGATCGGAACTGGCTCAAAGGTGCCTTGGGCGATGCGCTGCACGCGGTAGTGCGCGGTGCCGGCCACAACTTGCGGATGATCCTAAGGACGCTGCGGGTTTTCTACGCTCTTGTGCTAGCCCTTCTGCTGAGCTCGGCCGCTCGCGTGTGACCCCAGCGATTACACCACCGGCCGTCAAAACCAATTGTTCAGGGCGGACTATGTACAGCCTAGTCAAAAAAAAGACTCCGCGTCAGTGGAGCCTTTTTTGTCATGCCTGTTCCGGCGCAGCAAGATGTCTCAGCTTGTCACCATCTCCATTTGCTCATCAAGACGCATGATCTGCACGAGTCGCTGTCCGTAACGAGCCGGTGAGAATTCACGCACATCGTATTCCCGCGCGGGCGTTGCCAAATGCGCGGCGAGCGCGTCCAGCGCCTCGCGAAGCGCCTGCGGGTCGCTGCGGAACTTGATTTTGTTGCCAACCTGGTCGCCGAAGGTTGACAGGCTACCGATATCGTTGACCAGCGCCGGCAGGCCGAGCAACGCCGCCTCGATAATCGCGAGCGGCGCGTTTTCTGGCCAAACCGACGGCAACACGATCGCGTCGGCAGAGCGCTGCAGTTCTTCGAAAAGTTCCTCCTGCGGCAGCCGTCCAAAGAACACTACCTTCCCGCTTTCGATTAGCGATGCGAAGCGCTTCTCAAGCATTTCCCGCTCCGGTCCGTCACCGTAAATCGTGAGGCGATTGATCCGCGAGAAGTCTATCGATTGTGCAAGTTCGATAAACTGCGCTAGCCCTTTCTCAGCCGCCACCCGACCGACAAATGCAAGCTTCATTTGATCGTTCGTGCACACCTTAGGGCGCAAGGCGCGCACGTTAACCGATGCGGGGTTGAATACGAGATCGGATTTATTGATGAGGCGGCTCTTCGTCAACGCCTGCTGCATAAAAAGGCTGGGGCAAAGGAAGACGTCGAAGATGCGCTCAGGTTTTGCCAGCATACGCATCGCGTGCCAGTGCATTTTCTTGAGTACATCATGCGCGAAGCCCTTGGGGCTGGATCTCAGCAAGAGCGCGCGCGTCGTGCGCAGGGCGTCCAGCGGCAGGGTTCCAACACCCCGCTTCGTGTAGCTGAGCAGATTCGGGTTGTAGTAAACGAGGTGGAAATCGTGGCAGGTCATGTACGCGGTGTAGCGTAGTTCGCGCTTATATCGTGCGATGACGCGAAGCACCGATGCAGAAAGGACGCTGTGATAGTTGTGGACCAGCACCCGGTGCGGCTTGAAATCGGCCATCACCTTAGCGAGCGCGCGTGCGGCCGCGAAGTTCCACAAGCTCAGTCGGCCCAACACGGGATCACGTAACGTCGTCTGGTCAAAGCATTCGACCTCAACGCCTTCCACTGCACGCAAAAGCTCCACAGACTGGCGGTACACTTCCTCCGCACCACCTTTCTCGGCAAAGTCGTTGATCACCAATATCCGGCATCGTTGCATGCTTGAATCTCCAATATTTCCGGTTCGATGCAGCTGCATGCGCTGTGAGTCGAAACGTCGCCCGTCCGGTTCGTGGGTCAGTGTGGGCTTAGAATTCGGAGCGAACGGGACGCTAGCAGCCGCCAAGTGTGGCGACCGATGCGGACCAGACATATCGGTTTCTCCCTCAGATCGATCGCCATCGCCGATGTCCCCGGTTAAAAGTCGGAAGCGACGAAGTATACGACGAACATCTCGTTTCGAAGGTGCGGTCCGACACCGTTCAAAGCGATCACCTAAAGTTTGCTGACGCTATTTCAGTCGATGAAAGACATTTGACACGAACTGCCGGCGTATTCGGAAAAAGAGCGCTCATTATCAAGGGACCCGTTTCTTTATTACCTGCGTTTCCATGACACTTAGTATTAAGCCGGAATTGGCAGTCCGGTATTTGAACCCACTTAAAATCGGGTCTGGGCGGACGTTCCTTCAAG
>NZ_CAXUPU020000067.1:0-16298 GCF_964252755.1 Caballeronia sp. LjRoot29 | reverse complement strand
CGCTTTGGACAAAGAAATGACGCGCCGCCACGCGCAGTGGCTAATAGTGATAAAGAAATCAGCTAACACTAAACGCGCGAAGACCTGGAAAGCAGCAACCCGGCATTGAACCAGACCGCTAACGCAAAACCCGTGCAACCCGGCATTGAACCCGACTGCTAACTCAAAACCCGTACATCCCAGCCCCCCTATCGCCGCAACTCCCCAGGCCCCTTCCCCGTCCATCGCTTCAACGCCCGACGAAAATTAGCGGAGTCACTAAACCCGAGCAACATCGCAATATCGTCAGTGCTCATCTTGGTAGTCTTCAAGTACTCGGTCGCAAGCGAACACCTCACATCATCGACAATTGAAACGAACGAGGTACCTTCCCCCTCAAGGCGCCGCCGCAAAGTCCTGCTGGTCATCTTCAACGCGTCCGCGACCACCTCCATGCTCGGAAACTCACCGGGCTTGCGCATCAACACCTGATAAACCTCACCCGACACGCCGACCGATGTCTTAGCCTGACCAATGAGGCGGTCGCACGTTTCCTGCAAAAGCGTTGCCGTGTGCCGATGCGCCAGTTGAGGTTTTTGTTCCAGAATACCGCTGTCGTAATGAAGCTCACATTGCGGCTGGTCGAAGTAGCAAGGACAACCGAGGTACTCAGGATAAATATCGCCGTGCGCAGGCTCGGGATACGAAAAACAAGCCTTCGTAGGCGGGCAAGTGTGGCCGGCAACGTCCTGAAGATGCGTCACATGCTGCGTGAATTGCTGCTCGATCAGGAACTCTCGCAGCTCTCGCGACGGACTGGAGATAAACGCATCGGGAAACGTCCAGATACCCTCATCGGGATACTCGGTCCATTCAATGGTGAGCGTAGGCGTCGCAAGCTGGTGATACTTCACGCCAAGCCGAAAATAATCCCGCAGCGACAAGCAGGACATCAACGCGTATCCATACATTCCGTAAGCGGACAAATGCAGCCGCGAACCGACAATAAAAGGCGTCGCAGGACTGCACGACAGCAGGATCGCGTTCCTGCAAACCGCTGCGTATTGCCGGACCGAGGTCAACGCCGACGCATCGTAGATCTTATCGACGTCAACGCCGCTGCCTTTCAGGCTGTCTTCCGGCGCAATGCCCTGCTCGCTTAACACCTCGACCAACGCAGCGATCTTGTAGGGCGCGTAAATGCGCTCATTCAGCAATGGCAATTTCGATGACACCGCGTCCCCTTCAGAATGTCCCATGACAACATCGCGTTGTCCGAAAATGACCTTACGAGGGAAATCGTATCTCACTAGTATCCATATCACAACAGGGCGGTCCGTCGATGGACAAGCCGGAGACTCGAATACTCAGGAGACACGCTTGACCAATCGCAAAGTCATTATTTCGTGCGCGATCACTGGCGCGACGCACACGCCGTCGATGTCGGAATACTTGCCGCTTACGCCGGCGCAAATCGCGACGCAATCGATCGAAGCCGCGCAAGCGGGCGCTGCGATCATCCACTTGCACGCACGCAACCCGTCGAATGGCCGCCCTACTCCATCGCCCGATATCTTCAGGGAATTTGTTCCCGCGATCGCCGCAGCGACCGATGCGGTCATCAACATCACGACCGGCGGCAGCACGGGCATGACGCTCGCGGATCGGCTGGCCTATCCACGCGTTGCCAAGCCGGAAATGTGTTCGTTGAACATGGGCTCGATGAACTTCTCGATCCATCCGATCGCCGCGAAGATATCGTCGTGGCGCTACGACTGGGAGAAGGACTTCATAGAAGGAATGGAAGACACGATCTTCCGTAATACCTTCAAGGACATCAAGAACATCATGCTCGAACTGGGCGCTAACGGCACCCGCTTCGAGTTCGAATGCTACGACGTCGGGCACCTCTACAACCTCGCGCATTTCGTCGATCAGGGGCTGATCAAGCCACCGTTCTTTATCCAGTCGGTGTTCGGGATTCTTGGCGGTCTAGGCGCCGAACCGGAGAACATGTCAGTCATGCGCACGACTGCGGACCGTCTCTTTGGCCGCGAAAACTATCACTTCTCAATCGTGGGCGCAGGCCGCCATCAAATGGCGTTCGTGACCATGGGCGCCATCATGGGCGGCAACGTTCGGGTCGGTCTGGAAGACAGCGTGTTCTTGTCGAAGGGCGTGAAGGCCGAAACGAACGCACAGCAAGTGCGCAAGATTCGACACATCCTGGAAGAGCTTTCGTTCGAGATCGCGACGCCCGCGGAAGCGCGGCAAATGCTCGGTCTCAAAGGCGCAGATAAAGTCAGCTTCTAAGTGCAGTTCTTGAAGCATCGAATGAACTCAGCCTGACACCGGCGTCGGCAATAACACCGGTCGATCAGAGCCAACAAAAACAACAACGTGCAACCTTTGGCGGAGACATCATGACAACCCGAACCAACATCGACAGCAATAGCGAACTACACCGCATTGCAACGCGCAAAGCAATGCTGCGGCTCATCCCGCTCATGTGCGCGATTTACTTCATGTCGTACCTTGATCGAACGAATGTATCGCTCGCCAAGGCACGGCTTGCCTCCGACCTGGGCATCAGCGCTGCGGCGTATGGGCTGGGCGCGGGTATTTTCTTCCTGGGTTATGCACTGCTCGAAGTGCCGAGCAATCTTGCTGCGCACCGCTTCGGGCCGCGTCGCTGGATTGCGAGAATCGCGGTCACCTGGGGTGCGCTTTCGGCCGCGATGATGTTCGTCCAGGGCGAGTGGTCGTTCTACACAATCCGGGTTCTGCTTGGCGTCGCTGAAGCGGGTCTCTTCCCCGCATTGATGTACATGGTGACCCTCTGGTTTGCGCCGAAAGACCGCTCGGTCGCGGTCGGCTGGATCTATACCGCACCGGCTCTTGCATTGGTGATCGGCAATCCGCTCGGCGGCGCATTCATGCAGATGGACGGCTTCGCAGGCTTGCATGGATGGCAATGGCTGTTCCTGCTAGAAGGATTGCCGACCGTTGTCGTTGGCGTGATCCTGTGGTTCAAGCTGCCGGAAAAACCCTCCGGCGCGCACTGGTTATCCAACGACGAGGCACGCGTACTTGAAGCGCGCGCAGTGCCGGATGCCGCGCACGCCAGCATCTTCTCGGAGGACTGGGTCGCTGCGTTGAAGCGCCCAGCCATTGTGCTTATCGGGCTGATCTATTTCCTGAATCAGGTCGCGTTGGTCGGGCTCGTCTTCTTCACGCCCGCGATGATCCAGCAGATGCACGTCAAGTCGCCGCTAATGATCGGTGTGCTGTCAAGCAGCGTCGGCATTGGCTTCCTGATCGGTGTGCTGGTGTTGCCGTGGATTCATCGCCGGGTGACCAGCGACTGCATCTATCTCGGTCTGCTGACCGCGGGCCTTGTGGTCAGCGCGCTCTTGTTCATCTCGTCCACGCTCATGGAGGTCCAGCTCGCGCTCTTTGTGGTCACCGCGTTCTTTGCAGGCGGCGTGCTGCCTCTCTACTGGGCGATTGCAATGAAGCGGCTGCACGGCATTCAGGCCGCGGCTGGACTGGCATTCATCAATACGATCGGACTGATCGGCGGGTTCGTGGGGCCTTATCTTTTCGGCTTGGCCGAGACCGCGTCAGGCAGAAGCGCATCGGGGTTTTCAATTGTCGTCGGCGCATCGCTCCTAGGACTCATCCTCGTCCCGCTATTGGCTAAGGCGATTCAATCTGAAGACCGGGCGGCAGGCCTTGACGAACCGGTGCTGAAATTCAAGTCATGACACAGCGAGGCGCTTTTTAAGGCTCTCTTCCCCTAAGAACGAGTGGAAACAAACAATGAGATTGAATGGAAAGGTAGCCATTATCACGGGCGCGGGCCAGGGCATCGGCGAAGCAACGGCGCTTAAATTCGCTAGCGAAGGCGCGATCGTCGCCGTGTGCGATCTGAACCATGAGGCGGTATCAAGCGTTGTTGCCGCGTGTCGCGAGGCGGGTGCGGACGCGATCGGTTTTACGCTCGACGTCGCGAATCGCGACGCGGTGGACGACATGGTCGCGGACGTCATGGAACGTTACCGGAAGATCGATGTGCTCGTGAACAACGCCGGAATCACACGCGATGCGCGTCTTCAGAAGATGACACTGAAACAGTTCGACGACGTGATCGATGTCAACTTGCGAGGCGTGTTCCATGCGTCGCAGGCGGTTGTCGACAAGATGATCGAGCAAGGCTCGGGTGTCATCCTGAATGCGAGTTCGGTTGTCGGTATCTATGGGAATTTCGGCCAGACCAACTATGCGGCCGCTAAGTTTGGCGTGATCGGTTTTACGAAGACCTGGAGCCGCGAGCTGGGACCCAAGGGAATACGCGTCAACGCAGTGGCGCCGGGGTTCATCGACACACCCATCCTGTCGACTATTCCAGACGATGTGCTCGCAAAGATGCGCGAACAGGTTCCGCTAGGCAGGCTGGGCAAGCCTGAAGAAGTCGCGAACCTCTACGCTTTTCTTGCCGGCGACGAAGCGAGTTATATCAACGGCGCCGTGATCGAAGTGTCCGGCGGGATGACGCTGTAACGCCGTCGTTATCCATGTGGCAAATCAAGGAATGGTATGAAGACTATTGACCTGCTCAGGCCCGCGCCCGGATTACGCGTATTGATTTCGGGTGCAGCCACGGGCATTGGCGCTGTGATCGCACAGGCATTTCTGGACGTCGAAGCGGACGTCTACATTTGCGACGTCGATTCCAATGCTATCGATAAAGCAAAAATCGACAAGCCACGTCTGCACGTGGGCATTGCCGACGTCGCGAACCGTGAGCAAGTGGACCGCGTGATCGACGACGCCCGCGCCAAGCTCGGCGGCCTCGATATTCTCATCAACAATGCGGGCATTGCAGGCCCGACGGGCGCGGTAGAAGACATCGATCCCGACCAGTGGGAACGCACCGTTTCGACCAACCTCAACAGCCAGTTTTATTTCCTGAGGAAGGCGGTGCCGGTGCTGAAGGAGACCTCGCTCAATCCGTGCATCATCGCGATGGCTTCGGTAGCGGGACGACTAGGCTACCCGTATCGCACGCCTTATGCCGCGACCAAATGGGCCATCGTGGGCCTGGTTAAATCGCTGGCGGTGGAACTCGGACCGAGCAACGTTCGCGTCAATGCGATCCTGCCGGGCGCCGTCGAGGGTGAGCGCATGGACCGGGTGATCTCCGCGCGCGCGGACGCGCTGGGAATTAGCTTCGACGAGATGAAGGACGACTATCTGCAAAAGATTTCTCTCAGGAGAATGGTCACCGTCCAAGATGTAGCAGCGCTGACGCTATTCCTTGCGTCTCCAGCGGGCCGGAACATCTCCGGCCAGGCGATCAGCGTCGACGGTAACGTCGAGTACCTGTAACGCCTCGCTGCTAACGACCGCTGCTAACGACAACACTTACATCGCGGGGATCATCATGGGAGCGTCGGTATGGTCTTCCACGCCCTTGACGCCCGGCACCTTTTCCGCGGCAATGCACATGGCGCGCGCCTGCTCGGAAGAGGTAACCACGCCCCACAGATGAACCGTGCCGTCATTCACGATAATGTTTTCTGAGGCCACGGCCCAACGGTGACCGTCAAGTTCCCGGATGACCGCCTCGCGCAACGTCTGGTCGGCGTTCAGCATGGTCACGCCCGTGTCCTTCGGAACGCTGGCCAATGCCTTCACCAGATTCGCCCTGCTAACAATGCCCATCAGCTCGCCGTCGTACAACACCGGAACGCGCTTGATACGATGCCGCTCCAGGAGATCGGCTATTTCACTCACCGGCGTGGTCTCCTTGACGGTAATCACCTTGGGCGTCATGACGTCCTTGACCAGGCGCGCGTTCTCCTTGATATACGTTGCGGCCAGATTTTGTGTCGATGCAAAGAATTCAAGCCACCATGAACGTCGCCGCGCTTGCGTGCCGATCTCGGCTCTATGGATGAGATCGCCCTCGGTGAGCATGCCAAGCAAGCGGCCCTCATCGTCCACCACCGGCGCACCGCTGATGTGATTGTCGGCAAACAGGCGCGCGGCATCTCGCACGGTCGTGCCGGGTCCCACGGTAATGACCTTCCTGGTCATGACATCAACTGCTCGCATGGTATTTCCCCTCAATGTAATCGGGCGAGTGCCTGACAAGGTTGAACCAACCTTACGAAAACTCGCCATCGTTAAGAATGCTAGTGAAGGATCGCGCGGCGGACATGATTCAGATCAACCGTGCCGCCGTTAAAAACGCATGCCGACGCCAACGCCAACTACGAGCGGGTCGATCTTGAGCGACCCAAGCGAGGCGCCATCCGCTGACGCGCTGGTGCGCATCCAGATCTTCTTGACGTCGAAATTGACGAACAGATTGCGGACGACCTGCACATCGACACCCGCTTGCAGCGCGGGGCCGAAGCTCGAGTTCTTGATCGATACCGGCGTATCGCCGGCGTGCAGGCCGTTGTTATAAAACAGCGTGTAGTTCACGCCCGCGCCAACGTAAGGGCGAATCTTGCCGGCCGCGTTGAAATAGTACTGAAGCAAGAGCGTGGGCGGCAGGACGTTCACGCCGCCGAGCGCCCCGGCGTTCGACGTGACCTGATGACGCGACGTGGCAAGGATCAACTCGATGCCAATGCTCGGACGCACCATATAAACAAAGTCGAGCTCGGGAACAATGCTGTTGTTGACGCCCGTCCCGATGCTTCCCAATGTGCCGCCTGCGGAAACACTGGGCTGGATGCTGATTGCCCTGACGCGCGCAAGAATGTCGCCCTGATCGGCGTGTGCCGGCATGCATACCGCCGATAACGCCGCGCTCATCAGCGCCGCCGCAAATAGTGAATGCTTTCCCACGGTTTTCCCCTTGTTGTTCCGTCGCGAATGCGTTTTTCCGTAAGGGGATTTTCCGAATGGAGCGGTTACTGCGCCATGATGTGGATCAGCAAACCGGTATAACGAGGGTGCGGTTTATTGCGGCATAGCACGCCATATACAATTGATCGTGGTAAATACGCTCTCCGCCAGCCTTACGCTTAGCGCGGCGCCTATAGGTTAAACGAGCGACACGAGCAATTCGAGCCGGAGAACCACGTGCCAAGCCATCGCCCCTCTTCACCCGCAAACGACGAGCTCGCCAGCAACGTATTTCCTCACGCCTTGGGCGATATCCACTTCAGGATGCTTGTCGACGCAGTTCAGGATTACGCCATCTTCATGCTTGATCCGGATGGGCGCGTCGCGAGCTGGAACCGTGGCGCGCAAAACATCAAGGGCTACGCGGCCCAGGACATCATCGGGCAGCACTTTTCGGTTTTCTATACGCCTGATGATGTTGCAGCGGAAAAACCGCGCATGGAACTGACGCTGGCTGCGTCTGAAGGCCGCGCTGAGGATGAAGGCTGGCGCGTGCGCAAGGACGGTTCGCGTTTCTGGGCAAACGTAACCATCACGGCGATTCGCGAATCCGACGGCACGCTGCGCGGTTTCGCCAAGGTTACGCGGGACATGACGGACCGGCTGCGGCTGGTGGAGCTTCAGCATGCCAGTGCGTTGTCTTTACATGTTCAGACCGCGCGCGAGGAAGAAAGAAGCCGGATAGCACGCGAGCTTCACGACGACCTCGGCCAGCAACTGGTCGCACTCAAGATGGATGTCGCCTTGCTCAATCAATCCGTCACGGAAGACGGCAAATCGGCGCACCACACCATTAAGCAGACCATTGCGTTGCAAGCGCATATTGATTCGATCATCGCCTCAGCGCGGCGTATTGCAGGCGGGCTGCGCCCCCCCATGCTCGACGACCTGGGCCTGGGTGCGGCACTCGAATGGCTCGCGGAGGAATTTCGCAATCGCTACCGGCTTGCTGTCACCGTACGAAACGAGGTGGAGAAACTGGCGTTATCGCCGACGGCTGCAACCGCTATTTTTCGCATCGTGCAAGAAGCGTTGACCAACGTTACCCGTCACGCCGAAGCTACCCGGGTGCACGTGGAAATGCACGTCGAGCATGACGACTTCCGCATGCACATTGAAGATAACGGCAAAGGGACAATGCTCGATGGCAACCGGAACAAGGAAAACTTCGGATTACTGGGTATGCGGGAACGAGTACGCCAGTTAAAGGGACGAGCAACATTCGACAGCGCGCCGGGCGATGGATTTCGAATTGACATCTCATTGCCCGTCGACGCCGTCAAAGCGGACTCCGACGGCAACTAAGGCACCGCCGATCCGCTCTACAGATGAATCGTTTCAGAACGCTTCAGGCCGATCCACACCACGCCCTCGCGCAAGCCATCGAGCACGGCCTCCGACTCGCGGGCGAAGATTTTCGAGTGCCGGAACTGATGCTTGAACTCACCCGCCGGCACGCTGTGCGCGACGTGCACTTCACAGCAAAAGCTGTCGCCGACTGGAATGCCTTGCGTGAAAACACTCCAGTCGTCACCGGTCACCTGACCCGTCAGCGCCATGTCATATCTCCTCGGACGACGACCCGCGGCCGCTTCGTGTTCGTGCCGCCGAACATCAGCGGCGCCGCATTCATGCCAATCTCCGCAGGACTTATGCTTCAATAATCACCTTGAGCGCGTGTGTATCGGCGGCTTGAGAGAACGTCTCATACGCTTTCAGAACATCTTCCAGCGCAAAGCGGTGCGTGATGAGCTTGCCCGCTTCCAGACGCCCTGACCCAACGGTCTTCAGCAGCATGGGCGTGCTGACGGTATCCACCAGTCGCGTCGTGATCGTGATGTTGCGGTCCCACAGGCATTCCATATGCAGGTCGACCTTCACGCCGTGAACGCCCACATTGGCTATGGTTCCACCCGGTGCAATGATCGATTCGCATAGCTCGAAGCTGGCCGGCATGCCCACTGCTTCGATCGCGCAATCCACGCCAATCCCGCCCGTCAGCGCCATGATTTCCGGCACCGGGTTGCCACTTGCATTGTTCACGCATGCGGTCGCGCCAAAGGTTCGCGCGACTTCCAGCCGGTTTGCATCGCGGTCAATCATGATGATCTGAGCCGGCGCGTAGAACTGAGCCGTGAGCAATGCAGCCAAGCCAATTGGACCCGAGCCGACAATGGCAACCGTGCTGCCCGGCTGCACCTTTCCGTTCAGCACGCCGCACTCGAAACCGGTCGGGAGGATGTCGGAGAGCATGACCAGCGCTTCTTCGTCGGCGCCGGCGGGAATGGGGTACAAGCTCGTTTCCGCATGCGGGATGCGCACGTATTCGGCTTGCGTGCCGTCGATCTTGTTGCCGAGAATCCAGCCGCCTGTCGTGCAATGCGAGTACATGCCGCGGCGACAATAATCGCATTTTCCACACGACGTGATGCAAGAAATCAGGACGTGATCACCCGGCCTGAAGGTCGACACCGCAGCGCCAACCGCTTCGATTACCCCCACGCCTTCATGTCCCAGGATGCGGCCCGGTTCGCAGGTCGCCACATCACCTTTCAAAATATGCAGGTCCGTTCCGCAAATGGTCGTACGCGTGACCTTGACGATTGCATCCGTCGCCGAAAGGAGCTTCGGCATTGGGCGGTCGTCGAGGGATTTATTGCCGGGTCCGTGATACACGAGTGCCTTCATCGTCAATCTCCTTTTGCCTGCACATGCCTGGAAACGGGGTTTCCCTGACGAAACTTTAGGCCCGGCCGGCACGGGCACGGTTGACCTGTATCAATCGATAAGACATGGATGCGCAACATTTCACCCACGCCCATGACAGCGCTCGCAAGGCCACTTCATTACGCGCCGGGACGCGGCTCCTTGATCTGCGTCAACGGAAAAAAAGCGCGAACTCATAGACTTTTTGTAAGCGCCAGGCGATCTGGGCCGGTTCTAAGGCGAATCAGCTGCAACACCCCGCGCTCACTGCGTCACCGACGCCAACGACCCACTAACGGAGCATTTGCGATGAGCTACAAAAGCATCGTCGTTCAACTCGACGCGAGCGCACGCGCCCATCCGCGCCTCGAATATGCGCTGCGTCTCGCTACCCAATTCGACGCCCACCTGACGGGTGTGTTCTCGGCGTTCGCTCCTGATCCGCGTACTTTCTACGTCATGGCCGGCACGGCGGACTACTACGAAGAGCATCGAAAAGTCCTTCAGGAACGCCACGGTGCGCTCGAACGGATATTTCATGCGGAACTGCTTCGAGCAGGCGTACGAGGGCAATGGGTCGACTACCCTGACTACGCGGGCGAAGCGGTCCCTCGCTATGCGCGTTACGCGGACCTGGTCGTGGCGGGGCAAGACGACCCCGACGATCCGGAAGCATTCGTCGCCGATCATTTCCCCGAAACGCTCGTGATGACCTCGGGCCGCCCTGTGCTGTTCATCCCCTACACCGGCGTGTTTCCGACGCTCGGCGCCAACATCATGGTTGCGTGGAACGGCAGCCGCGAGTCGGCCCGCGCGGTTCAAGACGCGATGCCGTTATTGCAGCGCGCGGAAACGGTCACCGTCGTCAGGCTTAACGAATCGAAAGAAGATCCGGGCGCGAATCCCGTCAACCGCCTTCCAGCCGCCGACATTGCCCTTCAGCTTGCGCGGCACGGCGTCAAGGTCGAAGTGGCGGCACTCGATGGTGTCAAAGACGTCTCCATGGGCGACATGCTGATTTCACGCGCGTCGGATCTGGGTGCGGACCTGATCGTCATGGGCGCGTATGGCCACTCGCGCTGGCAGGAACTCGTCATGGGCGGCGCGACGCGCACCATGCTGGAATCCATGCCCATACCCGTATTGATGTCGCACTGATGTTGCTTTTGGACTAAGGAGATTGTTCATGTACAGCCGCATTCTCGTTCCTATCGACGGCAGCGAAACGTCAGCGCACGCCCTTGACGCCGCCCTGCAACTTGCTCGCGAGCACGACGCGGAAGTCAAGGCCGTTTATGTGGTGGATGTGCCGCAATTGATGTATTCGGGGCCGGCCTGTGACCCGTCGCTCGTACGTGAAGCCTTCGTCAAAGAGGGAGCGCTGGTACTCGCCGACGCTGCAGCCAAGATGCTGCGTGGGGGCGTCAAAGGCTCAACGCTCGTGGTCGAGGTGGATCCGTTGGGTGATGACATCGCTCAACGGATCACGGCCGCCGCGAAAGATTTCAGCGCCGATCTCGTGGTCATGGGCACGCATGGCCGGCGCGGCTGGCGAAGGCTCGTGCTGGGCAGCGTGGCCGAGCGTTTCTTGCGGATCTCGACCCGGCCGGTGCTGCTGGTACCGCTGCATTCCGCGGAAACAAATGGACCGCGCATAGTCAGCACGCTGGACGTTGCGGGCGCATCAACGTAAATGGCGCGGTCTTGCCGACGCCGGTCGAGCCTTTAGGGAATGCACTACAGCGGAAGTGCCGCGTCATGTTCATCGTCGCGAACGGTGAGGACAGGAACATGACTCGACCGCAGAATCGTTTCCGCGACACTGCCAATCAAATGCCGGCGCACACCACGCGGACCATGCGACCCCATCACGATAAGATCCGCTTCGAATGCGAGAGCCGCCTGCATGAGGGCGCCCGGGATGCTCGCGCCGTGTGCATCAACGATCTGGGTAGTGCAGCGTATGCCGCTGCTTGCACCGCTTTTTACACCGCTTTTTACACCGTTTCTTACAACACTCCGCTCGCACAACTCGAGTGCATGATCGAGTTGCCAGTGCATGCCGGCATCGCCTCCCACTTCCTCTCCGATAGGGCCGTCCGCAAGATTGCGGACGGCGTGCGAGATAACGTACGTCACCATCAACATCGCATCGGCGGGCTGCGCCAGCCTGAGCGCCTCTTCAAGCGCGAGGTTCGCGCTGAGGCTGCCGTCGAGCGCCACCAGAATTCGTTTGTACATGACTGTCCCCTGGATGTCCTTCATCTTTCAGTGTCCGCGTGCAGGCCTGCGGGTCGCTTGATCCACATCAATTCATACGGCCGGGCGGTACACCGCTCAAATCACGTTCGCAGCGGCACGGTATGATCCGCACACCTTCAGCAGCACGCTTTTCCCCTATTCCCGGAGACCCCATGTCCGCGACACGGCGTAACACGGCATCGCAACACGGCGCCGGTCGAGCGCCCCGCGTAACGGGCGTGGCTGGCATGGCCGCCGCCCTCCTGCTCACTGCGGGCGCGGCCTTCATGGCGCTCAGGCACAAGAGTACGAATGCACCTAAAGCCCCGGAACCCGTCCCAACCCGGCTTGATGAAGCGCGGCTGCTTGGCATCATCCGGTCGTCGACGGAAGCAATCATTACCATCGACGAAAACCAGCGGATCATCATGTTCAATCCGATGGCGGAACGGCTGTTCGACTGTCCTGCAGCCGACGCGCTGGGCACTTCTCTCTCCCGCTTCGTTCCCGAGCGTTTTCGCGCCGGCCACGAAGGGCATGTGCGCCAGTTCGGCGTGACTGGCGTGTCAGACCGGCAAATGGGCGGGCGGCGCATACTGTACGGTCTGCGCGCGACCGGGGGTGAGTTCCCGTTCGAAGCATCGATCTCCCAGTTCGGCGATGAAACCGGCAAGCTTTACACGGTGATGCTGCGCGACATCAGCGCGCAAATCGATGCCGAACGTTCGTTGCAGCGCTCGCACGAGGAACTGCGGGAGCTCTCCGCGAATCTTCTGAATATCCGCGAGGAAGAGAAGTCCCGTATTGCAAGGGAGTTGCACGACGACCTGGGCCAGCAATTGACCGCGTTGAAAATGGATATATCGTCACTCGAACTCGACGCCGGAACCAACGCCGACGCGCGTGCGCGATTGCGCGGCATGCAGCGCCTGATCGACGCAACCGTCGCCTCGATGCGCCGGATCGCCGCCGATCTACGCCCCGTGATGCTCGACGACCTGGGCCTGGTTCCGGCTATCGACTGGCTGGCGATCGACTTTACGAACCGCTACGGTATTGACGTCGAGCGGCAGATCGACGCGCGCCACACCATTTTCAGCCGCGACGGCGCGACTGCCGTGTTCCGGATCGTGCAGGAAGCGCTGACCAATGTGGCGCGCCACGCGCAAGCTACCCGTGTCGACCTGGCGTTGTACCTGGAAGGCGACCGCTGCATCCTGCGCATTGCCGACGACGGCATCGGCGCGCATGAGCGTGTCGACGCCGGGCGCAAGTCGTTTGGTCTTATCGGTATTCGCGAGCGGGCGCACGGGCTGGACGGGTCGGTGTCGATCGAATCGGGCATCGGACGCGGGTTCGCCGTGACCGTGACGTTCCCGCTGGCGACCTTGCAACAGGACGAGCCTTTCTCCGACAATCCGGAAAACACCGAGGAAGAACCGCTGCAATGACCCGAGTATTGATCGCCGATGACCACGCGCTCGTGCGCGACGGCCTGCGCCATATCCTGCGCAGCGCGAGCGGCCTGGAAGTCGCTGGCGAAGCCAGCGATGGCACCACCACCATGGCAATGATCCGCGCCACGCCGGCGGACGTGCTGGTCCTCGACTTGTCGATGCCCGGCAGGAACGGCGTCGAATTGCTCAAGCAGATCAAGGACGAGAAACCGGCGCTGCGTATTTTGGTCCTGACCATGCACGCCGAACAGCAGTACGCGGTGCGCGCGTTCAAGGCGGGGGCGTCGGGTTATTTGACCAAGGAAAGCGCGAGCGCCGAGCTGGTCACGGCCGTGAGCAAGGTCGCGGCGGGCGGTGTGTACGTCAGCCTCGCGATGGCCGAGCGGCTCGCGCAAAGCCTGAATGAACCCGCCGACGACTTGCCGCACCGGCGGCTTTCCGACCGCGAATTCGAGGTGTTCCGGCGCATCGCAGCCGGTGAAACGATCACGCAGATCGCTCAGGCGCTGTCGGTGAGCGCCAAGACGGTCAGCACGTACAAGACCCGCATCCTCGAAAAAATGCAGATGCCGCACGACACCGCGCTGGTCCGCTACGCCATGCGCCACAAGCTGTTCGACGACGACTGCGACGACTGATACGCCGAATACCTCTGGGTCTTCACGCTCGCAAAAGGCGTGTAGTCCAATCCCTACAGCCCTTCCCAAACCCCTACGTCATGTCTGGCCGCTTGCCGATTTTATTTTGAGATAGCCCCGACCATACTTCGAGGCATGAACTCAAACGGTTGCGCGCCATGCTGAAGATCTTCCTTATCGATGACTCCGGCCTTGTGCGCCGCCGCCTCTCTGCGCTGATCGACGCGCTGGCTGGCGTGGTGGTCGTGGGCGAGTCCGAAGAAGCGGATACAGCGCTCGGGTGTATCCGCATGACGCGCGCGGATCTGGTGATCGTCGACCCGCATTTGGCCGCGGGCAACGGCATGGCGATCGTTGCGGCGCTGGGGCGTGCCGAGCCGCCTGTTGTGACCATTGTGTTGACCAATCATTCGGGGCCGGCGTTTCGTGCTGCATGCCAGCGCGCCGGCGCGAGCTATTTCTTCGACAAGACCAGCGAGTACGAACTCGCCCGCGACACCATCGTGCGACTGGCCAACGAGCACCGTCCCGAGCCGACGCCCTGCGAGCCGGCATGACTGTCTTCTACTCGCCTCGACTGCAATCCTCGCATCTTGTCCGTTCATCTATTCAGTGATCGTCCGACTCTTCTGGAGACAGGCATGACCTCAGCTACCGCTTATGCGTCCACTTATGCGTCCACTTACGCGCCCGCTGCTTCAACGGCTGCGATTCCCCTTGCTTATCTGGCGCGCTCCGCCATCACGAGCCCGCCACCACCGGCCACGCGTGCGGACACGAACTGCTCCGCGTGTTCGTTGCATTCCATCTGCATGCCGGCTCACCTGAGCGCGACGGAGCTGGCGCGGCTCGATGCCATTGTGTGCTCCACGCGGGTCGTACGGCGTGGCGAGACGCTCTACCGTGCCGGCGATAAATTCAAAAGCATCTACGCCGTGCGTGTCGGATGTTTCAAGACGGTCATTACGCATCGCGATGGCCACGAGCAAGTCACGGGCTTTCATATCGCAGGCGAGCCGCTTGGACTTGATGGCGTTTGCTCCGATGAACAGAATTGTGATGCGATCGCGCTCGAAGACAGCAAAGTGTGTGTGATTCCGTTCGACTTGCTCGAGGATCTTTGCCACGACGTGAAGGCCATGCAGCAGCATGTGCATCGGATGATGAGCGGCGAGATCGTGCGTGAATCCGGTCTCATGATGATGCTTGGCACCATGACTGCGCAGCAGCGTGTGGCTGCGTTCCTGCTCAATCTGTCGTCGAGGATGAAGACGCGGGGTTACTCTTCCGCCGAATTCAATTTGCGGATGACGCGTGAAGAGATTGGCAGCTATCTCGGGTTGAAACTTGAGACCGTCAGCCGGATGTTTTCGAAGCTGCAGCATGCCGGGGTTATCGATACGAACGGCAAGCAGGTGCACATTCTCGACAGCGAGAAGCTTGCGGGTGTTTGACTGAGGCCCAAGCGAAGCGAACGGACATGCCTATTGAGTATCTGCGAGGTTTCACGCGGCCGCAGCGCACCGATCAAAATAACCGGCGCCTTGGGCGCTGGCTGGCGTTTATTGCGGGCGCGGCCAATGCGGGCGGTTTCCTTGCTGTTGGTCAGTACACCTCGCATATGTCGGGGATCGTATCGGCACTCGCCGATAACCTCGCGGCAAGCGACTTCGGCCTGATTGTTGCGGGATTGAGTTCACTCGCGGCGTTCATGACGGGCGCGGCGACCTCCGCGATCATGATCAATTGGGGCCGGCGCCGGCGGGCGCAAAGCGAATACGCATTGCCGTTGATGCTGGAAGCCGTGCTGCTGCTTGTGTTTGGGCTGCTTGGCTCGAACCTGGAAAACAACCGGTTTCTGTTCGTGCCCGCCACTGTAGGGTTGTTGTGCTACGTGATGGGGTTGCAGAATGCAATCATTACGAAGATATCCAAAGCCGAGATCCGCACTACGCATATGACCGGCATTGTCACGGATATTGGCATTGAGATTGGCAAGCTTTTTTACTGGAATGTGTCGGAGGCCGGGCCTGGTGTTAATGCAGTCAGGGCGGATCGGTCCAGGCTGCGGTTGCTGGCTTCGCTGCTTGGCATGTTCTTTATTGGCGGTCTTGCTGGCGCGTTGGGTTTCAAGTATGTGGGGTTTATATCGACGCTGCCGTTGTCGGCGATGCTGGTTGTGTTGGCTGTCGTGCCGTTGGTGGATGATTTAGTCGGGCAGAGGAGGTGAAATCGTGGCGCGGATTTGATCGCTTGAATGGGTATAGGGAGTTGGTGGGTGGGGTAGGTTCTGGCGTTAGCGGTCTGAGTCATTGCCGGGTTGCTGCTTTCCAGGTCTTCGCGGGTTATACGT
>NZ_CAXUPU020000066.1:0-17462 GCF_964252755.1 Caballeronia sp. LjRoot29 | reverse complement strand
GCTTTGGACAAAGAAATGACGCGCCGCCACGCGCAGTGGCTAATAGTGATAAAGAAATAAGCCAACATAAAACCCGCGAAGGCCTAAGAAGCAGCAACCCGGCATTGACCCCGACCACTAACCCCTAACGCCCCCGCCCACCCCACCCATCCCCCGAGTGCGAACGAAACCCTAAAGCGCACGTGAAAGCCGCGTCAGCGTATCAACAGGGTGCCAACCAGCCTTCTCCCAAAAAGCCTTGGCGACCTCGTTATCAACAACAACATCCAGATGCACCCATCCCAAGTGATGCTCCCGCAGTCTCTCGATACAAAAATCAATCATCGCCTTGGCAAGGCCCTGCCCGCGCAATGCGGGTACAACCACGACGTGCTGAAGAAACCCTCGGCGGCCATCATGGCTAGCAAGCGCGCAACCGACGAGCTCATCGCCACTAACCGCAACAACGCTCAAGCCCGGATTTCGCGCAAGCAAACGCTCAATCCCGTCGCGACTATCCGTAACCGGACGAATGTCGACACCCGGTGTGCTCTTCCACAATGCAACAACTGCGTCATAGTCAGCTAATACCATTTCTCGAATCCGTACGTCCATCATCCATCCTGTCAAGATCTGTTGTCTAACGTCAGGTCCTGCGGCTTACGCTTAGCCCCAGAAAATCCAGGCAATCACACCAATCACACCAATCACACCAATCGCCAAAACGCGGAATTTTGGCAGCGTTACCCTTCTGCTCGGGTAACTGCTTACCAACAACATTCTATCTATCTGCCTTACGGTTTTTCAACCGCCCTCAATGGAATAAACCGGCCCGTGCATGTGTTGTCAGTGCGTACGACCCACTCCTTGCATCGCTCCGCGGTTTTCCACTCATCCACGCCTCCAATGAAATTTAGCGACCTTTCCTCTCCCGCCTTCTTCGAGAACCCCTACCCCTTCTACGAGCAACTTCGCGCAGAAGGCGCGCTGGTTCCACTCGCACCCAATGTCGTGATCACCGGCCACTATGCAGTGGTTGACGCGCTGCTGCGCGACCGCCGAGTCGGAAAAACATATATGCCAAGCGTCGTGGCGCGCTACGGCGAAAGCGGCCCCGAACAGCCCGTGTTCCAAGCGCTCAGCCGCATGTTCCTCATGATGAACCCGCCCGTGCAAACGCGCCTGCGCAGTCTGCTGATGACGGCTTTCAATGCCCGTCAGATCGACCTGCTTCGCGACGTAACGCAAGACACGGCAGATACCTTGATCGATACCTTCGCATCAGGCGCGGAATTCGACCTGGTCAGCGACTACGCATTGCCGCTACCAGTGAATGTCATCTGCCGGTTGCTCGATGTGCCCGCGGAAGATGGCGTCAAACTCGGCTCCGCGGCAAGCCACTTCGGCAACGCGCTGGAAGCAGCGCCCATGGACGCCGCACACCTTGCCGCATCGAATGAAGCAACCCAAACACTGGAGCGCTATTTCAAAGGCGTGGTCGAGGAGCGGCGCACTAAACCTGGCAACGACCTCGTGTCCGCGCTGCTTCGCGCAGAGGAAGCGGGCGAATCCCTGACCGATGACGAGATCATCTCGAACGTGCTGCTGCTGTTCGTGGCCGGGCATGAGACGACATCGAACATGCTGGGCAATGCGCTGGTTGCACTGCATCGCCACCCTGAGCAACTTGCACGGCTCAAAGGGGACGCGTCGTTGCTGCCCAGGGCAATCGGCGAGTGCTTGCGGTATGACAGCTCGGTGCAAATGATCGTGCGCACGGCATTTGAAGACATCGAGGCGGCTGACCATTCGATAGCGCGCGGCACGATGGTGTTCATGATGCTCGGTTCGGCGAATCGCGATCCGGCGCAGTTCGAAAAACCTGACGATCTGGATATCGGACGCCCGGCGCCAAACCGCATGCTCTCATTCGGCGCCGGCATTCATCATTGCCTGGGTGCGCGGCTCGCGACGCTCGAACTCGAAACGGGGCTAGGCACGCTCATCTCGCGGCTGCCCGATCTGCGCATCACCAATATCGACACGCTGCAGTGGCGGCAACGCAATACCCTGCGCGGGGTGGAATCGTTAAAAGCGCTGCGTTAGGAACCTGGAAAATCCCGATCCTCATGGAATGCGCCCTTTCCACGAGGATCAAGTGCGAGGCTCCATCGTCAGCTCGTCTGCTCTCGACAGAAACAGCTTCAGGACAGGAGAGGTATTTGACCTGCTATAGCCAATAACAAGGTCGACCGTCGGTGTCTCACCTTCAAGCGGGCGGCTGACGACCGACCAGGGCAGCAAGTTCTTCGCATACTCGGGCATCAGAGCAAGCCCACGCGTGGATGCTACGAGCGACATGGCCATCGCGAGATTATCGACGCCATGTTCAGGCGTAATGTTGACTCCGTTCCGTTGCAGATACTGCTCGATTACCGCGTGCAGCACTTTTGCCTTGTTTGAAGCCAAGATGAAAGTCTCGCCCACGAAGTCCTCCGGGCGGATCGATTTTCGTTCGGTAAGCGAATGATCGCTGGGCATCAGCACAATCAGCTTTTCCCGGGTGACCACCCGATAGTCCAGATCGAACCCCGGTTCAGCGCGCAAGAACGCGAGATCGAGCTTGCCGCGCGCGAGCGCATCGGCGAGGTCGGGCGAATAGTGGCTCGATACCGTCACGTCAATGTTCGGCAGCTCATCACGAAGCACCTGCATCGCGCGTGGCAGCCACGTCATTTCCTGACCCGTCAGGAAGCCAAGCGCGAAGACCTGTTTCCTGGGTTGCGCGGCTCGGCGCGCGGCCTCGATCGCGGCATCGACTTGGGTGAGCGCCAAGCGCGCATGGTCAAGAAACGCCTTGCCCGCCGCCGTTAGTTCAACCCCGCGCGCGCTCCGGTTGAACAGTTCTGCACCAACCTCGTCTTCCAGATCGCGAATCTGCCGGCTCAGCGACGGTTGCGACGTATGCAGGCGGCGCTCGGCCGCAACGGTCAGGCTGCCGGTCTCCGCGACGGCCACGAAATACCTCAAATGTCGAAGCTCCATACGCTCCCCTCAATTTAACCATGCTTTTCAGGCATGCCCGTCAGCCTACAAAGTCTTTTTACTTTCCGCAAGGCCCGGCTAGATTACGCATCAGGCAGCGACGAAACGGCAACAACGTGTTCATCGCAACGAATCGGAACTGATCTCGCTCCATGCCTTTCATCTATATCGGAGAATTGTCATGACCAGTCATACGCACCAAACCGCCCCGACGCAATTCGTAGATGCAAACGGTATCCGCTTCGCTTACCGGCGCTTCGGCAAGACGGGCGGCGTCCCGCTCGTATTAAACATCCACTTCACCGGCACGATGGACCACTGGGATCCCGCAGTCACCAACGGGCTCGCGCAGGGTCGCGAAGTGATCCTGTTTAACAACGCCGGGATCTCCAGCACGTCCGGTGAAGTACCGCAGTCGATTGAAGAAATGGCTGCCAACGCCGCGGTCTTTATCAAAGCACTCGGACTCACGCAAGTCGACGTGCTCGGCTTCTCGATGGGCGGCCTGATCGCACAGCAATTGGCGCTGGCCGAGCCGCAACTCGTACGCCGCCTGATCCTGGTTGGCACGGGTCCCCGCAGCGGCGAAGGCATGGCATCGCTCACGCCCGAAGCGCAGGAAATTTTCGGCGCGACTTACGAGGAGCCGGATCACTTGTGGCTTCGCGTGCACTTCTCGCCGTCCGATGCAAGCCAGGCAGCCGGCCGCAAGTTCTTGCGGCGCTTGGGTCAACGCACCGAAGGCCGGGACCCCGAAGCCAACGACAAGGTCGCACCGGCGCAACTCGCCGCGCTCGCCAAGTGGGGTGCGCCCCGCGAGAATCCTTTCGATTATCTGTCGGCGCTCGCGCAACCCACGCTCGTAATCAACGGGGACAACGACGTCATCATCTACTCGATCAACTCGTGGATCCTGCAGCAGAACATTCCGAACGCGCAGTTGATCATTTACCCGGACGCCAACCACGGCTCGCTGTACCAGTACCCCGAACGCTTCGTGACGCATGTGGCGCAGTTCCTGTCTGAAAGCGACGAACGCGCCTAAGGCAACTAAGGCAACGTTCATAGTCATCTAACTTGAAGGAGTCTGATCATGACCAACCTCACCGGAAAGACCGCGCTCGTCACGGGCGCTTCACGCGGCATCGGCCGGGCTAGTGCGCTTGCGCTGGCCAAGCAAGGCGCACAAGTGCTGGTTCACTACAGCAGCGGTGAAAAGGAAGCGGATGCGGTCGTCGCCGAAATTCGTGCGGCCGGCGGCAACGCTCAAAAGGTCGCCGCGAATCTGCGCGATGCAGACGGTCCACATACGCTTGCAAAACAGGTACGCGCGGTGGTGGGCCATCGACTGGACATCCTGGTGGCGAACGCCGGCGTTTCAAAAGCGGCGAGCATCGAGGAAACGACTGTCGAAGATTTCGACAACCTGTTTGCCGTGAATGTGCGCGCACCTTATTTCCTCGTGCAGCAATTACTGCCGGTGATGTGCAAAGGCAGCAGCGTCGTCCTGCTCTCGTCACTCGCGGCGCATGCCGCAGTGGGCACGCTCCCGGCCTATGCGGCAACCAAAGGCGCAGTCGATACGCTCGTCAAGCATTTCGCTTCAGCACTCGGCGCACGCGGTATTCGCGTCAATGCGGTAGCGCCCGGCGTGGTCGAAACAGACATGTCGAGCTTCACGAAGACTGACGCGGGACGCGAGGCAACGCTCACTATGCAAGCGCTAAAACGGGTCGCGCAACCGGACGATATTGGCGGCGCGGTCGCTTTTCTGGCATCGGATGCGGCGCGCTGGATTACCGGCGAAACGTTGCGTGTGGACGGCGGCTCGAAACTCTAACCCGAACGGATTCAACCTATTTCGTGTGCGTTAAAAAAGCCAATTGATTAGGTATCCAGATTTAAACGAAACGACCAAGGATGATTGAAATGACGCTCTCTACACCCGTACTGTACGAATCGAAAGGCTCGCCGAATGCACGCCGCGTGCGCATCTTTATCGCGGAGAAGGGAATCGATATCCCCATACAACCGGTCGACCTGGGCGCCAAGGAACAGTTCTCCGACGCTTACCGCGCAATCAATCCGCGCAACCAGGTGCCGGCGCTCGCGTTGCCCAATGGCACCGTGATTGCGGAAGTGCTCGCCATCTGGCGTTATCTGGAGGAAGCGTACCGCCAATCTCCGTTGCTGGGGACAACGCCGGAATCAAAGGCGCTGGTCACCATGTGGGAACGCCGCGCAGAACTGGACGGCTTCGCGCCGGTCATGGAAGGCGTGCGAAACGCAGTTGCCGGACTGAAAGGCCGTGCGCTCTCCGGTCCACATGCCTATGAGCAGATTCCTGAACTGGTCGAGCGCAGCAAACAACGCGTGGCGAATTTTTTCTCCGACTTTAACGAGCGGCTCGAGACAGTCCGGTTCGTCGCCGGCGATGAATTCTCGGCGGCGGACATCACCACGCTGGTCACCGTCGACTTTGCCGCCAACGCGCTGAAGATGCCGATTCCAGCAGAACACACCGCATTTCGCCGATGGTACGACGAGGTCTCTGCCCGGCCGAGCGCCACCGCATAAAACCCGGGCGCCGGTCCTTTGTGAGACCGCCGCCATCAGAAACTCATTGTGAATCACCTGTTAAAAGGAAAGATCATGGCTCACTTGTTCAATCAGAAGAAAGTTGGCGCCTATACCCTCTCGCATCGCGTTGTCCTTGCGCCAATGACCCGCCTGCGCACCATCCAGCCCGGCGACATTCCCAGCCCGATGATGGCGGACTTCTATGGCCAGCGCGCGTCGAATGGCGGACTCGAAATCATCGAAGGCGTCAGCATCTCGGTCCTCGCCCGCTCGTACCTGGGCGCCGCCAGCTTCTATCACGACGGTCAGGTGGAAGGCTGGAAGGCCGTCGCCAATGCCGTTCACGCCAAGGGTGGACGCGTCTTCATGCAGCTCATCCACGGCGGCCGTCAAAGTCACGTCGAGATGACCGGTGGGCTTGACCCGGTCGCGCCTTCGGTCGTCCCGTTCGATGGCGTCGCGCTGACCAGGGACGGTTTCGTGCCGGCTTCGCCGCATCGGGCACTCGGCATTGAAGAGATCCCGGGCATTGTCGAAGAGTTTCGCATCGCGGCAAAACGCGCGCTGGATGCAGGTTTCGACGGCGTCGAGCTACACGGTGCGAACGGCTACCTGGTGGATCAGTTCATCCAGGACGGGACCAACAAGCGCACCGACGCTTACGGCGGCCCGGTCGAAAACCGCGTCCGCTTCCTGCGCGAAATCGTGGAAGCCCTCATCTCCGTGTGGGGCGCGGACCGGGTCGGCGTGCGCATCTCGCCCTCCGGCGAATGGGGCGGCATCTCCGACAGCAATCCCGAAGCGACCTTCAGCTACGTCGCGAAGGTCCTCGACGAATACAAGATTGCGTATCTGCATGTGATCGAACCGCGCATCAAAGGCGATGACACGCTACACGAAGGGCAAGCGCCAGTTGCAACGAAATATCTCCGCCCGTACTTCTCCGGTCCGATCATTGCGGCCGGCGGTTTCGACGGCGACAGTGCCGAAGCGATCGTGGCATCCGGCGATGCAGATCTGGTCGCGTTTGGCCGGCATTTCTCATCGAATCCGGATTTGCCGTATCGTCTGGAGCACAAGCTGCCGCTTACACCGTATGTGCGCGCCGCATTTTGGGGCGGCGACGAAAAGCATTACTCCGATTTTCCCGCTTATTCGGCTGCTCCTTTGGCCGCCGCAGAAGCCGCAGAAATCGGTTGAACTGAAAGGCGCTTCGGCGCCTTGCCTGAACCCAGCTTGAATCCACCTATTCTGGAGAGCCTCATGTCACGTACCATTAAATTTTCCAAAGCCGGCGGTCCCGAAGTCCTCGAATTCGTCGAGACGGAAGTCCCCGCTCCCGGTCCCACCGAAGTTCGTATCGCAGTGAAGGCGATAGGCATCAATCGCGCCGAAGCGATGTGGCGCGCGGACGCGTACATCGAACCGGTCAAGTTCCCGGCCGGCCTCGGATACGAAGCAGCGGGTATCGTCGACGCCGTCGGAAGTGAGGTCACCAGCTTCGCGCCGGGCGACAAGGTCAACACGATTCCGTCGTTCTCGATGAACCAGTACTACACATACGGCGAAGTCATCATCGCGCCGGAGCACGCGGTCGTTAAGCACCCGGAATCGCTTTCGTATGCCGAGGCTGCATCGGTCTGGATGATGTACGTGACGGCTTACGGCGCGCTTATCGAAGATGCAAAAGTGAGCAAGGCCGATTTTGTGATCATCCCGGCCGCGTCCAGCAGCGTCGGACTCGCAGCAATCCAGATCGCAAACTACGCCGGCGCGACGTCGGTCGCAACAACACGCACCGCCGACAAGAAGCAGCAGTTGCTCGACGCGGGCGCGGCGCACGTGATCGTCACGGAAGAGACCGACCTGGTCGAAGAAATCATGCGGATCACGGGTGGCCAGGGCGCGCGCGTCGTGTTCGATCCTGTCGGCGGTCCGAACTTCGCGAAGCTTATTTCGGCGCTTTCGTTCCAGGGCACTGCATACATCTATGGCGCGCTTAGCGCGGACGTGACAACGCTGCCCGTGCTGGACATGATCGCCAAGATGACCACCGTCAAGGCTCACAACATCTGGCTGACGAGCGGAGACGCAACGCGTCGAAAGGCTGCGGTGGAGTACGTGCTCAAGGGACTCGAGAGCGGCGCGCTCAAACCGGTGATCGATCGCACCTTCACGTTCGACGAAATGGTCGAGGTGCATCGTTATCTGGAAACCAACGGTCAGTTCGGCAAGATCGTCGTGACTGTATAAGCGAAAGCGCCGGCGCCTGATCCAGGGCGCCGGCATCCAATGCATGGCAGCAAGATACACCCGTGCACTGATCGATCAAGGGGCAAAGTAAATGTCTGACCATTCCGTTGTACTTATCACCGGCGCGTTGACCGGCATTGGCCGCGCTGCCGCGTTTGCATTCGCGCGCGAAAATGCGCGTGTCGTTGTGTCGGGGCGTCGCATTGAAGAAGGCCGGAAACTCGCTGCGGAACTGAATGCGTTCGGCGCAGAAGCTGAATTTATTCAGGCCGATGTCCGTTTCGAAGACGATGTCCGCAATCTCGTCGACGGCACCGTAGCCCGCTTCGGACGGCTCGACGTGGCGGTCAACGCCGCGGGCTCCGAAGGCGAGTCTGCGCCCGTGACCGAGCAGACGCCCGAGCGTTACGCCGCCGTCTTCGACACCAATGTGCTCGGCACGCTGCTGTCCATGAAACACGAACTACGGGTGATGATCGCGCAAGGCAGCGGCAGCATCGTCAACCTGTCGTCGACAATGGGTGCGCGTGGGGCGGCAGGCGCGTCCCTCTACGTGGCGAGCAAACACGCGGTCGAGGGTCTGACGAAATCTGCGGCGCTTGAGGCCGCCGCGTTCGGTGTACGGGTCAATGCGGTCGCCCCGGGTCCGGTGGAGACTGCGATGCTGAACAGGCTGCTCGCCGATACGGACCGCAAGGCGGCTTTCCTCGCGGCCGTCCCGCTCAAACGCGCCGGCACGCCTGAAGAAATCGCCGACGCTATTGTGTTCGTATCGTCTGGCAAATCGAGTTTCATGACCGGCGAAGTGCTCAGGGTCAATGGCGGACGGACCGCCTCGTAGCGCCGCTGTAATCACTCGATCAACCATCTATCAACCACCGCAACGGTGAACCATGTCGACTCCGCTTTTCGATGATCTCCCCGCGCCGCTCCAGAGCGTGCAAATCCGCCCTTTGTTCGTGATGCGGCTCGACGTCAAGCCGATTGTGATCGTCGGCGAAACACCAGGGGCGTTTCGCCGCGTGGGGATTGTGCCGTCCGGAACGTTCGCTGGCGAGCGGCTGTCAGGCAAGGTGCTGGACGGCGGTGCCGACTGGCAAACCGTGCGCCGCGACGCAAGCACGACGCTCGACGTGCGCCTGATCCTGCAAACCGACGACGGCGTGAACATTACGATGGCGTATCGCGGCGTACGCCACGGACCCGCTGATGTCATTGGGCGACTGGAAAAAGGCGAGGAAGTCGACCCGGCAAGCTACTACTTCCGGATCAACCCCATGTTCGAAGCACCAGCAGGAAAGTATGAGTGGCTGAACCGGATGATCGCCGTGGGTACGGGACACCGGTTCGCCTATGGACCGGTCTACAGCGTGTTTGAGGTGTTGTAAACGCTTGTACGCTCTTGTAAAGCGGCAGGCTCGAAAGACGCCGCCGCTCTACGAGACCAGCAATGCTAGCCGGCGTTCGGCCATAGCGTGCGGCCGAAAAAGGTCAGCGTCCGGTCCCACGCCAACTGCGACCAGACCGGATCGAACTGGGTCCTGGCAATACGGCCCGGCCCGACCGCGGTCTCGTTGGCAAACGCATGATGCGCAAGGTAGCGATGGAACTCCACATCGACCTTGGCCTCGGTCAGCTTGCTCTCCAGTGCCTCGACCGTTTCAGCCGGAAAGAACTCATCCTGCGTCGCCCAATGACCGAGCACGGGCGCGGTGATCTTCGATGCATCGATATATTCAAGCGGCGGGAAGCCGTACCACACCACGCCTGCAGATATGCCGGGGACATGGCTCAGCGCCAGCAGTGTCAGCGCGCCGCCCATGCAATAGCCGGTCACGCCGACCCGCTCCGAGCGTGTCTTGAGGTACTGCACGGCGCCGGCGACGTCCTGACCGGCGGCGTCGGCAAAATCGAGCGCGCCTAGCAGGTGATTTGCCTCTGCTTCCTCGACGGTGGTCTTCCCTCGAAAGAGATCGGGGACCAGCACCAGATAACCGGATTGTGCGAAGCGGTCTGCCACGCCACGAATCTGGTCGTTCAAGCCCCACCATTCCTGAATCACGACGATGGCGGGCGCACCTTCCAGTTTCTGCGGTGTCGCCAAATATCCCTGGACGTCTTTCCCGTCAGGGCGTTTGTAAGTGATCGTGGATCCTGGTGACTGTTTCATGACATGGTCCTCGGTTGAGCGGAACCGGTAGCATAGCGCCAGCGGCGCGTGCGTGCTTGTCGGCCCACCGGATCAGCATTTTTATATACATAGGATTCCTTCTTTCTACGCTGGCATCCCCGCTGGAGCTGACTAGAATCGAAAGGTCGATCGAGCCTTTATTTCATCCGTGCCTTGATGAAATCGATGAACAGGCGGGTCCTTGCCGGCAAGAGCCGCGTATCGGTAATCGCATAGACCGGGACAGGCGTAAGGCTCCAGTCAGGCAATATCCTCCGCAAGCGGCCCGACGCCACCTCGTCACGGGCGAGTTCCGAATCGAGCACGGCAATACCCACCCCCGAGACCGCCAGTGCACGGCTCAGCCCGACGCTGTTCATCCGAAAGCGCGATGCGATCATCACATCGACCCCCTCTTCTCCGCGATGGAAAGTCCTTGAGGCTGCCTCCTGGCTCGTATCTCCTTGTCCGATGCACAACACGTGCTTCGTCAGGTCGCTGGGATGAGCGAGCGGCGCAGCGGCCTTGAGATAGCCGGGCGATGCATAGAGATAACGCGGCAACAGAGCGATCTGCCGAGCGACGAGCGTTGATGGAGTCGTGGGCGGCGGTCCAATGCGAACGGCGAGATCGAACGAATCGCTCTGCAGGTCCACGCGCCGCGGCGTTACGTCGAATTCAAAACTGATCAGCGGATAAGCGTTGGCGAAGTCGCGCAGGATTGGCGTGAGATGACCGGTCGCGAGATCGACTGGCATCGATACCCGCAGCGTGCCGCTGGGCCGCTCCACCACATCGAGCAAGGATTCATGCGCAATCCGCGCTTCATCGACAATGCTCTGGCACCGCTTGAAATACACCTCGCCCGCAGCGGTGAGTTCAACCTTGCGCGTCGAGCGATGCAGCAGTTGCAGGCCGATCGTCTTCTCCAACTCCGAGATATGGCGCGACAAGGTTGAGTTGGGCATGCCGAGCGCTTCGGCCGCGCCCCTGAAGCTTTTGGTCCGCGCGACTTCCACGAACAAACGCATATAGCTCAACAGTTCCACGACGATTGCTCCACTGGTGGATCACTGTTTTCAATTATAGCTATTTATCCCTTATGTGGATCAATGCACCATGTCTACACACCTCCTCAACCAAGGAACCGACATGAACCCGCTCTTCAGCAACACTCGTATTGGCCGCCATACGCTGCGCAACCGCATCGTCATGGCGCCGATGACCCGCTCACGCGCCGACGACATCACGGGCGTGCCCTCACCCTTGACGGTGGAGTACTACGGCCAGCGCGCCGGATCCGGCCTGATCATCACGGAAGGCACCTTTCCTGCGCCGATGGGCAAAGGCTACGTGCGCACGCCGGGCATCCATTCCGAAGCGCAAATTGACGCCTGGAAGCATGTCACCGACGCAGTGCACGCCAAGGGCGGCCTTGTATTCCTGCAACTCATGCACACGGGTCGCATCTCTCATCCGAGCCTCTTGCCGAACGGCGCAACGCCGGTTGCGCCTTCGGCGGTCAGGGCCGCCGGCACGGTATTCACCGCAACGGGACCGCAGGAGTTTGTGCAACCGCGCGCCCTTGAAACCGATGAGATCGCGGAAATCGTTCAGTCATATCGGCTTGCGACGCGCAACGCGTTGGCGGCCGGTTTCGATGGCGTTGAACTGCATGCAGCCTCGGGATATCTGCCCGAGCAGTTCTTGTCATCGGGGACAAATCAGCGGACCGATCTTTACGGCGGCTCGCTTGCGAATCGCGCCCGATTCATCCTGGAAGTACTGAGCGCGATGTCTCAGGAAGCGGGCAGCGACCGCGTGGGTATCAAGATCGCGCCTGAAATGGGCTTCAACGATGTGACCGATGAAAACCCGAAGGATACCTATCGATATCTCGTCGAGCAACTCGCGCCGCTCAAGCTGGCGTATCTGCATGTGGTGAAGACCGGCAGTGAATTCGATTACCGCACGTTCCTTCAACCGTTGTTCAGCGGGCCGTATCTGGCAGGCGGCGGATTGACCAACGAGACAGCGCAAGCGCTAATCGAACAGGGCCACGCCGACGCAACCGTATTCGGCAGTCTGTATCTCGCCAATCCGGATTTGCCGCAGCGCTTTCTTGGCCGCGCGCCCCTCAACACCCCTGATCGCGACACGTTTTATTCGCCCGGCGCGAAGGGGTATATCGACTATCCCGCGCTGGGAGAAAGCGCAATGAATCGCGCCCTTCGACTCCACGCGTATGGCGAGCCCGACGCCCTGAAGATCGATAGCATCGCGATGCCGTCCGCCGCGTCAGGCCAGGTCGTCGTCCATGTCAGGGCTGCGGGAATCAACAGTCTCGACTGGAAGATTCGCGATGGTTTCTTGCAGAATGATTTCCCGCTGCCCCTCCCTGCCACGCTCGGCGTTGAACTCGCTGGCGAGGTGGTTGAAGTCGGCGCCGATGTGAGCGGGTTCGCTGTCGGCAATCGCGTCATGGGTCCCGTGGCCGGTCTTGGCGCCTATGCGGATTTTGTGGCCATCGCTTCGAACACGCTGGTCAGGACACCCGCCAGCCTGAGCGACGAACGTGCCGCGGCCATTCCGGTTGGCGCGTTGACCGCGTGGCAAGCTCTGTTCGAAGCGGGAGAACTGAAACGCAGCCAAACCGTATTGATTCATGGTGCGGCCGGTGGCGTGGGAAGCTTCGCCGTTCAGTTCGCGCGGCGTGCAGGGGCGCGAGTCGTCACGACCGCCCAGGGCATCAACGCGGGATATCTGCGCGGGCTCGGTGCGGATGAGGTCATCGATTACCGGACTTCCTCTTTCTGGGAGCTGATAAAGGACATCGATCTGGTGCTTGATCTCGTGGGTGGTGAAGCGCTTGCCAACTCGTGGCAGGTGCTCGCGGACGCGGGAAGAATCGTAAGCACGGCCGCACCGGATATCGCAGCGCAGACTCCGTCGGGCAAGCGCGGTATCTGGTTCCAGATGCGGCCCGATGCAGCGCTGCTTGCGGAAATTGTGGAGATGGCCGATCAGGGCGCGGTGAAGGTGGAAGTGTCGGAAGTCGCAAAGTTGAGCGACGCGACCGCTGCGATCGAGCGTAACAAGACAGGACATGGTCCGGGTAAAGCGGTGATCGTGTTCTGAAAATGCCTTCGCCGCGGGAAGCCGCGGCGAAGTTGTCGTTCGTGCTTAAAGTGACCGGCAAGACCATGCCAGATCATTGAGCCCCGAATTCACGTAGCCGGTTCCAGTTTTCATCGGCACGGCCTTCCGGGCTTCCCTCCTGTTGCCAGAGCGCATACGCACGCTCGCGCAAGTGCTGATGCGACGCCTGCTGCCAATAGTCGTCGGCCCGGCCCTCAGGGCAACCATCCTGTTCCCACAGACTATAAGCACGCTTGCGGATGTCCTGCTCCAGCGCTTGTTTCGTTTCCGAACGACCGTCAATGTCGTCGCCATAAGACGCGAGTTGACCACCTCGCGCCACATGAACCCGCGCACTGAGGCTCGGCAGTTCGGCATCGGGCACCAGTCGCCCGTGGGCGGCCGCCTCCAGCGCCTTTGCTATATATGCCAAATCGTCGGCGTGGTCCTCGTTCGGCCCAAGCGTGACCGGGTAGGTATGAATGACCGTTCCACTGCCGTCCAACACATCAATCAAGCGCTGCGCCATTGCCGTGCTCCCCAAGGGTGTTTGCCGAATCATCGCTTTGAAAGAGCAAGACTACCCGGGCATAAATACCGCGTAGCTTTAGCTCAGTGGTGCTCGCCAATCACATCGGCTTCATCCCTCGATGGCCCGATGTTCGCGCGCCTCACACACAGATGACTGCGCAAGGATCGATCCACGGGAACGAAGTTCAGCATCAACCACTCGGCGACCCCGGCTGAACATGCTTCACTTGTCCGAGTTCGCCAACCGGGTTCGGTCCCCGCTTACTTGGCAGCCACCGCCAGCACTGGAGCATCGGCCGGCAGAGCCCAATTGCTGCGGCGCACGTGATGGATGATCAGCGGCACGCCGCCAAACACCACAATGCCAAGCGTCACCAATCCGATGTACATGGCGGGCGATCCCACCGGCAATTGATCGGGCGGAAAAAACGACACCACGAAGCTGAACACTACGCCTGCCAGGCCGACGCCCGCGAATATCCACATACCCACGATCCCACCGGGTACCGTGAACGGACGCTTGAGATCGGGCGCGGAATAGCGCAGTTTTATGGCTGCTGCATACATGAGCATGTAAGCGATCAAATACAGCGCAATCGTCATTGCCGAGATCAAAAAGAACGCGACTGATACATCCTTGATGACGAAGTAGAAGCAAGACATCAAGGTAACAATCACGCCTTGCACCAGCAGGATATGCGTAGGCATTCCCTTTTTGTTCTTGGCCTGCAGCACCGGCGGCAGCTCACCCTCATGCGCTGTTTCAAGCAAACCGCGAGAAGGGCTGCCAAGCCACGCCAACACGCCGCTTATCGCACCCACGCCTACCAGCAACGAGAGCACCGACACCAGCCACTGCATATGCCAGATGTCCGTTATGACTGCGGCGAAGGTATCGAATACGCCCGACTGCAGGGAGATTTTTTCGTACGGAAGAATGCCTGCGATCGGCAGCGCGCCAAGTGCAAAAATCAGGAGCGATATAACGGCGCCCAAAGCGATTGCGGCTGGGTAACCCCGGCTCGGGCTGCGCATGTCCATCACGTGCACGGCTTGCGCCTCCACGCCGGCGAACAGCAGCACAATGCCTGCCAGAAACGCGATGGTGCCAAAGCCATGGATCGCGGGCCAATAACGCGCATGACCCGCTTCCGACAGCGCCGGGTCTTTAATATGTTGCCAGCCGAGTGCGTGCCCGGTATAGATCCAGTACGCCAGCAATGCGAGCAACACGAATCCGGGAACGATCGTGCCGATAATAAAGGTCCAATTGGCGATCCGCGCAAACACTTCGACGCCTTGCAGCACCACCCATGTAGCAAGCCAATAGGCAACGATACAAAACACGCCGACATATACGCCGTTGGTCGCGAGCTCCGGACGCCCGATCGTATAAGCGATAGCCGCCGCGCCGAACGTCAGCGCAACCGGATACCACACCACGTTCTGGATCCATTGCAGCCAGATCGCGAGGAAGCCCCATCGGTTGCCGAATGCCTGACCCACCCACGTATATATTCCGCCGCGCCGGTCGGCGAAAGCACCGCCCAGTTCAGCAGAGATCAGTGACGCCGGGATCAGGTAGAAGATCACGGTGAACGCGAGGTAGACGAACATCGTCATCTCTTCTTTCGCGAGCAGCGGCAAGCCGCGCAAGCTGGTCACCACAGCGGCCGCTGTCATCAAGCCGATTGAAGTGGCACTCAGGTAAGTGCCTTTCTTTGCTGTCGCAGTCATGCCAAACCTCTGGTCGTTAAGCCGTCAATGTCAGTCATGGTGAAACCCCGGTCCCGCCTTTGAATTGGGTATTGGGTTCTCAAGCAGATGGGCGATTGCAGTCTTGATGTCGTTTAGCAGGAGTACCGCCATGTCGCGCGTGATGCCACGGCGGATCAGGATGCGCTGGACGATTGTTTCCTCGCGGTCAGCGGGAAGCTTGTATGAGGCGATTTGCCAGCCCCGCATGCGAACACGATCCGATAAATCGAAAAGCGAAAAGCCGGCGGTATCGGGGTGGCGCAGCTTGTAGCAAACCGCTGGTAGCGCGCCGCGGCCGTCGTACACCATTTCTATCGCGCTAAGCTTGGCGAGACCGTCCGCCAGGAATTGCGCCGTGTCGGCACATTCCTGCTGGATGCGCCTGTAGCCTTCGTGGCCTAGCCTGAGCAGCAAGTAATACTGCGCGATGATCTGTCCCGCCGGCCGCGAAAAATTAAGCGCGAACGTGGGCATGTTGCCGCCAAGGTAGTCGACCATGAAGATCAGGTCGTCAGGCAGATCCTTCACGCTGCGCCATACGACCCAACCTACTCCGAGCGGCGCGAGACCATATTTATGGCCCGAGGTGTTGATGGATTTCACTCGTTCAATGGCGAAGTCCCATTCCAGATCCGGCTGAATGAAAGGCGCGACAAATCCGCCGCTCGCTGCATCCACGTGAATGGGGATGTCCAGGCCGACATCGCGTTGCAAGGCATCGAGGGCGCCTGTGAGCGCCTTGACGGGTTCATAAACGCAGGTGAAGGTAATGCCAAGCGTAGCGACCACGCCGATGGTGTTTTCATCGCAATAGGCGGCGAGCTGTTCCGGTTGCAGGCCGAGGGAGTCACCGCTTAGGGGAACCTGGCGAAGCTCGACGTCGAAATAACGCGCGAACTTGTCCCAGCACACTTGCACCGGGCCGACCACAATATTGGGTTTGTCGACCGATTTTCCTTCGGCCAGCCGGCGCTTCTTCCATTGCCATTTGAGCGCGAGTCCACCGAGCATGCAGGCTTCGCTCGAACCGGTGGTCGAGCATCCCGTGGTCTCCCACGAACGCGGCGCATGCCACAGGTCGGCAAGCATATGAACGCAGCGTTTTTCAATCTCGGCGGTCTGCGGATATTCGTCCTTATCGATCATGTTCTTGTCGATCGATAAATCCATCAAGCGGCGGACTTCATCGTCTGCATAGGTGGTGCAGAAGGTGGCTACGTTCTGGCGCGAATTGCCGTCCATGAAAAGTTCGTCGCGCACCAGATCGAACACTGAATGGGGTTCTGATGGGAGTTTAGGAATACGATATTTCGGCAGTGACGCACCGGAGATAGTTGTCGCATACTCGTCATTGTTCGCTTCAGCGCTGCTGAGCGCGGGCTTAAGAAATGTCATTGACTATTCCGGTGGGAAGATTGAGCGGAGATGCCAAGCGTGGTGTGCTTAAGCGAAATGGCTTCGCATGGCCTGATACCGTTATATCCCGCGGATCGGAACGATCATTGACCTGGGTCATGCTCGCGACGAGCAGGTCTTTTAATTTTCTAATAGCTGAAGCTGGTTTTATTGGTAATTACATGTGGCTTTCATATTTTCTTAGTTTTAAATGTCTAAAGGTCAGTGGGAAAATGGTTTTCGTTCGTTCCGGTGCAGGGGCGGGGCTGCTAGGTTCTGGTGTCAGCGGCCGGGGTCAGTGCCGGGTTGCACGGGTTTTGCGTTAGCGGTTCTGGTTCATTGCCGGGTTGCTGCTTTTTAGGTTTTTGCGCGTTTTATGTTGGCTTATTTCTCTATCACTATTAGCCACTGCGCGTGGCGGCCCGTCATTTCTTTGTCCAAAGCGACAAAGAAACGAAGCAAAGAAAACGCTTTCACCTCTCTGAAAATTAAGTGTCCACAGCGTGCAGTTCCATGTCATGGGTACCCCAAAAGCACGGTGCTCGCAAGAGCGAAGGATGTGTGAAACCCTCCTTCTCGCGAATCCAGAGGTGGCCCCGATCGTTCGGACAGG
>NZ_CAXUPU020000065.1:0-18000 GCF_964252755.1 Caballeronia sp. LjRoot29 | reverse complement strand
TCGAGCAAAGCCAGAAATTGCTCGATAGTCTGTAGTTTTCGGGGTTGGCGAAATCGCCGACCCCAAAATGGTTTAGGGGTATAGCTCAACTGGCAGAGCGTCGGTCTCCAAAACCGAAGGTTGGGGGTTCGATTCCCTCTGCCCCTGCCACAATCTTGCGTCTCCGGGCGCTGCTTAAGGTGTTATGGCGAATCCTTCCGTCGAAACTGTAAATACTTCCGGCGACAAGTTGATGTTGACCGCGGGCGTATTGTTGGTCTTGGCCGGGTTCGTAGGTTTCTTCTGGCTGGGTGGCCAGGAGTGGTACGTACGCGGCGCCGCGCTGGCTGTTGGTTTGATCGCGGGTGTTGCGGTCGGTCTTCTCTCCGCACCGGGAAAGGGCTTTATCGCCTTTGCCAAAGATTCGTACAAAGAAGTCCGCAAGGTGGTGTGGCCGACACGTAAGGAAGCCACGCAAACCACGCTGGTGGTCTTCGCATTTGTGCTGATCATGGCAATCTTCTTGTGGCTTAGCGATAAGTCAATTGAGTGGGTGATATTCTCGGTAATTCTGGGTTGGAGATGATATGAGCGAAGCACCAGCATCACCGAGCGGAAAACGTTGGTATGTCGTGCACGCCTACTCCGGTATGGAGAAGAGCGTGCAACGTGCGCTTCAGGAGCGCATCGACCGCGCCGGCATGCAAGACCAATTTGGTCAGATCCTCGTCCCGACTGAAGAAGTCGTGGAAGTGAAGGGTGGTCACAAGTCTGTAACAGAGCGTCGTTTCTTTCCGGGCTATGTGCTCGTCGAGATGGAAATGACGGACGAAACCTGGCATCTGGTAAAAAATACCGCGAAGGTGACCGGCTTCGTTGGCGGGGCGCGTAATCGTCCGAGCCCGATCTCTCCGCGTGAAGTGGAAAAGATCATGTCGCAGATGCAGGAAGGCGTGGAAAAACCGCGTCCGAAAACGCTCTTCGAAGTGGGCGAAATGGTGCGGGTCAAAGACGGTCCGTTCACGGATTTCAACGGCAACGTTGAGGAAGTGAACTACGAGAAATCGCGCGTCCGTGTTTCTGTCACCATTTTTGGACGCTCGACCCCGGTAGAACTGGAATTTGGCCAGGTCGAGAAGGTTTAAAAAGCATTCGTTTTTCGCCGCGCTCGAGGTGTCAACTTCGTAGCGCGGTTCGCGCTTACAGCCCGCGTTATGGCTGTTGAGGAGCGTCAGTAGCCGTTTTGGCGAGCGCGCGTTATCACTCACCGAACGCTAACGCGTTCTGCAGAGGTTTTCAACATGGCAAAGAAAATCATCGGCTTTATCAAACTGCAGATTCCTGCAGGTAAAGCCAATCCGTCACCGCCGGTTGGTCCGGCACTGGGCCAGCGCGGCCTGAACATCATGGAGTTCTGCAAGGCGTTTAACGCGCAGACTCAAGCGATGGAGCCGGGTCTGCCGGTGCCGGTGGTTATTACGGCATTCGCGGACAAGAGCTTCACGTTCATCATGAAGACGCCGCCGGCTACCGTTCTGATCAAGAAGGCAGCAGGTATTCAGAAGGGTTCGCCGAAACCGAATGCTGACAAGGTCGGCAATATCACGCGCGCTCAAGCTGAAGAAATCGCGAAGACCAAGATGCCTGATTTGACGGCAGCGAATCTGGACGCAGCGGTTCGTACGATCGCGGGCAGCGCCCGTTCGATGGGCATCACCGTGGAGGGCGTGTAAATGGCTAAGCTTTCTAAGCGTCTTAAAGCGTTCGCCTCCAAGGTCGATCGCATGAAGCTGTACCCCGTCGACGACGCTCTTTCGCTGGTCAAGGAATGCGCAAGCGCCAAGTTCGATGAATCTATCGACGTGGCTGTGCAGCTCGGCATCGACGCGAAGAAGTCGGACCAAGTGGTTCGCGGTTCGGTCGTGTTGCCCGCAGGTACCGGCAAGTCGGTTCGCGTTGCTGTGTTTGCGCAAGGCGAAAAGGCTGAGCAGGCTCGTGCAGCCGGCGCAGAAATCGTCGGTATGGAAGACCTGGCTGAACAGGTCAAGGCCGGTAACCTGAACTTCGACGTTGTGATCGCTTCGCCGGACACAATGCGCGTCGTCGGTACGCTCGGTCAGATTCTCGGCCCGCGCGGCCTGATGCCGAACCCGAAGGTCGGTACGGTTACGGCTGACGTTGCTCAAGCTGTTCGCAACGCAAAGGCTGGTCAGGTGCAGTTCCGCGTCGACAAGGGCGGGATCATCCACGCAACCATCGGCCGTGCTTCGTTTGAGCCGGCGTCGTTGCGCAAGAATCTGTCGGCACTGGTGGAAGCCCTTCAAAAGGCTAAGCCGGCGACCAGCAAGGGCGTGTATCTGCGCAAGATCGCATTGTCGAGCACCATGGGTGTTGGCGTGCGCGTAGATCACTCCACGCTCTCGCAGTAAAGAATCATGCCCACGCTCGCGCGATTTCGCGTGAGCGTGGGTTAAGGGCTTTGGGCGGTTGTGAGCTGTAGTTAGCAAGCAACCGGTTGTCAAAGACCGTTGGCGGAAGCGCAGCAGTTGGGCGCGACCTTAATGTAAGCCAACGCAGATGGCGAACCCGGAACAGTTTTGGTGTGGTTGAAGTCGGTTGTCGCGCGCCGTGAGGTGCGCACCAGCCGGTCGAAATACTCCTGACAGGTCGGACGCCGTTGTTGAACGAGGTGCGCTAAGTTGGCGCATCGAATCTGGAGGTTTAACCGTGCCACTGAACAAAGAAGACAAGCAGGCAGTTGTCGCTGAAGTCGCCGCGCAAGTCGCGAAGGCTCAGACGATGGTGCTCGCTGAGTATCGTGGAATTGCGGTTGGCGATCTGACCAAGCTGCGCGCAAAGGCTCGCGAGCAACAAGTGTATCTCCGCGTGTTGAAAAACACGTTGGCGCGTCGCGCCGTGGAAGGTACGCCGTTCGCTCCGCTGGCCGAGCAGATGACCGGTCCTCTGATCTACGGCATCTCTGAAGATGCAATTGCTGCTGCCAAGGTTGTTAATGACTTCGGCAAAACCAATGACAAGTTGATCATCAAGGCTGGTTCCTACGAAGGCAACGTGATGGACAAGGCGGCTGTGCAAGCACTCGCCAACATCCCGAGCCGCGAAGAACTGCTCTCCAAGCTGCTGTACGTCATGCAAGCTCCTGTTGCCGGCTTCGCGCGCGCTCTGGCCGCGCTCGCTGCGCAAAAGGGTGGCGGCGCTGAGGCTCCGGCTGAAGCTGAGCCGGAAGTTGCTGCGTAACGTACTGCGCTTGGTTGCCTGGTTAGGCTTACAAGATCGCTGGCTGTATCCGAATTCAATTTAGGAGTATTTCAAATGGCAATCGCAAAAGATGACATCCTCGAAGCAGTAAGCTCGATGTCGGTTCTGGAATTGAACGAGCTGGTCAAGGCGTTCGAAGAAAAGTTTGGCGTGTCGGCTGCAGCAGTCGCAGTTGCTGGCCCCGCTGGTGCTGCCGCTGTTGTTGAAGAGCAGACCGAGTTCACGGTGAACCTGGTCGAAATCGGCGCAAACAAGGTGTCGGTGATTAAGGCTGTTCGCGAACTGACGGGTCTCGGCCTGAAGGAAGCGAAGGACCTGGTTGACGGTGCACCGAAGCCTGTTAAGGAATCGGTACCGAAGGCTGCTGCTGAAGAAGCGAAGAAGAAGCTGGAAGAAGCAGGCGCGAAGGCTGAAATCAAGTAAGTTTCACTGCGCTTTGCTAAGGCTGGCGGTCTATGACCGCCGGCCTTTTTCTGCTTTGTGGGAACAATGTTTTGAGTCGCCGGTTTCGGCAACAAGAACCTCATAGAAGCCAAAGAAAAACATCGGCTGGACAATTTTGCCGATTCTTTTCTTTGTCTTCTGAAGCGACTGCAGAAGGCAAGTTTGGTCGGGTAGCGGGAAACATAGGCATCCGCTGCCGTCAGCCAGCGGTTGGTAGCGGCCAACCACCAAGCTTCTAGGCTCGTTCGCCCCTCCCTGGGTGTATGACGAGTCTCAGTCGGTGAACACCGGGTCGTGTCATCGAGGTATCCCGCCTCGGCAACGCCCGCCGTGATTCGGAGATCGTATGCAATATTCCTTCACCGAGAAGAAGCGTATTCGCAAGAGTTTTGCGAAACGCCCCATCGTTCACCAAGTTCCCTTCTTGCTGGCAACCCAGCTTGAATCATTCAGCACATTTCTGCAAGCCGAGACCATCGGGACTCAGCGCAAGGCAGAAGGGCTGCAAGCAGCATTTTCATCGGTCTTCCCGATCGTTTCGCACAACGGTTTTGCGCGTCTCGAATTCGTCAGCTACATGCTTTCGCCGCCGGCATTCAATATCAAGGAATGCCAGCAGCGCGGCCTGACGTATTGCTCCGCCTTGCGCGCCAAGGTGCGCCTGGTGCTGCTCGACAAGGAATCGCCGAGCAAGCCGGTCGTCAAGGAAGTGAAGGAACAGGAAGTCTACATGGGCGAAATGCCGCTCATGACGCCGACTGGTTCGTTCGTCATCAACGGTACGGAACGGGTGATCGTGTCCCAGCTGCACCGTTCGCCTGGCGTGTTCTTCGAGCACGACAAGGGCAAGACGCACAGCTCGGGCAAGCTGCTTTTCTCGGCGCGTATCATCCCTTACCGTGGTTCGTGGCTCGACTTCGAATTCGACCCGAAGGACGTGCTGTATTTCCGCGTCGACCGTCGCCGGAAAATGCCTGTGACCATCCTGCTGAAGGCCATTGGCCTAACGCCGGAACAGATCCTCGCGAACTTCTTCGTATTCGATAACTTTGCGTTGATGGGCGAAGGCGCACAAATGGAATTCGTGCCGGAGCGTCTGCGCGGTGAAGTCGCGCGCTTTGACATCCAGGATCGCGAAGGCGCTGTCATCGTCCAGAAGGACAAGCGGATCAACGCGAAGCACATTCGTGACCTCGAAGCAGCAAAGACGAAGTTCATCTCGGTACCGGAAGACTATTTGCTCGGCCGTGTGCTGGCAAAGAATGTAGTCGACGGCGAAACGGGTGAAGTGATCGCGAACGCCAACGACGAGATCACCGAAATGGTGCTCGAGAAGCTGCGCGAGTCGAAGGTCAAGGACATCCAGACGCTGTACACGAACGATCTGGATCAAGGCCCGTACATTTCGTCGACGCTGCGTATCGACGAAACCGCCGACCGCATGGCTGCACGTATCGCGATCTATCGCATGATGCGTCCGGGCGAACCGCCGACGGAAGAAGCCGTTGAAGCGCTGTTCAACCGCCTGTTCTACAGCGAAGACGCATACGACCTGTCGAAGGTGGGTCGTATGAAGTTCAATCGTCGCGTGGGCCGCGACGAGATCATTGGCAAGATGACGCTGGAAGACGACGACATCCTCGCGACCATCAAGATTTTGGTCGAGCTGCGTAACGGCAAGGGCGAAGTTGATGACATCGATCACTTGGGCAATCGTCGTGTGCGTTGCGTAGGTGAGTTGGCTGAGAACCAGTTCCGCGCAGGCCTCGTGCGCGTGGAACGGGCTGTGAAGGAACGTCTGGGTCAGGCTGAAAGCGAAAACCTGATGCCGCACGACCTGATCAACTCGAAGCCGATTTCGTCGGCCATTCGCGAGTTCTTCGGTTCGTCGCAGTTGTCGCAGTTTATGGACCAGACGAATCCGCTGTCGGAAATCACCCACAAGCGCCGTGTATCGGCTCTTGGACCGGGCGGTTTGACGCGTGAACGCGCAGGCTTTGAAGTCCGCGACGTGCACCCGACCCACTACGGCCGTGTGTGCCCGATTGAAACGCCGGAAGGTCCGAACATCGGGCTGATCAACTCGCTGGCGCTGTACGCGCACTTGAACGAATACGGTTTCCTCGAGACGCCGTATCGGAAAGTGGTCGACAGCAAGGTGACGGATCAGATCGACTATCTGTCGGCCATTGAAGAAGGCCGCTACGTGATCGCTCAGGCGAACGCGTCGCTGGGCGAAGGCGGCACGCTGACCGACGAGCTGGTTTCGTCGCGTGAAGCGGGCGAAACGCTGATGGTCACGCCGGACCGCATCCAGTACATGGACGTGGCGCCGTCGCAGATCGTGTCCGTGGCTGCTTCGCTGATTCCGTTCCTTGAACACGATGACGCGAACCGCGCATTGATGGGCTCGAACATGCAGCGTCAGGCCGTGCCTTGCCTGCGTCCTGAAAAGGCCGTGGTCGGTACGGGTATTGAACGTACGGTGGCGGTTGACTCGGGTACGACGGTTCAGGCGGAACGCGGCGGTATCGTGGATTACGTCGATGCTGGCCGTATCGTGATTCGCGTGAACGACGATGAAGCGGTTGCCGGCGAAGTCGGTGTCGACATCTACAACCTGATCAAGTACACGCGTTCGAACCAGAACACGAACATCAACCAGCGTCCGATCGTGAAGGTCGGCGACAAGGTTGGCCGTGGCGACGTGGTGGCCGATGGCGCATCGACCGATCTGGGCGAGCTCGCGCTTGGCCAGAACATGCTCGTCGCGTTCATGCCGTGGAACGGCTACAACTTTGAAGATTCGATCCTGATCTCGGAGAAGGTGGTTGCTGAAGATCGTTACACGTCGATCCACATCGAAGAACTGAATGTGGTTGCACGCGACACGAAGCTCGGACCGGAAGAAATCACGCGCGACATCTCGAACCTGGCTGAAGTGCAACTTGGCCGTCTCGATGAGTCGGGCATTGTGTACATCGGCGCTGAAGTTGAAGCGGGCGACGTGCTGGTCGGCAAGGTCACGCCGAAGGGCGAAACCCAGCTGACGCCGGAAGAAAAGCTGCTGCGCGCCATTTTCGGCGAGAAGGCGTCGGACGTGAAGGATACGTCGCTGCGCGTGCCGTCGGGCATGAGCGGCACGGTGATCGACGTGCAAGTGTTCACGCGCGAAGGCATTACGCGTGACAAGCGTGCACAGCAGATTATTGATGACGAACTGAAGCGTTATCGCCTGGACTTGAACGACCAGTTGCGCATTGTGGAAGGCGACGCGTTCTCGCGTCTCGCCCGTATGCTCAACGGCAAGGTCGCAAACGGCGGTCCGAAGAAGCTGGCGAAGGGCACGAAGATCGACCTGCCGTACCTGGAAGATCTGGATCACTACCACTGGTTCGACATCCGCTTGGCGGACGAAGAAGCAGCGGCACAGCTCGAAGCCATCAAGGATTCCATCGAACAAAAGCGTCACCAGTTCGATCTGGCGTTCGAAGAAAAGCGCAAGAAGCTGACGCAAGGCGACGAACTGCCGCCGGGCGTGCTGAAGATGGTCAAGGTGTACCTGGCAGTTAAGCGTCGTCTGCAACCGGGCGACAAGATGGCCGGCCGTCACGGTAACAAGGGTGTTGTGTCGAAGATCGTGCCGATCGAAGACATGCCGTACATGGCCGATGGCCGTCCTGCTGACGTCGTGCTGAATCCGCTCGGCGTGCCGTCGCGGATGAACGTGGGTCAGATTCTCGAAGTGCATCTGGGTTGGGCCGCGAAGGGTCTCGGATGGCGTATCGGCGAAATGCTGCAGCGTCAGACGAAGATTGAAGAGCTGCGCATTTTCCTGACCAAGATCTACAACGAATCGGGCCGCAAGGAAGAGCTGGAAAACTTCACCGACGACGAAATCGTCGAACTGGCGAAGAACCTGCGCGAAGGTGTTCCTTTTGCAACGCCGGTGTTCGACGGCGCGACGGAAGGCGAAATGGAACGTGCACTGGACCTGGCATTCCCTGACGACATCGCGAAGCAATTGGGCATGACGAAGTCGAAGAATCAGGTGCAGTTGAGCGACGGCCGCACGGGTGAACCGTTCGAACGGACGGTCACGGTGGGCTACATGCATTACCTGAAACTGCATCACTTGGTCGACGACAAGATGCACGCCCGTTCGACCGGACCGTACTCGCTCGTCACGCAGCAGCCGCTGGGTGGTAAGGCGCAGTTCGGTGGCCAGCGTTTCGGTGAGATGGAAGTGTGGGCGCTCGAAGCATATGGCGCTTCGTACGTGCTGCAAGAAATGCTGACTGTTAAGTCGGATGACGTGGCGGGTCGTACCAAAGTGTATGAAAACCTGGTCAAGGGTGACCACGTGATCGACGCCGGCATGCCTGAGTCGTTCAATGTGTTGGTGAAGGAAATCCGGTCGCTCGGTATCGACATCGACCTGGACCGGAACTAATCGGACTACTGGAGAGACGCAATGAAAGCTCTGCTCGATCTATTCAAGCAAGTCCAACAACCTGAAGTTTTTGACGCGATCAAGATCGGTCTGGCCTCGCCGGACAAGATCCGTTCGTGGTCCTTCGGCGAAGTGAAGAAGCCTGAAACCATCAACTACCGGACCTTCAAGCCGGAACGCGATGGCCTGTTCTGCGCCAAGATTTTCGGGCCCATCAAGGACTACGAGTGCCTGTGCGGCAAGTACAAGCGCCTAAAGCACCGCGGCGTGATCTGCGAAAAGTGCGGCGTTGAAGTCACGCTCGCCAAGGTGCGCCGCGAACGGATGGGCCACATTGAACTGGCCTCGCCGGTTGCGCACATCTGGTTCTTGAAGTCGCTGCCGTCGCGTCTGGGCATGGTGCTCGACATGACGCTGCGCGACATCGAACGCGTGCTGTATTTCGAAGCGTACGTGGTGATCGAACCGGGCATGACGCCGCTGAAAGCGCGGCAGATCATGACGGAAGAGGATTACTACAATAAGGTCGAAGAATACGGCGACGAATTCCGTGCCGAGATGGGCGCGGAAGGCGTGCGTGAACTGCTGCGCGCGATCAATATCGACGAACAGGTCGAAGTGCTGCGCACCGAACTCAAGAACACGGGTTCGGAAGCGAAGATCAAGAAGTACGCGAAGCGCCTGAAGGTGCTCGAGGCATTCCAGCGTTCGGGCATCAAGCCCGACTGGATGGTGCTGGAAGTGCTGCCGGTGCTGCCGCCGGAACTGCGTCCGCTCGTGCCGCTGGACGGTGGCCGTTTCGCGACGTCGGACCTGAACGACTTGTATCGTCGCGTGATCAACCGTAACAACCGGTTGAAGCGTCTGCTCGAATTGAAGGCGCCTGAAATCATCGTCCGCAATGAAAAGCGGATGCTGCAGGAAGCCGTCGATTCGCTGCTCGACAACGGTCGCCGCGGTAAGGCAATGACCGGCGCGAACAAGCGTCCGCTGAAGTCGCTCGCTGACATGATCAAGGGTAAGGGCGGCCGTTTCCGTCAGAACTTGCTCGGTAAGCGCGTTGACTATTCGGGCCGTTCGGTGATCGTGGTGGGCCCGACGCTCAAGCTGCATCAGTGCGGTCTGCCGAAGCTGATGGCGCTCGAACTGTTCAAGCCTTTCATCTTCAACAAGCTGGAAGTGATGGGTGTGGCTACCACCATCAAGGCCGCGAAGAAGGAAGTCGAGAACCAGACAGCCGTGGTGTGGGACATTTTGGAAGAGGTGATCCGCGAACATCCGGTCATGCTGAACCGCGCGCCTACGCTTCACCGTCTTGGCATTCAGGCTTTCGAGCCGGTGCTGATCGAAGGTAAGGCTATTCAGCTGCATCCGCTCGTTTGCGCGGCGTTCAACGCCGACTTCGACGGTGACCAGATGGCCGTTCACGTGCCGCTGTCGCTGGAAGCGCAGATGGAAGCGCGCACGCTGATGCTGGCGTCGAACAACGTCCTGTTCCCGGCCAACGGCGATCCGTCGATCGTGCCGTCGCAGGATATTGTGCTGGGTCTTTACTACGCATCGCGTGAAGCGGTAAATGGCAAGGGCGAAGGCATGACGTTCACGGGCGTGTCGGAAGCAATCCGCGCGTACGAAAACAAGGAAGTCGAGCTGGCGTCGCGGGTGAATGTCCGGATTACGGAAAACATTCACAACCCGGATCAAAGCGAAGGCGCACCGAAGTTCGTGCCGAAGATCACGCTGTACGCAACCACGGTTGGCCGTTCTATTCTGTCGGAAATTCTGCCGCCAGGACTGCCGTTCTCGGTGCTGAACCGTCCGCTGAAGAAGAAGGAAATTTCGCGCCTGATCAACACGGCATTCCGCAAGTGCGGTCTGCGCGAAACGGTGATCTTCGCCGACCAGCTGATGCAGATGGGTTTCCGTCTGGCTACGCGCGCCGGTATTTCGATTTGCGTCGACGACATGCTCGTGCCGCCGCAAAAAGAACAGATCGTCGGCGATGCAGCCAAGAAGGTGAAGGAATACGACCGTCAGTACATGTCGGGTCTGGTCACTTCGCAAGAGCGCTACAACAACGTGGTCGACATCTGGTCGGCAACGTCGGAAGCGGTCGGCAAGGCGATGATGGAGCAGTTGGCTACGGAGCCCGTGGTCGACCGCGATGGCAATCAGACGAAGCAGGAATCGTTCAACTCGATCTACATGATGGCCGACTCGGGCGCTCGTGGATCCGCTGTTCAGATTCGTCAGTTGGCCGGTATGCGGGGCCTGATGGCGAAGCCGGATGGCTCGATCATTGAGACGCCTATCACGGCGAACTTCCGTGAAGGCCTGAACGTGTTGCAGTACTTCATCTCGACGCACGGTGCACGTAAAGGCTTGGCCGATACGGCGTTGAAGACGGCGAACTCGGGTTACCTGACGCGTCGTCTCGTTGACGTGACGCAGGATCTGGTCGTGGTCGAAGACGATTGCGGCACAACGAACGGCGTTGCAATGAAGGCGTTGGTTGAAGGCGGTGAAGTTGTCGAAGCCTTGCGTGACCGGATTCTTGGCCGCGTGACGGTGGCGGACGTCGTCAATCCGGAATCGCAGGAAACGCTGTACGAATCGGGCACGTTGCTTGACGAAGACATGGTCGACGAAATCGAACGCCTGGGTATTGACGAAGTGCGCGTGCGCACGCCGTTGACCTGCGAAACGCGTTACGGCCTGTGCGCTTCGTGCTACGGCCGCGACCTGGGTCGTGGCTCGCGCGTGAACGTCGGCGAAGCGGTGGGTGTTATCGCTGCTCAGTCGATCGGTGAGCCGGGCACGCAGTTGACCATGCGTACGTTCCACATCGGTGGCGCTGCGTCGCGTGCGGCTATCGCTTCGTCGGTGGAAGCCAAGTCGAACGGTACGGTGCGTTTCACGGCAACGATGCGTTACGTCACCAATGCGAAGGGCGAGCAGATCGTCATCTCGCGTTCGGGCGAGGCGATCATTGCCGACGACCTCGGTCGTGAGCGCGAACGTCACAAAATCCCATACGGCGCAACGTTGCTGCAACTCGACGGCGCGCAGATCAAGGCTGGTGCACAACTGGCTCAATGGGATCCGTTGACGCGTCCGATCATCACCGAGTGGGGCGGTACGGTGAAGTTCGAAAACGTCGAAGAAGGCGTGACGGTTGCGAAGCAGATCGACGATGTGACGGGGCTTTCAACGCTCGTCGTGATCGACGTGAAGCGTCGCGGTTCGCAAGCGGCGAAGAGTGTTCGTCCGCAAGTGAAGTTGCTCGATGCGCAAGGCGAAGAAGTCAAGATCCCGAACACCGAGCATTCGGTGCAGATCGGCTTCCAGGTCGGCGCACTGATCACCGTGAAGGACGGTCAGCAAGTGCAGGTCGGTGAAGTGCTGGCACGTATCCCGGTTGAAGCGCAGAAAACGCGTGACATTACCGGTGGTCTGCCGCGTGTGGCCGAACTGTTCGAAGCGCGCTCGCCGAAGGACGCCGGCATCTTGGCGGAAGTCACGGGTACGACGTCGTTTGGTAAGGACACGAAGGGCAAGCAGCGTCTCGTTATTACCGACGTGGAAGGGGAACAGCATGAGTTCCTGATCACCAAGGAAAAGCAGGTGCTGGTGCACGACGGTCAGGTCGTCAACAAGGGCGAAATGATTGTCGATGGCCCGGCCGATCCGCACGACATTCTGCGTTTGCAGGGTATTGAAGCGCTGGCTCGCTACATCGTGGACGAAGTGCAGGACGTGTATCGTCTGCAAGGCGTGAAGATCAACGACAAGCACATTGAAGTGATTGTTCGTCAGATGTTGCGCCGCGTGCAGATCGTCGACAACGGCGATACGCGCTTCATCATGGGCGAACAAGTTGAGCGTTCGGACATGCTGGACGAGAACGACCGGATGGCCGCGGAAGACAAGATCCCCGCGACCTACGAGAACGTGCTGCTCGGTATTACGAAGGCATCGCTCTCGACCGATTCGTTCATCTCGGCTGCATCGTTCCAGGAAACGACGCGCGTGTTGACCGAAGCGGCCATCATGGGCAAACGCGACGATTTGCGCGGTCTGAAGGAAAACGTGATCGTCGGCCGGTTGATTCCGGCTGGTACAGGTCTCGCGTTCCACAAGGCGCGCAAGAGCCGCGAGTTGTCGGATCGTCAACGTTTCGACCAGATTGCAGCGGAAGAATCGTTCGATTTCGGCACGCCCGAAGCCGCACCTGTCGCACCTGCAGAACAGCAACATCCGGCGGAGTAAGTTTTGGAGTTCGGGCCTTTTTACAGGTTCGGGCTTTAGCAACCGATCTGCTTGTACTGACGCCGCCCGGGTTATACCGGGCGGCTTTTTTTTGCTCTATCGATTGGCTAACGTTGAGTCATGCGACGGTCTGAGCGCTCCGTCGTTGGTAAAATCGGGGCACTCACGCTCTGGCGCACTCCGTCTTCTCCATGTCCCGTTCGCTCGAAATTCTCAAGGAAGTATTTGGCTACCCGGCGTTCCGGGGGCAGCAGGGCGATATCGTCGATCATGTGGCCGCCGGCGGCGACTCGCTCGTGCTCATGCCGACTGGCGGCGGCAAGTCGTTGTGTTATCAAATTCCCGCTTTGCTAAGGCGCGAAGCCGGGTTTGGCGCTGGGATTGTCGTGTCGCCGCTGATTGCGTTGATGCAGGATCAGGTCGCCGCGTTGAGCGAAGTCGGCGTGCGTGCCGCGTGCCTGAATTCGACGCTCACGGGCGCAGAAGCCTCAGCCACCGAGCGCGCGTTGCGTAACGGGGAAATCGACCTGCTGTATGTCGCCCCGGAACGGCTCATGACGCCTCGTTTCCTCGAGCTGATCGAAAGCGTGCGCATCGGCTTGTTCGCCATTGACGAAGCGCATTGTGTGTCCCAATGGGGGCACGATTTCCGGCCGGAATATATCCAGTTATCGGTGCTGCACGAGCGGTTTCCATCGGTGCCGCGGATAGCGCTGACAGCTACTGCCGACGCCATTACGCGCGATGAAATCGTGCATCGCCTGGCCTTGGACGACGCACGTATTTTTGTCTCCAGCTTCGACCGGCCGAACATCCGGTATCGGATTGTCGAAAAGGACAATGCCCGCGCCCAGTTGCTGGATTTCATTCGCGCCGAGCATACCAATCCGGACAAAACCACGGACGCCGGTGTGATCTATTGCCTGTCACGGCGCAAGGTTGAAGAGACTGCCGATTGGCTCAAGAGCCAGGGTGTTCGCGCGCTGCCTTACCACGCGGGGATGGAATATCAGATGCGCCAGCGTCATCAGGAGATGTTCAAGCGCGAAGAGGGCATCGTGATGTGCGCGACGATCGCGTTTGGGATGGGGATCGACAAACCCGACGTACGTTTCGTCGCTCATCTGGATCTCCCGAAAAGCGTGGAAGGCTACTACCAGGAAACGGGCCGTGCCGGTCGTGACGGCATGCCGGCGAACGCGTGGATGGCGTACGGCCTCGGCGACGTGGTGCAGCAACGCAAAATGATCGACGAATCCGACGCCGACGATACCCACAAGCGCGTGCAGGGCGGCAAGCTCGACGCGCTGCTTGGGTTGTGCGAAGCGGCGTCCTGCCGGCGAGTGCGCTTGCTCGGCTACTTCGGCGAAGCGAGCCAGCCGTGCGGCAATTGCGACACGTGTCTCGAGCCGCCTGAATCTTGGGACGCTACCCGCGAAGCGCAAATGGCGCTGTCTTGCGTGTACCGCGCTTATAAGGCGAGCGGGTTCCACTTCGGCGCCGGTCATCTTATCGACATCCTGCGCGGCAGCCGGTCTGAGAAATTGCTTCAACGCGGTCACGAAAAACTATCCACGTTTGGACTTGGCGCGGCGCTGTCCGAGCAGGAATGGCGCGCGGTGTTTCGTCAACTGGTGGCGTTTGGCTATCTCGCTGTCGACCACGATGGATTCGGTGCGCTGATTCTCACCGAGGCAAGCAAGGCCGTACTCAAAGGCGAGCAGAACGTGACGCTGCGCAAGTACGTAAAGCCAACGCGCACGAGGCAGTCATCCGGTCGAACCGGTGAACGCGCGGATCCGACGGCCGGCATGTCGCCACGCATCAAAGCACGCTGGGAAAGGCTGCGTGCTTGGCGCGCAAGCATGGCGAAGAGCGACGGCGTGCCGGCCTACGTCATTTTCCACGACGCGACGCTGGCCGAAATTGCGCGCAACGAGCCGGACTCCATCGAAGATCTCAGCCAGATTCCCGGGATAGGCGCGCGCAAACTCGAGCGGTTCGGCGACGAATTGCTCGAAGTCGTCGGCGCGAACTGATTTTTATCGCCCTGATCAAGCTCGCACGCGCTGCAAGCTGTTGACCGCATTGGGAATTTCAGATTATGATGCTAGGTTCTCGTTCTTGGATCTGCTAAACGGGGTTTCCCTCGAGAATGTCCTCGTATACATGACAAGAGCCGGAGTGCTCGGCGCGCAGTCCGTTTTGCTTTGCCCGAAACGGGAGCGTCGATTTTGATCAATTTAGGAATAGACAATGCCAACCATCAATCAATTGGTTCGCAAAGGCCGCGCTTCAGAAGTAGTGAAGAGCAAGTCGCCGGCTTTGCAGGACTGCCCCCAGCGTCGTGGAGTGTGCACTCGCGTGTACACGACGACGCCGAAGAAGCCGAACTCGGCACTTCGTAAAGTTGCAAAAGTTCGTCTGACGAACGGTTTTGAAGTTATTTCGTACATCGGTGGTGAAGGCCACAACCTGCAGGAACACTCGGTCGTGCTGATTCGCGGCGGACGTGTGAAAGACTTGCCGGGTGTGCGTTACCACATGGTTCGTGGCTCGCTGGATACCCAGGGCGTCAAGGATCGTAAGCAAGCTCGCTCGAAGTACGGTGCGAAGCGCGCTAAGGCTGGCAAGTAAGCTTTTGCCGGTCAGGCTGTACAGGTTGCCCGTCAAGGGCGTTCAAGCGGTGGTGCCGGAAATGCCGGTGCTGTCGAGTAAGTGGTCACCCGGCCAAGCTGGTTAGTCGGTAGATAGATCGGGTTTGTTGGTGACCGCGGGGCTGAAATAGCTCCAACTGAAAAATCAAAGGAAGAAACATGCCGCGTCGTCGCGAAGTCCCCAAGCGGGACATTTTGCCGGATCCGAAATTCGGCAACGTAGATGTAGCCAAGTTCATGAACGTGATCATGCTGTCGGGCAAGAAGTCGGTTGCCGAGCGTATCGTTTATGGTGCTTTTGAACAGATCCAGACCAAGGGTGGCAAGGACCCGCTGGAAGTGTTCACGGGTGCGCTCAACAACGTGAAGCCGGTGGTGGAAGTGAAGAGCCGCCGCGTTGGTGGTGCGAACTATCAAGTTCCAGTCGAAGTGCGTCCGTCGCGTCGTATGGCATTGGCGATGCGTTGGTTGCGCGAAGCTGCGAAGAAGCGCAGCGAGAAGTCGATGGCCCTGCGTCTCGCAGGTGAGCTTTCGGAAGCCGCGGAAGGCCGTGGCGGCGCGATGAAGAAGCGCGACGAAGTTCACCGGATGGCAGAAGCCAACAAGGCGTTCTCGCACTTCCGCTTCTAAGGCTGTATTTAGGCCTCCCGACCTGGGACGAACGGAAAAACCTCCGGGCGGGTGCGCTTACCAAGCGCCTCGCCCGTTTGTGTTAGGACGTGACTGGCATGTGCCGGTCGCGTCGACCCAATTAAGGATTCAAAGTGGCTCGCAAGACACCTATCGAGCGCTACCGAAATATCGGTATTAGCGCTCACATCGACGCCGGCAAGACGACCACGACCGAGCGCATCCTGTTTTACACGGGCGTGAACCACAAAATCGGTGAAGTTCACGACGGCGCAGCAACGATGGACTGGATGGAGCAGGAGCAGGAGCGCGGCATCACCATCACGTCGGCAGCGACGACCGCCTTCTGGAAAGGCATGGCTGGCGACCGCCCCGAGCACCGCATCAACATCATCGACACGCCGGGACACGTTGACTTCACCATTGAAGTTGAGCGTTCCATGCGCGTGCTCGACGGTGCGTGCATGGTTTATTGCGCTGTGGGCGGTGTTCAGCCTCAGTCGGAAACCGTATGGCGCCAGGCCAACAAGTACAAGGTTCCCCGTCTCGCGTTCATCAACAAGATGGACCGTACCGGCGCGAACTTCTTCAAGGTCTATGACCAGCTCAAGCTGCGTCTGAAGGCGAACCCGGTTCCGGTCGTGGTGCCAATCGGCGCAGAAGACACGTTCACGGGCGTGGTCGACCTGATCAAGATGAAGGCGATTATTTGGGATGAAGCGTCCCAAGGCATCAAGTTCGAGTACGAAGAAATCCCGGCTGCATTGCTGGATACGTGCAACGAGTGGCGCGAAAAGATGGTCGAAGCTGCTGCCGAAGCCAACGAAGAAATGATGAACAAGTACCTCGAAACGGGCTCGTTGTCCGAAGAGGAAATCGTGAAGGGTCTTCGCGACCGTACGATCGCTTGTGAAATCCAGCCGATGTTGTGCGGCACCGCGTTCAAGAACAAGGGCGTGCAACGGATGCTGGACGCCGTGCTCGACTTCTTGCCGTCGCCGATCGACATTCCGCCGGTTCTGGGTGAACTGGAAGACGGCGCTCGCGAAGAGCGTCGTGCAGCTGACGACGAAAAGTTCTCGGCACTCGCGTTCAAGATCATGACCGACCCGTTTGTCGGCCAGTTGATCTTCTTCCGCGTGTATTCGGGTACGACCAAGTCGGGCGACACGCTGCTGAACGCGACCAAGGACAAGAAGGAACGTCTCGGCCGTATTCTGCTGATGCACGCAAACCAGCGCGAAGAAATCAAGGAAGTGCACGCAGGCGACATCGCTGCCGCGGTTGGTTTGAAAGACGTGACCACCGGCGACACGCTGTGTGATCCGGCGCATCCGATCGTTCTGGAACGTATGATTTTCCCGGAACCGGTGATTTCGCAAGCTGTAGAGCCGAAGACCAAGCCTGACCAGGAGAAGATGGGCCTCGCGCTCAATCGTCTGGCTCAGGAAGATCCGTCGTTCCGCGTTCAGACCGACGAAGAGTCGGGCCAGACCATCATTTCGGGTATGGGCGAGTTGCACCTGGAAATTTTGGTTGACCGCATGCGTCGTGAATTCGGCGTTGAAGCAACCGTTGGCAAGCCGCAAGTTGCGTATCGCGAAACGATTCGCGGCAAGGCTGAAGACGTTGACGGCAAGTTCGTCAAGCAGTCGGGCGGACGCGGTCAGTATGGCCACGTTGTCATTACGCTTGAGCCGAATGAGCAGGGCAAGGGCTACGAGTTCCTGGACGAGATCAAGGGCGGCGTGATTCCGCGCGAGTACATCCCGGCTGTGGACAAGGGCATTATTGAAACGCTGAAGGCTGGCGTGCTGGCAGGCTTCCCGGTGGTGGACGTCAAGGTTCACCTGACGTTTGGTTCGTACCACGACGTTGACTCGAACGAAAATGCATTCCGCATGGCCGGTTCGATGGCGTTCAAGGACGCAATGCGCAAGGCAAGCCCGGTCATCCTCGAACCAATGATGGCTGTGGAAGTCGAAACGCCTGAAGACTACATGGGCAACGTGATGGGCGACTTGTCGAGCCGTCGCGGTATCGTCCAGGGCATGGAAGACATGATTGGCGGCGGCAAGATCGTGCGCGCTGAAGTCCCGCTGTCGGAAATGTTCGGCTATTCGACGTCGCTGCGTTCGGCGACGCAAGGTCGCGCTACGTACACGATGGAATTCAAGCACTATGCTGAAGCTCCGCGAAACGTGGCAGAAGCGATCATTAACGCGAAATCCAAGTAATTCGGTAAGCCAGAAGTCTTTAACCGATCAACAAATTTGAAAGAAGGTAATC
>NZ_CAXUPU020000064.1:0-19018 GCF_964252755.1 Caballeronia sp. LjRoot29 | reverse complement strand
GTTCAAACGAAACGCTCACTCCTCGCTCCCAGTCTGCCAGCATGTGTTCGTATTTCGGCGTGCGCAGAAGGGTGAGGCTTTCGATCTCAGTCGGATCCGCTGGGTCGATGACCGCAAAGGACACAATCAAGTCGTCCCCGTTCTCAGTCGAGATAAACGCGACAGTTTCCATAATCTTCGGTCTATGATTTCCGCAGTCACAAGGCACAGTCATCGCGCCCCGACGATCCCTTCTCGACGAGAACGAGGCCAAGTACGGGCAACGATAGCATGGCGCATGAAGGCGGCCGGCAGTCTGACTCGATCGATCCTGCTTTCTTCAGTAGCCTCGGATTGTCCGACGCTCGCCCCTCACGTGGGGCAGCAACCGGCCAGTTTGGGCCGGTCGATCGCGCTGCATCCAGACATCAGAGCGCCCGCTTAGGCTCAGATAACGGACCGTCACGGACTGTGCCGCCTAATAGATTTGCCAGCGGGATCCATCAGAAATCGAAGCGCCAAGGCGTTCGGCTGACTTACGTAAGAAGCGAGGCAGCGCAGTCATCGCAGCGTCAATCTTTGCCCTGTTCGACAACGCGTATCGGACGAGTCCCGATCCTCGCTCCCGTGACCTCGTCGACCGCCACAGGCCTGGTCTCAGTTCCTGTTTCCGCATCAAGGAAACGAACCAGCTTGCCGTCGCCACGGTATTGCCGTCCCCATGCGCCGATCATGAAGAGCACCGGCAGGAAGTCTCGCCCGGCAACTGTCAGAAGGTACTCCTCGCGCGGCGGGTGCTCAGAGTAGCGGCGTTTTTCCAGTAGTCCTTCCTCTGTCAGCGTCGCCAGACGCCGGGTCAGCATCAGAACAATCAATACGGCCTCGGTCGTGAGCTTGATAGTTTGCGCACCGACTGGCAAGAGACTGAAAAATGCATCGACACCGCTCGCAAGCAAGGTCGCCACTGTCAGCACATTATCGACGAGAAGCGCGGGGCCCGATACGAGTCCCGGTCGCGGACCGAGCAGGGCGGTGGCGACCCGGTAGCCGCCGCCGCCCGTCGGGAACAGTTCAATGACCTGGTTGTAACCGAGTGCGATGATAAAAACGGTCGCGGCCGTTGTGATGGCAAGAAACAGGGCGAGCGGCGTGTGTTGCCCCAAGGCGAGGAATGCCTCCTCGGGCCCGTAACACGAAGAGGACAAGCCGTCCGGGCCGAGGCCGACCCACGCCAGCAGCGGTGTGACCGCAATTGCATGACGGGTACCGGGGTCGAGTGGATCGAGCGGCTTGCCGACGATCAGCCGACCAAAAAGCACAAGAACCATCAAGTCGATGTTGTAGGTATCAGGCCAACGAAGTCCCCATGTCTGCTCCTGTGACCCCTCGTGCGCGCACAAGCGCGCATTCAGCTTGATTTTCAGCTCATTAGTCAACGGTGGGACGCACCTGGCCGATTTTCTTCCCTGCACCTGCGCAATTTTTTCCAAATGCTGCGGTACGTTCACATCTGAAAGCCGCGCAGCACAAGCGCAGAGATCCGACACGTTTTTGCAGGAATGAGGAAGAAGTGCAACCGGCTAGAGCATAGTCTTGATGTCACCGTCATCGGGTCAATGGCCACGTCGACGAGATCGGCGTCAGCTCTTAGCCTTCATACGTGGCCCGGATCGCGATGACCGGCGGGCTCCATTCGAGCGCGACGCCTTACTCAGGCCACGATGCGAACATCGATCGGACCTCAAACACCGAACAAGGAGAAATGTCATGGCTGCGAGCGGCAATCGCGTAGTAACGTTCATGGGTCCGATGAAGATGGAGTTGCAGACTTTCGACTATCCGAAGCTGGTCACGCCGACAGGCAAGAAAGCCAATCACGGCGCCATCCTCAAGATCGTGACGACGAATATCTGCGGTAGCGATCAGCACATCTACCACGGCCGCTTTGCCGCGCCTAAGGGGATGGTGATGGGACATGAGATGACCGGGGAAGTCATCGAAGTCGGTCCGGACGTCGGGTTCATCAAGAAGGGCGACATATGTTCGGTCCCGTTCAACGTTTCTTGTGGGCGCTGCCGCAATTGCAAGGAGCGGCACACCGATGTGTGCATGAACGTCAATGACACCGTCGATTGCGGCGCCTATGGCTTCAATCTCGGCGGCTGGCAGGGTGGCCAGTCCGACTACCTCATGGTGCCTTACGCCGATTGGAACCTGTTGTCTTTCCCGGACAAGGACCAGGCGATGGAGAAGATCCGGGATCTCACGCTGTTATCGGACATCCTTCCGACCGGCTTCCATGGTCTGATGGAGGCCGGGGCCAGAGTGGGCTCGACGGTCTATATCGCCGGGGCCGGGCCGGTGGGCCGGTGCGCCGCGGCGGGAGCTCGCCTGATCGGCGCGTCCTGCATCATCGTGGCCGATACCAACCGGGCGCGGTTGGACCTTGTGAGGAATAATGGCTGCGAGGTGGTCGATCTCACCAAGGACACGCCGGTGGCCGACCAGATCGAAGCGATCCTGGGCAAGCGGGAGGTGGATTGCGGCGTGGATTGCGTCGGGCTAGAGGCGCACGGCTGTGGCCCGGAGGCGAGCAGCGAGCACTCGGAGGCGGTAATCAACACGCTTCTCGAAGTGGTACGGGCCGGTGGCGCGATGGGCGTCCCCGGCATCTATACCGACGCCGACCCGAAGGCGAGCACCGATCTGACGAAGAAGGGGCAGCTTCCCATTGACTTCGGCAAGGCCTGGATCAAGTCGCCGAAACTGACGGCGGGGCAGGCACCGATCATGCACTACAACCGCGACCTGATGATGGCGATCCTGTGGGATCGGATGCCCTATCTTAGCGCCATGCTGAACACCGAGATCATCACGCTGGAGCAGGCGCCTGAGGCGTACAAGACGTTCAGCGAGGGCTCGCCCAAGAAATTCGTCATCGATCCGCACGGCAGCGTGAAGAAAGCCGCATAGAACCGGCAGGTGATACGGGGCGCTCGACTGCTCCTCCGCTTCGGGCGCCCCGATCCGTCACATGAGGCGGGTGAGATAGCCGGACGGGTCATCGACTCGCGAGGGCGCTGGAGATAGATCCGTAACATCACGCCGGAACATGGAGCAGGAAGTCGTGGCAAGCAATCGCTACGTCGTCTATCGAGGTCCCGGCAAAGTCGCCGTCGAGACTCTCCCAGACCCCGCTCGGGCGCAGGCTCGATCGCGAGGTCTAAACAGACCTTGGCAACATCCGGCTCAAAGAAGCCATCAGCCGACTCGCAGACGCGAACGACACATGTGCGGCTTTCGCGATGCACGTCGCACGCAGGCGTTTCTCTTATGCTTTGGTCCAACCAGATAGCACTTCGCCTTGCCCTGACATCAGGTGAACGCGGCATGTCACCTATGTTGAACAACCCTCGCCCGCTGTAACTGAAACGGTCATTTTTGTGGAGTACCCATGAAGGCTGTTGTCTATAACGAGTCGGTTCCGCTCGGTTCGCCGGATGCCCTGACCGACACCACGTTGCCCGAGGCGGAGCCAACCGGGTACGACCTGTTGGTGGAGGTGCATTCGGTCTCGGTGAACCCGGTCGATACCAAGATCCGTGGCGGCGTGCTGCCGCCCCCAGCGGTACCCAAGGTGCTGGGCTGGGATGCGTCCGGCGTGGTGCGCGCTGTGGGCGACAAAGTAACCCTGTTCAAGCCCGGCGATCGCGTCATGTACGCCGGTTCGCTGTTACGGGCGGGCACCAACAGCGAACTGCATCTGATCGACGAGCGCATCGTCGGCCCGATGCCGAAGAGCCTTGGCTTCGAGGAAGCGGCCGCGCTGCCGCTGACCTCGATCACGGCGTGGGAGCTGCTGTTCGACCGCTTGCAAGTGCGCGAAGGCAAAAACCCGATCGGGACGCTGCTGGTCATTGGCGGCGCCGGCGGCGTCGGCTCGATACTGATCCAGCTGGCGCGCCAGCTGACCGGCCTGACCGTGGTCGCCACCGCATCGCGGCCGGAAACACGGGAGTGGGTAAGCGAGCTTGGTGCGCACCATGTGATCGACCACACGGAGCCGATGCCGAAGCAGTTGCGCGGCCTTGGCATTGACCAGGTCGATTACGTGGCGAGCCTGACCCACACTGACAAGCACCTGGTCGAAATCGCCGAGATGCTGGCGCCGCAGGGCAAGCTGGGGCTGATCGATGACCCCGAGTCGCTCGACGTGCCGATCCTCAAGCCCAAGAGCATCTCGCTGCACTGGGAATTGATGTACACCCGTTCGATGTACCAGACCCCGGACATGATCGAGCAGCACAATATTCTGGTCCGGGTCGCCCAGCTGGTCGACGCCGGCGTGCTGCGCACGACGCTGGCGGACCATTTCGGCACCATCAACGCGGCCAATCTGCGTCGCGCCCATACCTTGCTCGAGAGCGGCAAGGCGCGCGGCAAGATCGTGCTATCCGGCTTTTGAGATTTTGCGGAACGCGCCATGAAAACCAAAGCTGCCATCGCATGACTACTTCGTCGGCGATGAGTTGACGGGTGTCTATATCCAACTCTTGTTTGTTGCCCAGACCTGCCTGAAGTTTCGTGGACGCGACGCATTCCCGAAGATCACTGCGTTTGTCAATCGCATCGAGGCACGCCCTGCTTACCATGCGCGATGGAAAAGGGCGGCGCGTAAGCGACTCAACGGTGCGTGACATCGGGCCGCGGTGAGGCACCGTCTGGTTCGAGAAAGTTGACGGACGATCTGAATACGCACCGGGTCGCTAAGAGCATGGGAGCGAGTCGCCCTGTGGGCACATGCCTGCCGCGCGTCTCGATCCGTTGCGGATATCGTGGATAAATCAAGCCGGACGGATCGAATGCACTCCATGAAACAATCTCCGGTCGGGCGTTTGATGCCGCGAAATGAACCCGGCACTAATACGCTTGCCCTTGGCGACTTCCTCGGGCCGGGCTTTTCGAGCAGGAGCAGTATTCGGCGTCGGACCAATGTTCCAGCGGATCGAAATGACCGTTGCTCTTCATCAAGAGACGTCCGGCCCACCGAGTGTCGAACGACCGAAGAGGGTCGAGAGTGTGAGTTCGCTAGTGCAGGAACCTGCCGTCGAGTTGCTTGATGCCGCTATCGTCAGCTGTCCGCCGTATTGCCGACGTAGAACCCGGCCCGTCCGAATGGCAGCTAAGGCCGAGGACTTGCCGGATCGAACCTGTATCTCAATGGCCGGTCCTGACCGTAGCCGACGTTCGAATGTCCACCTGAGAGCGCCGGCGAATGGCCGCAGCTGGCCGCCCTCTGCCTCACAACGACACGCGCTTTAAGTTCTAGGTTTTGCGCGACTCAGGCCCGCTGTTACCACGCGCTTGCGCCTCTGCACCACGATTTTGAACTCGTTAAATTCCAACCGAGCTTTTCGGATTCCAACGCCGTGGTTCATCGCTCCCACCCATGTGGCGACTTCCTGTTGTGTGGTGGTGCAGCGGACGCCGATTATGACTTCACGCAGCTCAGTGTCGGACCGAAGTCTGCATAGTAGCGGCCGTCCTCATCTTTGGTCTTGAGGTCGCTCATGACTCTGTATTCGTTCTCGTAACGCCATGCTTCAAACTTAGTGAGTAAGATGGACTTGACCATTTCGGGCGTAACACCCGCATTATGTTTTGACGGGTCGATATCGAACTTGAGGCGGCTGGGTTCATGACTCACCTGCATCACTAGTTCGTCCGGTACGTCGAAGCCCAGGCATACTCCGTTATGTTTGTCGCCGTAGTGCGCCCACATGACCGGACTGTTCCAGTCTGTCGAGAAACAGATCACGCCTCGCTGCCTAGACAGGTGCTCACGAAGAATATCCGCCACAATTCGGTGTTTCGCGCTGGGGAGAACGTGAGGCAACAGCTCGAACGGATCGTTGAGATCGTCAAACAGAGAGACCTTGATACGGCGTTCTTCGACGACCTTCTTCGCCCATTTTTTGCGCGGTCAGATAATAGAGTCGCATTCGATGCCCAAAGCCCCGTTGTCACTGCCGGATACCAAAGCCTACCGCCCCGCAACGCCCCTTAACGCCGGCGTCAACTTTCTGGCCCCGCGTTTCCACGCCGCGGTTGGAGCACCAAGTCGGCCGCTTCCTCAGCATCTTTGAGGAGCGTCTTGCGCGGCATGCCTAGCTGCGCACGCATGGTCAGCCCACGCGCTAGATCGGTGACTTGGGTTGCGCGCGCGACGACGGGAAAGTCAGATGGGATTTCTCCCGCGCGGATTGCGTCCCGAAAACGACCTTCCACCAGCGCGGTGCCACCGGCAGCCGCGTTTTGCAAGAACTGCCGGACCTCAGGGTCTTCCACAAGCGGCGCGACGCATATCAGAAGACAGCCCCGGGCCGACCCTTTCTCGGTCGCACTTTCGACGGCGTACCTTAGAAAGCCCGTGATCGAGTCGCGAAGACCCTGTGGTGAGAGGAGTGCCTTCGCGGCTGATGCGCCTTTCCGTTCCGCGTACGCCTTAAGGACGCGCAAGAATATCGCCCGCTTGTCCCCAAAGACGGCATACAGGCTCGGCCGTCCCACACCCATCCCGGCGACGAGATCGTCAATCGTCACTCCGTCGTAGCCTTTCGACCAGAACACCTGAGTCGCCTTTTCCAGCGCCCCCGTCTCGTCGAAGCTGCGCGGTCGACCTACTGGCCTAGCGGTATTTTGAATCATTTGGTTCAAAACTCCTTGACAACTTTCATTGCAGCAATATATAACCGAATAGTTCTAAATTAGCAAGTCGGTCCGTCCTCGCTTGGCATCACGACTCAACTTCCCTCTTCACCACGGAGACGCCTATGGAACCCATCGCTCTCGTCACCGGCGCGACCTCAGGGCTTGGTCACGCCGCAGCCCGCTTGCTCGCCGTCGGGGGCTACCGCGAGATCATCGTCACTGGCCGCAGCCTGGCTCGGGTCCAGGAAACGGCCGTTCAGCTCGTGGCGGAAACCAAAAAACAGGTTTTCACGCCGCTGGAGCTGGAGTTGGACACGCCGTCCAGCGTTCAGTCCACCCTCGCCGAACTCCTCAAGCGAGGTCGGCCGATCGATTTCCTACTGCTCAATGCCGGAATGGTCCCTGGCAAGGCGCGCGTGATCACTGCGGCGGGCGTCGAGGCTTCTCAGGCCCCGCTCATCGGCCATCATCAATTGACTGTCGGGTTGCTGCGCGCCAACCTGCTGAGCCCCAACGCGCGGATTGTTATCGCCAGCGCGGAGCCTGCCCGAGGGGGCGTACCCATGTTCAAGTACACCGACGTGGACGCACTCGCTGCCAAATACCACGGGGGCGACCTGACCGCTGCTATGGAAGCCCTGCTGCGCAACGGGCCGAACGTGAAGTATGTCCCCAACAATGCATATGCCGACGCGAAGCTCATCGTTGCTTGGTGGGCTGCGGCGCTGGCGCGCCGGCTGCCCTCCGGCATGGCCGTGTACGCTGTCTCGCCCGGTGCGGCGACTGCGACCAACGTTTCGCGACAAGCTAGTCTCGCCGTGAAGTATCTGTTTATCCCAATCGCGAACCTCATTCCCGGCATGAATCAGACGCCGGAGACGGCAGCCCGTCGGTACCTCCAGGCCTCGGAGTTCGGAACCGACGTCTCAGGGCAATTCTTCGCCTCGGCTCAAGGGAAGTTCTCAGGCCCAATTGAGGCGCAGCGCCACCCACACCTCCTCGATGGCGCTAATCAAGAAGCCGCGTGGCAGGCCGTCGTCAATGTCTCCGGCGTCAACTGGTCATACACGGAATCCTTGCGCGCGGTGTCCTGAAGGAGCGGCGGGCGCGGCGAAATGGGTGCGGTGTTCAGAATCAGCGGGCGATTGCGGAGTTACATGATCGTCCACGGGTCTTACGGTATTTGTAAATAAATAGTTGTACTAAACAGCTTCAACTTCTCAAGGAGAATACATATGAACCGGTACCAAGATAAAAAGGTGGTGATTATCGGCGGCACGAGCGGCATGGGGCTCGCGACGGCGATGATGCTCCTCGACGGGGGAGCGCGCGTTCTGGTGACCGGCCGCTCGCAGGCCGGCCTGGAGTCGGCGCAGCAAGAGCTTGGGGACGGCGCTATCGTGGTTTCGAGCGACGCGCGGTCGTTGACCGACATCGACGCCCTCGCCGCTCAGGTGAAAACCGAGTTTGACACCATCGACCTGCTTTTCGTCAACGCCGGGTTCAGCATTCCAACGCCTCTCGGGAGCGTGACAGAAGCCGTCTACGACGAGATGTTCAACCTGAACGCCAAGGGCCCCTTTTTCGCGGTCCAGAAGTTCGCGCCGCTGATCAATCGGGGAGGGTCTGTCGTCCTCACGACCTCTGTCGCCAACGTCAAGGGACTGCCGGGCCAAGCCACCTACGGAGCCGCCAAGGCTGCGCTGCGGTCATTTGCCCGGATGCTCGCCACCGAGCTGCTTCCTCAGGAGATCCGCGTAAATGCGGTGTCCCCCGGCCCCATCGACACGGGCATCCTCGAAAAGGTGTTTCCTACAGAAGAGATGCGTACACAGGTCAAGGGGCACACCGTCGGCATTATTCCCATGAAGCGCTTCGGAACGTCGCAGGAAATCGCCAAGGCCGTCCTCTTCCTCGCGTTCGATGCGACCTTCACGACCGGCGCCGAGCTTCCGGTCGATGGCGGCTGGACGCAAATCTGAAGGCGTCGCACGCCGCACGTTCATCAGACAGGGAGGACGATCGTGTCTCTATTGAAAAACAAGATCGCCCTCGTGACGGGGGGTAGCAGCGGCATCGGCCTCGCGACCGCAAAAAGGTTCGTTGAAGAGGGCGCCTACGTTTTTATCGCCGGCCGCCGGCAGGCCGAACTCGACAAGGCCATCGCGGAGATCGGCTCGAACGTCACCGGCGTAAAGACCGACATCGCCAAACTCGGTGACCTCGACCGTCTTTACGAGACCGTCGCGAAAAAAGGCAAGATCGATGTGATTTTTGCTGGCGCGGCTTTCGTCGAAAAGACGATGACCGCCGCAGCCACGCCTGAGCATTTCGACTAAACCTTTAACACTAACGCCCGCGGCACTTATTTCACCGTTCAAAGGGCGCTGCCTTACTTGAACGATGGTGCTTCCATCATCCTCGTGGCGTCCTCTGGGAAGAACAAAGGGCTTCCGGGCCGCAGCACCTACAGCGCCACCAAGGCAGCGCTCCGGTCATTTGCCCGGACGTGGACCAGTGAACTCAAGGAACGGAAGATCAGGACCAACGTGTTGAGCCCTGGCGCGGCCGAAGCGAGAAACCAAATCACTGCGATGACGCTTCTGGCACGCTTGGCGCGCCCGAAGGAGATCGCCTCCGCAGCTTTATTCCTCGCCTCCGACCAGAGCAGCTACGTCGCTGGCATCGACCTGCCGGTCGACGGCGGCCTGACGGCCGTCTAGCCCGAAGGACTTAGCGCAACGCCGAACGTCATCTTCCGAGGAGCCTCTGATGACACACACAGCGAAACATTCGGTCCCAGAGCAGGGGAAATTTCGCCGAACCCTCTCGGCCGTCGGCGCTTGGTTCGATGCGCTCGAACATACAAGCTACGACTACACCCAAGACCGGATCGATCGGTTGGAGCGGAGGGTTGCGGGGCTCACGGAAGAGTGGCAGGAGATCGGGGCGTCCAGCTCTCGTGACTCTGCGCCGCGTTGATCCCACGCCGTCCGATCGCTAAGGGTTATCCGTGAACGAGTTCACATTTTTGATGGGACACGTACCTGACAATTAACCGAATTTCCCCAGATAACTTCCGGCTAATCCGACAAATTTGCGTCACAAATCCGGGACGTCCAATTTATTCGGTACTACGTCATCTGGCGCGTGACAGAGTAAATTGGCAAGTCATTGATTGTTAAAGAGGCGCAGTCTAATAAATTCGGTATCCGCGCATTGTGTCGGTGAACGGAATTGGTTGGACTAACCGGAATCTGCAGCGACAGCTCGCAAAACCGGGCGCTGTAGCGTGACCTTTTGGGAAGGCGACCGGCACTTCACGACCACCCACTGCGGCTGGTTGACCCGCCATCTAGCGGGCGGCCGTATTTAAGGTCTGGCGGCCAATCAACTGTCCCAAGCGCCTCGCAAGCAACCAACGCCGGGTGTCCTATTCTGTTTCCGGCGCATACCCCAGCTCTCGCTGATGGCGAATTGACAGCAACAACACACGCGTGTCCGAGTGCGCGTACAAAATCAGATACGAGCGCATGATGTATTCCCGCAGTTCAGGCAGGTTTGCTTCCCTGGCCAGCCGCAGCACGCGTTCCAACCGGCTCTGACCTTCGACCGAATTCGCGGCAAGTACGCCTGCTGGACGGCCAATTTTCGGATGGATTGCCACGACATCGCCGAACCGGTAGATCTCGCTCGTCAGGTCCTCTATCCTGCCTGCTGCTGAACTCACGTCTTGCACCAACAAGAATTCTTGAATCGTCTCAAGCCGTTCTTCCAGGGTCTCCGCAAAATCAACACGCATCATTTCTTGGGCGGAGCACCACGCCGCATTGTGTCGCGCAGTTCAGCCAAAGGTTTGGTCCGGCCAGCAAGTGCATCCCGGAGACCCTTCTCGGCGTCATCCAGCATGACCAGTCGGCCGTGTTCTGCTTCGAGGGCGTGGTAATAATCCAGCTTCCGTGCGTCGACAATCGCCACGTACGCTGAGCCGTTCTTCGTCAGAACCTTCTCGGCGCCTGCGACCACATCCTCCGCCAGCTCCGTCAGCCGTGACCGGGCTTCACTAATTGGTACCACATCATGGGTTCGGAATGACATAGTTAAATTCCGTACAATATTCGTTAACATAAATGTACAAACATTCGGGCAAACAGTCAACCCAACCCGTCCGCGCGCTGCTCCATCGGGTTTCTGGTTCATTCGTCGTTTAGCACGTTGATAACGCAAGCTTTCTAAAGGAAAACGCGGTCGAGGATCGTGGTGCTCATCGTGTTGTCGCCTAGATATGCGCCCCAATCCTGCACAACGCGATTGGATGTCAGGTCGGCTTTTTTTGCTTGGGGTTAGCCGGGGAATCTCGTTGCAAGGAAACGCGTCGACTGAGTTCCGCTAAGTCGGAGGACGAACTTTGGAACTTTCACCACACCGTTTAGTCTTTTGAGCCCCCACGCAATGTCGGGTTGCTAACTTGAAAAACCGATTTCGCTTCAGGGCGCTATCCAATTGCCAATCCATTCGTCCCCTGCGCGAGAGAAACTTGCACGCTGGTGGGCAACGGGCACTGATAAGTCCAACACTTCGAGTGCTTTCAAGATCACTCGAACGATGCAGAAATTTTCATAACCAGCAAGGCGGATATCGTGACCATCAGGTTGCGCGGCGTATGCATCATCAGGGCGCTCGATAGACGTCCCAGGCGGACATGGAGTTCGGTAGGTGACAAGACTGTGCGGACGGCTCGCGTCCCACGCGTGCTGTTTATCCGGCCCTTCGGCCAGCACTGATGCAATGCCCTCTAGACGAAGCTGGATCATGCCCTCGGGGTCATATCCTACAAGGGCTATACGAGGGTCGGCGTGCAATTCAGCGATCTTCCCGGATCGGACGTCGGTGTAGAAAGCGATAAGATGCTCCGCCTCATGAACGTGGCGTAGAACAACGGTCCTAACCGATGGAGCGCCTTCCCTGCCAATCGTGGCGGCCTGCATGAGCGTGAATGGTGCCCTCCCGTCACCGGCCCCTGCGCGAAGATAGTCCCATGCGCGTCCTTGAAGCTTTATTAACGTCACCTTCTTGCTCCTTCATCAAATGATTCACTTTGCACTATGAGCAATGCGATTGCGCAAACCTACCCACACTAGACGCTAGCATTGTTCCTCCATGCAGTTCGATAAGGCCTCGACTAATGGCTAGTCCGATACCAAGCCGGTCGCTCCCGGCGTTCGTTCCGCGCGTGGCGGTCGAGAAGAAGTTGAAGACGTATGATAGCGATTCGGCCGTCATTTCCATGCCCGTGTCGCTCACGCGAATCTGCAGCACGCCACTTTGAGTTTCTATCGCGAGCCCGACAGAGTCCCCCATGATCTTTCAGCGCGCAAGTACGCGACCCAGTGCTGTTGCCGTTCGCCGATTCGCGGCTGACCGCGTCAAGCGCATGCCTCGCCTGGTGTCAGGTCTCTGTCCAAGTAGGTCAGCTTACTGCCGGCAACGGCGGTTTGCATTTTTGCAACACAATCGACGACCTCTAAACGACTGAGCAAGCCAACAGTGACGGCTATTATGAAAACAGAGTGCTTGGACCTCGAGGCGGGCATTTCGGACACGCGCGAGTTCCACTAAAGAAATAATGCCTTCCGTCCGATAAAGAGAAGACGAAAGTGCAGCAACTGGCAGTTGCTTGCCCATTCATTTTTCACGAAAATGGTCAACATGATCAAAATCCTTGACGCAAGCGAGCCGGCCGTACGAACTGGCCGCTGCGGTGGTTGCAATACCGGCGACGCGGCACAGATCGCAATGGCGTTCGCGTTTCAACCCATTGTCGATCTGACGTCGGGGCGGGCCTATGCCCACGAAGCCCTTGTGCGCGGCCCAAATGGCGAATCGGCGGCATCGGTGCTGTCGCAGGTCGACGATTCGAATCGTTATAACTTTGACCAGCGTTGCCGCTCCACTGCAATTGCACAAGCTGCTGCGTTGGGAATGGACAGCTTCCTGTCGATCAACTTCATGCCGAACGCGGTCTATCAACCCGCCGCATGCATCCGTAGCACATTTGAAGCAGCCGAAAAACACGGCTTTCCGATCGACCGGATTATCTTCGAGACAATCGAAGGTGAAAATATTATCAGCCGTCCGCACCTTGTAGAGATCTTTCGCGCGTACAAGTCGTTCGGTTTTCAGACTGCGATCGACGACTTCGGCGCGGGCTATTCCGGCCTTACGCTACTCGCAGAATTTCAACCGGACCTGGTCAAGCTCGACATGGCACTTGTCCGAGGCATCGACTCGGATTCCGTGCGTCAGCGAATTGTCTGTGGCGTACTAAGAATATGTCGGGACCTTGAGATCCGCGTGATCGCCGAAGGTATCGAAACGCAGGGTGAACGCGACTTTCTCGCAGCGAACGGCGTCACGCTGATGCAAGGCTATCTTTTCGCCAAGCCCGCGCTCAATGCTATACCGCCGATAACCGACGCAGGCTGACACCGACGTCGGTACTTAGCAGCGTGGCGCTGGACCACGCGGACAGTCGCCTGGTCGAGTACGACCTTTGGTGCTCGCGGATTCGCTGCCATGAATACTGCCTATGGCTCGAAAATAAGCACTGTCCGGCTTTCTCGTCCAACCCCTACCCGTCCGTTTTGCCTCTGCGGAACAAAGCGAACGCCTTACTATAGAAGCCGTCATTGCATCTCGGTGCATTGAGTCGGGTCACACTTTCTCGTTCAGGACATTTGACGATCCGAGGCTACTGAAGGAAGCAGGATCGATCGAGTCAGACTGCCCGTCGCCTTCATGCGCCATGCTATCGTTGCCGGTGCTTGGTCTCGTTGTCGGCGAGAAGGGATTGTCGGGAAGCGATGATTGTGCCTTGTGACTGCGGAAATCATAGACCGAAGATTATGGAAACTGTCGCGTTTATCTCGACTGAGAACGGGGACGACTTGATTGTGTCCTTTGCGGTCATCGACCCAGCGGATCCGACTGAGATCGAAAGCCTCACCCTTCTGCGCACGCCGAACTACGAACACCTGCTGGCAGACTCGGAGCGAGGAGTGAGCGTTTCGTTTGGACGGTACGTAGAAGACGATGAGGAATTGCTGGAGGAACTCCACCTTGATCGAAAATCATCCGTAGTCCGCCTGACAACCAGTGTGCGGAACTATGAGCTGGATCTTCGAAAGGTCGACGAGAAAGAGGTGAAGGCTATGCGAAAGGTGCTCTCTCGGATGAACCATGACCGCCGGATTAGGCTATTGGGCATATAACGAGTTCTTCGATCAGACGAACTTCTGCAGCGGACACCAAAGACCGGCCGCTCCCTATGAATGCCGATTCAAACTAGCTCTCTACTTTGGGCTGGCTCGGCTCACGCACGAAGTAGATGTCCCATTCTGCTTCGGCAGTGTGTATGAAGCCATACCGCTGGTAGAAGCGGTGCGAATCACTGCCGCGCAAAGAACCTAGGCAGCTCGGCATGCGTTGCGCGTCGGCGTTCGCGAAGACATCGCGCGAGACGGCTGCGCCGATTCCTTTCCCTTGGTGCTCCCGGCAGAATGTAAAGGTGGTCCAAGAGCCAGTGGTCTTCCTGTGGGCGAAATAGGATCAAGCCTGACTGAACACCATCGAGCTCTAACAATCGACACACAGCGCAGGGTCGAACGGCGCGAGGAAGCGCTCGAGAGCACGTTGCGGGTCGAAACGACCGATTCGCTCCAAGCTTTCACGCATCGCGGCGATACGAACGGCAACCAGCGTGTCGGCATCGGGTTGGGTTGTAGTGGGGGAAGCGATGTTCACCGGGAACGGCGTCTGATCAAAGGATTGTGTCGGCAAGGCTTACCTCTTCTGCGAGTGCATTCGCTTTGATTTGATTGTCGACGATTTCCGCATTGATCTCGAAGGTCCGCTCGCTGGACGAACCCGACCGACATCTAACCGACTAGCCAGACCGCGGCCGCTCTGTGATGCGTTTGCATCTGCCGCGCCGTTTGCGCTCTTCGATGAAGTTAGTCGAGTGTCTCAAGGTCGGGATTTTCGGCGCGCTTGTGGACCCCAGACAAAAGGCAGACGAATACCTTCACGTATCCCGGCTTCCTAAAACCCGCTTCACCGGGAACCGTTTGTCACCGTTCGCGCTTTCCCGCACAAACAAATGTTCGTGGATTTCGCGGCCCGTCGCTTTCGCGAAGATCGGCTGCATATGATGCGCGTCGAGGTAGCGCTTCACGTGGTCATACCCAACCCCAGAATGCGGACTAGGTTCCGGAACTTTTCTTCGTTTTCAAGCCGGACCACCAGTTGTCGATCACCGGCGCGTAGGCACAAACCGGCTGTTTCCTTGCGCGTGGCGATCATCGAGGCGATTTCAGCGTTCTCACAATCGATCAGCAATGCAGTTCCCAAGATTTTCAGTGCTTTGCCCTGCTTCTCAGTGGTCTTGATGAAGGCCTCCACCGTTTCTGGCAGCGGCTGGTCTTCGCGGGTTTGCAGAAACGCTCGAAGTTCGGCAATGTCGTGCCCTTTTTCAATAGCTCCGACAGCTTTTTGACGCTCCAGCCGCCAACTTTTTTCCGCTGCCTCTACGGCCCAGGTATCGAGTGTCAGGGATTCTTCCGTCGACAGGCTTCCGCCGACGACATTCACGTGCAGACTGGGCAAGACAGACAGCTTGACGCTCGGCTGGATCGCAGCGGGCGTGTAATCGTCAACCAACCCGAGGCAATAGGCGCCCAGCGGCGTTACGCGGAAGTAGATCAGGCCGTCGTAGCGGCTGAGGAATTCCAGGTCGTCCGTCCCCCACAGGTCGCCAAAGTCGTTACGCGCGCCAGTCGCTTCGATGTAGGCGACATCAATGATGCCAAGGGCGGCGGCGTACTCGTGCAGGAAGCAGAGCAGATAGCGAAACTGCAGAATTTCCCAACTATGATCAAAGCCGTTATTTCCGAGGCTGCCATATTGCGGGTCGCTGATGTAAAGCTTCCAGGGGTCGTGCGTGACATCAAACGTGTCACCGGTCGCCTGCATGAATCGGGAGAAGTCGTCGACGTCGACCCATGCTCCGACCGGACAGAGCCGCAGTATTTTGGTAATAGCGGCACGACGCGGTGCCACTGCGCTCATGACGCGACCTTTCGATTTCTGTCCCTTGATGACGTCGATGCGGGTGAACTCGTCAAAGAGACTGGACTTAAGCCATTTGTTCCAGATCGCGCTCAATACGCTGGCTGGGGAGGACGTCAAAGCTTTGCGCCCCGCTGTGCTCAAAGCTAGTTTGCTGCCGTTGCGTTGCACCAATCCGGCGGCCTGAAACAGCAGGGGCCACGAGAATGCCTTGATCGGGCCGACTTCTTGATCCCGTTGACGCTCTGTGGGTTTGTGACCGTAAAAATCGCCGCCAGCGAGGTTCTCTGCTAATAGGCGCTGTGTGGCTGCGCCGGGCAGTGATGTCTTGTCGCTGACCTGGATCTTGCCCTGATCCGTCAGCCGCAGCAAAACCGACAAATCGACCAGCGCATCGCGCTCGCTGTGCCGCACCGTCAGCGGATTTTCGCCGATGTTCTCCGGAAGCGTTTCGACTGTGTTCAACCTGACGGGCTCAGGTTCTGGCACGAAGGTCCTTAGTCGCTCACGCATATCAACGGGGAGGCTGTAACACCCATCCTGGTAATACAAAAAGAGGCCCAACGCCGTCGGCGGTCCATAATACGAATGGCGTCGTTCATTGTCTTTGACCGTGAAATCGGGTAACCGGCCGTATTTCGCGCGAAACCGGTTTCCATCAAAGAAACCCTCCAGCGCGTACGCGGCCTCCGCCACCGCCGTTCGCTGGATGTCGTCCAGACGATCCCAGAGTGCGCGCAGCCCGTCCCCGGCGAGACTTCGCAGGATCGCCCCGACCAGTTGGTCTTTCTTGCCGGAGGGGACGGCATCCGGAAGCCAGCGCATCAAGGATTTCAACTGCTCGATGGTGAGGCGGGCGAGCACTTCGTTCAACGTGTTCATTGGCAAAATTGGTGTGCTTCTCAGGGAAGATGGTCGGCATTATCTTCGACTTGTGCGGCTCGCTCGCCCTCTCTGGCGGTAGGATGCCGATGCTCTCAGCATTTTAGCTGTGGCACAACAACTCGCGCTTCATTCATGTCAGCAAGCCCGCCCAGTACCGCACCCATGCCCGAACCGGGTCGTCTCGCGGGACTGGTCGAGCGCGTCACGTTCCACAACGCCAATGGTGGCTTGTGCGTCCTGCGGCTGAAGGTAAAGGGCGAGCGTGAACTCATTACTCTGGTCGGGCACACCCCGACCATAGCGCCAGGCGAGTACGCCTCAGTGTCGAGTACATGGGTTACGGATCGCGAGCACGGTGGACAGCTCAAGGCGGTCTTCGTCAAAATTTCGCCACAGCACACGCTGACCGGCATCAAGCGAAACCTCGGCTCCGGGATGGTCAAGGGTATCGCCCCGTTGTACGCCGGTCGGTTGGTCTAAGCCTTCGGCGCTGCCGTGTTCGATATCATCGAGCAGACACCTAAGCGGCTTCGGGAGGTCGAAGGGATCGGTGCGGTACGCGCCCGAACGATCACCTCGGGCTGGGCCGATAAGAAGATGATCCGCGAGACCATGGTCTTTCTGCATGGCGACGGCGTCTCGATCTCCCGCGCCGTGCGGTTTTTCAAGACCTATGGTCAGTGCATATTGCGGTGATCGTGACTGCTCATTCCGGCTGAACGTGACCGTTGCGCATGAGATGGTGCTACGCGGTTAGATCGTAATATCTGCGGTCACGATGCCCCGGGATACCCAATCGCCGATACCGTCGAAGGCGTTCCAGGGGTTTTCCTCGCAACGTTAAACAACGCCGAGCGTTCCATCGTCTCACAGGTGAAGCGCCTGAAGTCTGGATCGCCGCGGTGGACCGCATTTTGACGCCGGCATGGCGATTCGGTGGGTTGAACAGAAGCTCCAGATTCAGCTTGCCAATAGCCAGAAGCAGGCGATCCGTGTGGCTTTCTCTTTATAGCTGCTGGTCATCACTGGCGGCCCTGGCGGGGGGAAGACGACACTGGTTAATTCAATACTGACAATCCCGCGCGCAAAGCAGGGGAGGGCGCTGTTGTGCGCGCCAACCGGACGGGCAGCCAAGCGATTGTCGGAATCGACCGTGCTTGAAAGTGAAGACGATCCACCGACTGCTTGAAGTCAATCCAGCCAATGGATAATTCAAGCGCAATGAGGAGTCGCCGCTGGAATGTGATGTGCTGGCGTCTGACGAGTGCTCGACGGTCGACGTGCCGCTGGCGAACCAGTGGCTGACGGGCGGTGGCAAGCACCACCGCGGTGATCTCCGTTGGGGACGTGGCTCACTTGCCGTCCGTTAGCCCCGGACAGGGCCTCGCGGACCTTATCGAATCGGAGATTTGTGTTTTGACCAAGTTGAAACGTGCTCGATATCTCAGAACGACGGTAGCCTGCCGTTTCAATCCGCTCGAAACGCAAGAGTCGGCAGTCACGAAGCCGTATAACTATGGCGGTGCATTTTTCAGAGCTGCCAACACGGGTGCGCTCGCGTCGTAACAGGCTTGCGACTTCGGACTTAAATGACGCGAACGGGTGGACTGCTTAGAATAAGGTTGGCCGGTACACACCATTGTCAACGAAACACGCTTACCGCCTCCACCAGTCTTTTCGCCTGGTCATTTAAGCTTTGTGACGCCGCCGTGCTTTGCTCAACCAACGCTGCATTTTGTTGGGTTACTCGATCGAGGTGGCCGATCGCCTGTCCCATCTGTGCGATACCTCCGCTTTGTTCATTTGTCGCGGAACTGATCTCCGCGATAAGGTTCGACACCCGCTCCACCTGATGAACGATATCGTCCATCGTTTTGCCCGCATCAACGACGCGTTTGGAACCCGACTCAACACTTACGGCACTCGCACCGATCAGATCTTTAATTTCTTTGGCGGCATCGGCGCTGCGCCGCGCCAAATTGCGCACTTCGCCGGCAACCACCGCGAAACCACGGCCTTGTTCACCAGCACGGGCCGCTTCCACTGCTGCGTTGAGCGCCAAAATATTTGTTTGAAAAGCGATTCCGTCGATTACGCCAATGATGTTTGCGATCTTTTCCGAGCTACGAGTGATCTCGTTCATCGTAGTTGCAACCTCCAGGACTGCTTTTCCCCCTCGGGCTGCTGCGCCGCTTGCCAAACCCGATAGTTGAGATGCCTGCGTCGCGGTATCTGCGTTGCTTTGCGTTGTCGCTGTCATTTGCTCCATCGAAGAGGCCGTTTCCTGGACACTCGAGGCAGCCTGTTCAGTGCGCGC
>NZ_CAXUPU020000063.1:0-24143 GCF_964252755.1 Caballeronia sp. LjRoot29 | reverse complement strand
TTGGGGCCAGATCATGCGCCGCTGCGCGAGCTAAGCCCACGCAGCGCGTGCGCGAAGAACCGGCAAGTCATCAGCACAGCCACGGAAAGGACCGACGAAGAAGCGACGAAGAACGGAAGAAAAGCCAGGTTCTAGAGATGTGAATTTGAGGAAGAAAAGGCAGGAAGAAAAAACACTTTCACACCGTCAATTTTTGACGACTTTCAGAACGCCGATGACACGGTCCTCTGCATCGCTGTCTTAAATTGCCGTGGTACCTCACATGCACTACCCGCATCTACGTGAAATTCCGTCTGAGCGTGGTCATTTCTTCGCGACGAGTTCATCGAGAAAGCGAGAGCGGCCGTTGAAGTACTTCGTCCCGTACTTGCTTTGCGTCCAACCGGAATAGAGCATATGCACTTCGTCGCGAGCCCGCGTAAGGCCGACGTAGAAAAGACGACGGCTTTCGCTCAGCTGCGCGCCCTTTTCATTTCGCCACGGGAAGCTCCCTTCATCTAGGCCAAGCATTATGACAACGTCGTACTCGCAACCCTTAGCCGAATGGAGCGTTAGAAGATTCAAATGCGTGGGAGAGCCGTCTCTCCCGCCGAGTCGCGCCATATCGAGCCCTTGGAGCGGTCCTCCTGTAACCAGTGCATCAGCCATCAGGCGAACCTGCTCTGACTGGTCGCTCAAGGCTGCCTCTGACATCATCAACCTATCAAGCAGGGCGTTCCGAAGCCGCTGGACAAATGTCTCTGCCGGGCCGTTTTCGCGAGAACTCCAAAGGAACTCAACAAGCTGACGCTGTTCCACACGAGACGCGTCATCTGTTAATGGTTGTTGACGGAAAGCAGCATACCTCGCGAGAATCGAATCGAAAGTTGGGTCCGCTTGCCGCCAGCCGCCTGCGCACCACGCAGAGCAGTCTTCAATCCAGCTGGTCAGGCTGACTTTTCGGTACGGAGCGCCAGTGTCGACCCGGATGAAGTCGATTCCCTCGGCTGAGGCCGCCGCAGCAACAACATTTCCAACGGCAGCGGTTCGATAGAGGATAGCGACGTCACCGAGCTGCCTACCTGCCTTTCCGTCGAGCGCCTGGGCAAGCAGCTTCGAGACTGCGTGCTGTGCTTGGGCAGGAAGGCCATCTTGGCATTTAACCATGCGGACTATCGCTGGCCTTTTATCGTCAAGTGCTCGGTACCCACGTACCTCTCCGAGCGCGCGCTGTGCCACGCGCACGATATCTCCGGCGCTTCGATAGTTGATTTCAAGGCGCACCGGGTCAACATCCGGTCGTGCTGCGAGTTCCTTCAGAGACCCGCTGTCAGCGCCATTGAAGCCGTAAATTGACTGGTCGGGGTCCCGCCAACGTTGAACGTGGACATTCATCGCGTCGTCGCGCACGCGCAAGACATCGCCTTGCGGTCTTCGTCTACGGGGTATGTCATCAAAGGTCGGAACACGGCGCTGTTGACGGCCGGTGGTGGGCGCTAGACCAGGTTGGTTGTGCGCGGGTGTGCCCTGGAAGCAATGCGGGGGGACCGCCGCTCTGCAGTCGGGACCGGCGACGATGGAAGTGGCGGCAGAACGAGGCAGGCGGGTTGACGGGTATGTCGTGCCGCCACGACCACAGGATAGACGATGTGCTAAACGCAATGGAACGCGTTCGACATGCGGTGAGATTGCTTTCAGGGGATTGCCCACAGGACTACCCGTTGGGGGCAGCCGAGTGGCACATTCTCGATGGAATGGAGCGGCCGGCACTTTGACATCGAGCGGTGCTGAGTTCGCCCGGGCGCCGAAGGCCATAGGCGAGCGCTCCTCACTGGATAAGCGTTCTTGGCGACAAAACGAGAAATATCCTGACCGCAGGGAGGGGTCGAGACCCTTCCAGTTTCAGAAAAATCCGACTACTTTGAAGAAGCGTTCCTGCCTACACTGGCAAGGGTTGGCGGCTTTTTGACCCCCTGCCAGGGAACGCTCCTGGATTCGTGTCAGGAACGCTTCTGTTGTCGGCGAACACATTGGCCGGCCGAGAGTTGGAGGCCGAGCCGATTGCAGGCAGGTTCTGTGGAATCAAGACGTGATGTGTCCCTGGTGAGCGATATCGTGATGGCGAGGAGCCATCTGGGAAGAACGTATCGCGAAAAGGTAACGGCACTGCCGGCTAGCGGCACTTACGAACGACCAAAAAAGACCGGGGCCGAAGCCCCGGGGGTGAAGCACGTGCATCAATCCAGTTGCAGATTCTTTGGATTTGCCCGCGAAGACGACCAAATCCTGAATTCAGAAATAGAACCGTTTACTCTTTCAAAGCAAATAATTAGCAACGACTGACGGGGCGGAAGTGGCTGAAAACAGGGGGAAGCGTTTACCTGTAAACAATTCTAATTCTGTTAAGCACGACTGATACTTTCCAATTATGTTTGGCTCCGTTATTTCCAAATAATCAATTGCTTAGCGAGTAGCATGCTGAGTCTCATAGTTTGGCCTCTACGCCTTGGACGGTGCAACCAAAATACGTTTATTCCCAATTATGTTTGGTCTCCATCGATCTACGATTTGATTGGGTAGACTATAAAAAAATTCAAGCAAGCCAAGGCCGAATGCATAACGCAGTTGGTGGTCTACCATAACCAGTGGAACAATCGGCGAACCCTCGCGGCCCGCGCCTACGGCATCGGCCGAGAACATGCGTTACTTTACCTTGGCGTTCGCGTTACGTGCTCTACCGATAGAGAACGCCAGTGCGCAATATGGCGCGACCTCACAAGGTTCTAGCGGACCGTGCTTCACGGCTTCGATCATTAGAGACAATCAGGTTGTCCGGCAGAAAATGTGTGCAGTGGGGAATCGCGCGGACTGCTATCTTGCTGATGCCGTATGTACGCCAAGTCTTTGCAAGCAGGTTCTGTGTCCGCCGACCCTATGCCTCGCCCGCTGGCGGGGTCAGGAAAGCGTCCCGGAATGCGGCCAGCAGCCTGTCCGAACCGTCTGCGAAGTCATCAGGCATTTGCGCTGCGGCACGCACCTGCATATCTCGCCTGAGCATTTCATACGTGCCCTCGTCGCTCAGCAGGGGCAACACTGCGTTCCGGGTCATCGTGTACGCGATCTGTCGTGCCTCCCGTCCCTCCCGTCCGAGCAGGGCGGCCGATGCAAGGTCAACATCGAAGCTCTTCGCCTCGAGAAGGTCGGGCGCGACCGCCCACAGATACGTTCTTCGTCGCCGGCCTTGTAGTAGCGGCGCAGAATCAGCAGAAGGTCAGTTGCATCAGAGTTCTTTGTGCTGCGGCAGTCATGCCACGCGAGAAGCTTCAGCAACGCGAGCACCGGCAGTGCTGGCAATGACAGGGACCACCACGCCTTCGCCGACGTCGATATCTATGGCCGTGTCGACGGCTGCCCTGAAGCCGAGCACATTCATCACGAAGTCACCCCTTGGCGGCCAGGCAATCGTCCCCTCTGGAGCCTCAAGTTCGCCGAAGGGAACGAGGTCGAGTGGCACCGGAGGCCCGACCTCGGGGTCATTGAAGATCAGCGAATGCTATTGCTTCGGATTCGCCTTGAACTTGCCAGTCGCCTCGAGCAACCCGACCAGCTCAGCGCCCACCCGCCAGCTGACAGCGTAAACGGCTACCTCCACGTCCCGCGTTGCACGCTCTGCCGGAATCCCGTGAACGTGCCACAGCACCATGTCGCGCGCGGTCGCGCCAGCCACGACAAATCTGGTTCCGAGGTGCTGCGCCGCGTCGCGCACGTGGCGCAGCATGGCTTGGGCGACCGGATGTATCGGTCACTCATTTGCGACTTCAAGACTGGAGCGCGGCGAGGTGTTGGTCATAGATCTGCAGAGCGATGGACAGGTTGCGGCTTTCGCCGGTTGCGACAAGGTCGGCGTATATCAGTAGCGGATGGACCAGTTCCGGAGGGTTCGTACCGATCGCCTGGAAGGACTCGGGCGGCCAGAACGCCTCCAGGATCTCCACATCGCCTTTCTCGAAAGGCCTCAACCGAGCACGAAGCATGAAATCGCTGGTGAGCTCGCCCTGGGTGTAGATCGTCACGTTGATCGCCTTGAGATGATGGGTCAATTGTTCGGCACCCGCCTCGCCACCTAGCCGCATGTTGAATTCTTCGAAGTCGAATTTGCGCCACCAGTCCGGAGCCACGGCCGAGAAGCGCCGGGCGCCAAGCTTGTTGCGCAGGCGCGATGGATACTGAGCTACCCACTCATCTACAAATCGCTTCCTGTCCGGAATAATCCGGTCACCACCGCGTGTCTCGGCGACCAGCCTGCGGGTCGTCAGATCGTCCATCGCCTGACTGACAGTATTCAGGCCGACGCCGGAGACCGTAGCTATCGTGCGATAAGGCTTCGCCACAAGGCCCGGATGCGTCGCGATCGCAAACATCGCCTTCAGGCCCTTGGGCGTAGTCGCTCTCGAACTCTGATTGGGAAGGACCGCTGTCGGCTTCGGACGTCGCGTGATCATGACGGTGGCTTCTGGCTCGTTGAGAAAGACGTTGCCCGCCATATCGAGAAACGGCACGTTGCGGTCGATCAGTTCTTCCGCCCTTGCTGGCGTCACGTATGGGGTAACCAGCATGAGTGGTCGCCCGGGCTTGTCTGGGCCCGTCGCAAAAAGTCGATGCTGAGCAGTGACGATGCCGGTAGTACTGGCAGACACCTGAAGCAACACGGGCATGTCGAACGTCTTTCCACCGATGTCGAACCGGATAGCGCCGTCGATCAATGCCCCCGAGCCTCCCCGCACGAGCGCAGCACGATTAGCCGGCTTTGCCTTAAACCCGCGGGTCGCGCGCTGGAAGGCCGTGCAGGCTTCCGCGAGCACGACCTGTTCAGAGTAGGAAAGGTTTGAGGTGGGTGGCATCTGATGCCCTCATGTTCGGTTTTATTGCAATGTACCAAAAAAGCGAACAGGTCAAACAAAGCGAACAGATATCCCAACAAGCCTCTCGAATAGATCGTTCAATAGATACGTGTTCGAGAGCTACAATATGTTCGCTTTCTCGTGATGACAACCCTATGCAGAACTACCGGATCATCCCGGGCTCGGACAGCCGGCCGTCCAGGAGGTCGAAAAAGCGGCGGCGTGGTCAGGACAACAGCTGTCATGCTAGCCGGCTGACAACGGAGAGGCCGGCGCGCAGATCGCTGGTACCTGCAGCGGAGGGCGACAGGGGCCGCGGTTTCAAGTTCGCGGGTGTAGCGACGAAGCTCGGCACCCGCTAAGCGCGCTACAGCCGCACCGCAAATGAAACCGTCGCTGACCTCTGGCGCTTCCGAAATTGGCATCTCCGCCACGGGAGGTGCACGGGCTTGAAAGCGGCGCACGGCTTATTTGCTCCGGCGCGCTTCGGCTGTCGCGACGGGCAGCGCGGCGCGGCCGGCGATAGTCCGGTCCGGTAGGCCGAACAGAAGAACGATAGAGAGAATTACTGCTGCAAGACGGTACAGAATGGGAAGGCTCCTTGTTGCGGGATACCTTCCTAATAGGCAAAAAGTTTTATCCGACTGGCGCTCATCCTTGTCCGACAAGGGATGCGATAGTTACTGGAATAGGTACTGCGGCACCTGGGTGAGCATCATCGATATTTAAGACAACGATGTCCCAGTCTTGGCAGTCGGTCTTCCTTTGTCCGCCAATGATCGCGGCGCCCACGGGCATTGGACTGAATTCGGATCTCAAACGACCGTTGATTCGTATCCCATGCCCGGGGAATGATGGAACGCGCTGCTGCTCGAAGCAAGCGTGACGAACGTCGGCTCGCAGATCACCGATGGCTGCTTTTCAATTGTTGGAAATTTCGACTTCGGAAGGGCGTCGACCGGGTCTGATTCCGGCAACCTGATTGTGTACTTTGCAGGAAAGGCCGAGAGCTCAGTCGATGGTCGAGACGAAGGCATAAAAGCCAAGGCGAGTATGGATCTGAACTCGGTCGCAATTTATCGGGTCGTTGATGGGAAATACCGACTTTCTGACGGCGTAAATACGGTACCGTCGTTTTAGTGCGGCAGTAAGACCAATGCAATTCCCCGTTCCCAATCAACCAATGCGGCAAACGGCCGGGAGCCGTCTGTCACATTCCGAGGTCGAGTGTCAGCTCGCGAGTGACCGAGCCGCCTTTGGCTGAAACAGGAACAAGGTTCTGCGCGAGATCGATATGTGGTTGGACTGCTGTAAGATCGTCCCCGCGGACATTGCAATCGCGGTGGGGGCAGCGTTCGATGGCGCTCGCCAAAAATAACCACGTCTGAATGGTTGTTGTACGCCTCGGGCAGCAGCGTCGAATCGACGCACCGCTCTAACGTCTACGGAAGTCTCGATAGACTACTTTGAATCTGCTACTTTGCAATGGCCCTTCATCTTTTAAAGTCCGATGACATTTATTCATCATGCCGCCAACGGATCGAAGCATGTGAGCTTTGGTTGCGCGGACTCATTCACGATCGATTGAGCAGCGAATTCGGCGACGACTACGTCAACACCTCAGAAATCGGCGGTCACGCGATTTTCTCGGACAAAACCAAGGAACGCATTCACTCCTTTCGCGATAAGGATCCGCGCCGGTACCCGCGTCCAGTTGACACGCTTGTTTTCGAGCACCTCGGTGCGATCATTGCCAGAGACGATGCCTACAAGCGCTTCTTTAAGGAGGCACTCGAACACGAATTCCCCTACGGCGCCCAGCATGTGCGACGCATGATCAATATTATTGGTGATCACAGAAACGCCCTGTATCACGCGAATTCGTTAACCCTTTCGCTCCACGATGTTGAGCGGGTCTTGTGTTACTGCAACGATCTGATCTCATCTATCAAGTCTCACTATTCCAAAATGAGCCTGAGTGACAAATTTCCCGCACCGACGTTGACAAGGTATTCCGATTGGCTGGGGAACGTTCGGTATCTAAACGAGCCTCGGAGCGACCTCCTGCTCGCGGATGAGCCCTTGTTCGTAGGTGACATCGCACGGTTTGAAGTGGAGGTAGATTCGAGCTATAGCCCCGACGAATACACAATCGTCTGGCGGAGCAGTGGACTCGAAATCGCTCAAGGACCGGTGCTCCTGCTGACGCTAGAACTGAAACACGTCGGACAATATTTCGGGCTGCAGGTAGATGTCACGTCGAACAAGGCATGGCACCGTATAGCTGGTCGATTCGACGCCGTACTTACACTCCGATACGAGGTGCTGCCAGTACCACGAACACAGTGACATCCCTCCGCTCCAGAGATATGAGCGACTCGAATGTAAGGGCCATCAAGCTTGCAGAGACGGTCGCTCGCGGCCTAAGAACGACTGGAATTGATTGTCCCTTCCGCGGAGTCGGGGACATTCGCCAAGCGCGAGTGATGGTCCCCAACGGGTCGACTCTGGCAGCTCATCGTCGGATCTGGTGCTGCCATGAGCTCCCGCTCATGGCCTTGCCCCTCCTCTCCATCTTCGCGGCGAATGCAGCCGCGGCATTCTTGTAAGAAGTCCGCTGAACGGCAAATGTCGGGGGATGCGACGAACAATTCAGTTCTTGGTCGTCGTTATTGCGCAAGTCTTCGTGGATCACGCGGGCGAGTGCCGATAACATGCGCCTACCTTATCGCGTCACCTTCGCCGGAGTCCGACTCAACAGGCATGCCACGCCCAAGACAGTCGATTAGCCCAACGGCGCGAACCCACCTACTTTGCTATTTGCTGACGAGTGCGCTCGCGTCGCACACTTTGACGAAAACATGGCGCGTCGAGCACGTCGTCGAATCGGCACGCATCTGGTTTGCTAGGAACATGGTGTCGGCGAGTGGGCTTGACCGACTGATGCTTGGAAAAATGGCGCGAAAGTTGTCCCGCGAGCACTTGACCGCTTCACACGCAGTACGTCAATCGAATACGCTTACGCTGTTCACGAATGAGCTGATGCTCAATTATCAAGACTCACTGGTCGGGCACTCCTCGCAAAGGTGCAGCGACGCGCTGGAGGCCAGTTCTTACCGGGCCGGCGTATTGCGGCAGAGGCCGTGTCAAAACTCAAAATCACTGGGTTTTAGGGGGTCTCTTTACCCCTCCCGAGGTGCCGCGAGGCCGATATAGAGCAATCTAACAAGCCGCTTTTTGAGCTGAGCCGAACCGCCGTGCGTTTTGACACATCTGGACCACAACCGGCCGTTCATCGTCAAGCGCGGATGGTCACACAAACGGCCGGTCTGCCTCAACCGCCGACCTTCGACGTCTACTCAGTGAGCGGTAGAGCAGGGTCCGTGACGGCATGCAGTTCCAAGGTGCGCGACATATTCAGTGCACACTTAGTCGAAGCTGGTCGTTACTTAACCGAACTCGCGAGCTACGAGCGACGCTCTATCGCGACCTGTTCAAAGGCGTACCGAATCACTTGCTGCGCCTCAAGCTCAAGCGGCGCTGCGATGCTGCAACCACCATTGCCCGCATTTTCGATGATTACCGAGTCGCGCAAGCAGCGCCTGTTGCTTCTTTGATTTGTGCAGCGAGTTCGCTGAATTAGCCCTGGCGTGCCCGTTGCATATACGATCACCTTAAATTTCTGGTCGCTCCGGTCGCCGATTCCGTAATGGATAACCTAATTTTGCGGAGGTTTGATCTGCGCTGCCCCATCACGCTTTCGCTTTGACTGTGTGGCGAAGCGCACGTAGTAGTCCAAAATCTCCGGCGGACTGTCACGTTCGAACTATCATTTAACGCAAACGTTTGTCCTTGGACGGTTCAACGACTTCGCGCTAGTAAAAGTAAGCCGGACGCTGCGTGACACACAGAATCTTGAAGGAAGAACTACGTTGGAAAACGGAGAATTCTGGCTAGCCTCAGAGGATCAATGCTGCGGCAACGACTGAAACGCGGTTGCTCTATCGCGACCTTGTCGGACTTGGGAATTGTCAGGGAGAAAGTCAAAAATGGCCGAACAAGACGCACAGATTTCTGGAACCAGCGAACAAAGCGATTCGGGAACCGAAGCAGCGCAAGCCGAGCCCGATGTCGATCTTTACGTCGAGAAGGAAGCAGATCCTGAAGATGGCGTCTTCGAGCTTGGCCTCGTTCTAGCTGGCGCAATATCGGCAGGGGCATACAGCGCCGGCGTGCTCGACTTTCTGGTCGAGGCGCTGGACGCCTGGGAATACGCCAAGACCCAAAAGCAGGATGTACCGATGCACAGCGTACGTATTCGTGTGATCGCCGGCGCCTCAGCCGGAAGCATGAACGGGGCAATTGCCGCTGTGGCTTTGCAATACGATTTTCCTCACGTTCGATCCAACCAAGGGCCAACCAATCCGTTTTACGATTCCTGGGTCAAGCGCATCAGCATCGACAAATTGCTGGCGGTGAACGATCTCGTCGGATTATCGCCGGTGGTTCGCTCCGTACTCGATTCCACAGTACTCCAGAAAATAACGGATGACGCGTTGAACTACCAGGGTCCCGTCAAGCCTCGTGCCTATCTCGATGACCGGGTCAGGTTCATTTTCACACAGGGCGGTCTACGGGGGATTCCCTACTTTTTGAAGCTGGCAGGAAATTCAGGCGACGGGTTGGCCATGTCTCTGCATAAAGCCTATCGGAGTTTTTCCGTCGGCTTCAACGGCAAGCCCATCCGGCGCAGACCTGACGACATGCCATTGACGGCGAGCATCACGCAACCAAAAGCCAGCGACCCTGGCTGGCAGAGTTTGGGCAATGCAGCGTTGGGCTCTGGCGCGTTTCCCATCGGGCTTGCAGCGAGGCTGGAAAGGCGCAACGTAGCGGATTTAAAATGGCGCTATGTAACGGGGCTCGGGGAAAAGCCCATATGGCTTAAGCCGGCATGGACGTCAACGATTGGAGGCGTAGTGCCCAATCCACCCTCGCCGTACTTCGACGAGTTCGTCGTGGACGGTGGCACGATGGATAACGAACCGGTGGATCTCGCCAGAGCGGAGATGGCTGGCACGGTCGCCCGGAACGAACGGGATGGAAACCTGGCCAAACGCGCGATGATCATGATCGATCCGTTTCCTGATGCCTTGATCACCGACTTCAATCAGCAGACGGCCGGGAGGAGTGGCAATCTAATTTCTTCAGCCATGGGTCTTCTGGGTGCCTGGAAAAATCAAGCTAGATTCGATCCCATCGACCTTGCGCTTGCTCTTGACGACAAGGTATTCAGCCGCTTCCTAATCGCGCCGAGCAGAAAGGCGAGCCCTGTTGACAAGAAGTCGGCAAGCAACGGTTTCGATCTCGCGAGCGGTGCGCTAGGCGGCTTCAGCGGATTTCTCGAGGAGCAATATCGTCACCACGACTATCTTCTGGGACGCCGCAACTGTCAGCAGTTCCTGGCGAATTATTTCACGTTGCCCGCATCCAATCTGTTGTTTCCACAGGACGCGTCGTTCAGTCAACGTTGGGCGCTGTCCAAAAGTGGGGAAATACCCATCATTCCCCTCGTTGGCGACCTGACGTCCGAGGAGAATCTGCCTGAATGGCCGAGCAAACCAGTCGACCTCGAAGCACTTAGAGCTCAAGCCGACAAGCGCCTCAAAAGCGTGGTAAATGCAGCGCTTGCGATGGCCGGAATTAGCGGATGGAAACGATGGCTCTCCGGAGTAGGCGTATGGCTCGTCAAATCCGAGGTGCTGGATCGTGCGATCGGTCTTGTGCAAAAGGACCTGCAAAAACGCAACCTTCCGACCACGCCTTTGGAACCTTACGTCACCAAGGCATTGCCAACGGAGAACGACCTTTACAAGGGCGCTTGAATTCATGTGGTTATGCGTCTTTCTCGATAGGATTGCCGCTCGTGAATGCATTTCTGCAAAGTCTGCTTACTCCCTCTGGATGGCTATTCATCGCCGCTACAACGGCGGGCGTTGCAGTGATGATCATGGGGCCCTGTCGTTACCTGCGATATGGATGGGCCGCGAAGCGCAAAGACATCATGGGCGGTTTGGACCGAAACGCCCGCTATGAGTACTTCAAGCGCTTCGCTTTCGACGAGATCTTTCTATCCGATGCGGACATCGCTGCGGAGTTCGATCGCTTTTATCGGCACTGGTACGGGCGCAGGTTCTTTGCCATACCTTTGATCGTCCACACAGCTATCACGTTCATCTTCGTTTCCATTGTCTTGCTTTCGGTGTTAAGCCGAAAAGACGGACTCAATAATCCGTTCCTCCTACTGCCATTTCCCGCTATCGCTGCGGTCACTGGCGCCTATATGTGGGTGACTAACGATTTTATCTCCCGTGCGCGAAGGCTTGATTTCACCCCGGCCGACGTCGCATGGGGGACGTTGCGCCTCGTCGTGGCAATACCGATGGGGTATGCGTTTAATGCGCTCGCCGCGGACAAGCTCGCACCGTTCGTTGCATTCGCACTGGGCGCATTTCCATTATCGGCCTTGCTTTCCATCTTGCAGCGGCGGATGGAAAAGCAGTTCAACGTAAATCCCGAGACGATAGAGACGGCCGATTCCGTAGCCAAGCTGGAAGGTGTCGACAGGGACATCCGTGAGCGCCTCGGTAAAGAAGACATTTCCACCATCACTCAAATTGCCTACTGCGATCCTATTCGTCTCGCGATGCGTTCCAACCTGAGTTTCATATTCATATCAGACCTCGCTGGGCAAGCGATTGCGTGGCTGTATTTGCGGGAGAAGCTGAGTTCGATCAAGCCCTTTGGGCTCAGAGGTGCTTGCGAGATCCGCTGGTACCTCGAGCACTACAATCTGCCGAACACGGGTCTATCACTAACGCAACGGCGCGACCGTGAGCGCGCAATCTTGGCGATGCCCAGCATCGCCAAGATGCTGGGCCAGGATGAATCGACTGTCTTGATTTGCTTCAAACAGATCGCGTATGACCCGTTTACGGCCTTCTACACCAAGACGTGGATCAATCCCGAACAGCCCACCATTGGTTTCTTGCAATATGGTGCTCTCGACAACCATCTCGATGAGGCGTATCGCGAACTCGTATCCGAAACGGTTACGGATGACATCTGGACACCGTTTCGGGCGGAATTCGTCCGCTGTAGCCACTCGCGCGCCGGTGCTCCAATCCTGGCGCCAGCCGACCGTGGAGGTGCCCGGGTGCCGGCCAGGATTCTCGTTCTTAAACGAGGTGTCGACCTAAAAAGAGCGATGAAGCTGCTGATACAGCGAGAAACACGCGTAATGCCTGATTGCCCTCCGGTTGGAGTCACATCCGTCGAAGATGTCAACGTGCGGGAACTTCTAAACTTTCACGGACTACCCCTCGTTCTCTATGTGACGTTCCACACCTTGATTCAGCCGCTCAATTCGACTCGATTGGCGACCTTGGCTATTGAGAGTGCAACGCACTTCTCCGACGGAGATCGAGACGGCATCAGCTACCTGAATGAGGCCATCAAGGCTGGTATCAAGACGCCGCTTATCGCGAGCTATAAGCAGGAAATCCTTAAGCAAACTGGGTGCAAGACGCTGGAGGAGGCGTTAGCTTCCGTACGGCGTGCAGTGCAGTAGCGCGTTCCCGTCTGATCCGCTGTTCGTATTGTTGCCAGCAGTAGCAAAGTCAAAGCATCCCTGAAAGACCAGGCCGTGCGGCCCGTGTCGACAGACTGCCCGGGGTCAGCGTGGCCGCTTGTTCGTCAGGCTGCCCTTTATTTACAGGGTCGGTATTCCGAGCGTTCGATCCAAATTCCACTCCTTGAATGGATTGAATTAATAGCTGCATGCACCCATGCCCTGCACGATTCACAAACGACCCCAGCAGGCCCGTTGCTTCGCTACTCCAGCCCGGTGACATCTTTGTCATGAGATATTGAGCAATCCAAAACGCTTCTCACAATGAGCCGCGCCCGGAAACATTTACCTGCGTCTTCCGTGGACTGTGGATTGGCCGAAACATGCTGCGTGACACCCTTGATATGCGGCGCCCCTGTTCTATTGTGAATGCATACAGAGCCCAACACGACAACGAACCGTCGTTCAGAGAGGTAGACTCATAAAAAACCGTTCGTCATCCTTGATGATTTAATTTTTTTGCCGAGCTTTCGGTCGCCTTAATGTACCCGCGTGCACGGCAAGCGATCTTCGAAGCATGGCAACGAGTTCGCGATCGAAGGTTTTCGATCACAGCGACCGCATCAGACGGATATAAACCGTGACTGAAAACAGTGAGGTTTTCTCACCGTTTTGCTAGTGTTCCGGCCACGCCGACCAAGATAACGAGAGGTTTCGGTCATGTGTCTTCAACGTCCAATCAAGCTTGTGTGGCTGAGCGCACTGATCTCGGTCATTTCCCTTCAGGCGATCGCTACGCCATCTACGGCGACGCTCTTTGGCAAGGTGGATGAAGCATCCATGGCTACATGGAGAGCATTTCGCGCCGCGCAGCCTTTCCAGGCCCAGCTGATCGCGCTATCTGATGCATCGAAAGCTCAGGCCAGGACACTTATTGTTTCGGAGCCGCCACCGGGCACCTCTGCCAATGATCTCGTCAAGAACCTTCAGCCGATCAACAAGGCGTGCGCGGTCGCCCGCTGGAGCTTGATGTCGGGCGGATGGGTTACGGATGTCGTCTGCACGGTGAAGGACAGCACACAGCCATCAACGGAACAAATGCAGGCACTGAAGCGGCAGATCTACGGAACCGACGAGGGACCGGCGCTGGTCGCGCTTCCGGTGCCCGCCCGTTCAATGCACGCGGAGCGGCTCGACTTCCGATACAGCCCGGACGATCTATACCGTTGGACACACGAGGGCGAGAAACGCTATCGCGCCGGCCCGCTCGCGCCGAGCGTTTCGCTTTCCGCCATTCTCGACGGAAAGGCTCGCGGTGTGTTTCAAGGCGATGCCAAGAAGTTGGTGCTATGGGCCATCCCGCGCCAGACTGCCATCGATGGCACATCGGCCGACTTCAGGAAGTTCGCAGTTGTCAGCGATCTCATTCTTGGCGCACTAGCAAGCCAGTCGACCGTCGTTGTGGTTGGACGCGTGCGCAGCATGCCGTTGTCACAGTTGCCCCCCCTGAGAAGCGAGACGATGCTTCTGCTTGCGGGAAGCAATCAGAGCGAGTTGGCACAGTCGTACGAGCGCAATGATCTGCTGGGTGGAAAAGGCATGGACGGCGTCGATCGGGCGCCGATTCTGCTCAGCCCGCAGCTCGTCGATACGGAGTTCGGCAACTTGTTGAACATCGCCGACCAATTGCTCAAAGGCTGGTCCATGGCTGGCGCAGTCACCTATCTCGACTTCAGATATCCGAAGCCTAAGACTTATCCGTTCGGTTCCCGACCGGTGGTCATGGTCGGGAAGAGAACCGAGGGCAGCTTTCTCTTCAATTGGAATACGGATGGTGCCGCCTATCGGCAATCCATCCACGGCATAGACGTCACGGTCCCGCAGCGCACGGGCGCGCTGCCGATCATCTACGGGGACCCGAAAGATCGGCCGAGAGATCTCGAAGAAAGGGCATACGACTATTACGCGGCCAGTGGCGACACGACGCTGATCCGCGTCGCCCAATACACGCTACTGTTCCAAATCTTCAGGCAGTTCAACATTCGGGCGGCGGCGCCTCCCGTTAGTCCGCGATACGCGGCATTCTCCCAGGCCATGAAGACGACGACCCTGCAGGAGCTCAAGCTGATCGTGGGCGGCATGAGCCGGGATGAGTTAAAAGCTCGTGTGCGCGAATATTGGAAAGCAAGTCTCGCTACGGTCAAGGATAGTGAGTTCAGAAAAGGCGACACGACCAGACAGGAAGTCATCGACGACCAGACCGAAGAAAGCATGGCGGTCGCCGATGAGTTGCGCGAAGGGCAGCAGCAAAGCGGCGGTCGCCTCTCGAACGCACTCGTCGAAATCATCACCTATCAGCGCATCCGTCGTCCGGCGACCCAGCAAGAGAAGCAGTTTCTCGACCAGCAGATCGAGGTCGTTCAAGCCAATCTTCCAATTGGCCCACTTTTGCTCGATCACAACTCCGCAATGCTGCGCGACTCGCAACTGATGCTCGTTGCGGGCCAGGCGATCGGCGCCTGGAATGTTCTCGCATCGGTGGATGATCAATCGCGCCAGGCTTGGAATCGCACGGCGTATGTCGTTCAATCGACCGCGAACGGTCCAGTGACCGGCGGGGTCGGCGGCCATAACATCGACGCGCCCATGATCCGCTTCGTTGAATCGAAGTCGCAACCGGCGGGCCAGATTGCGGTCACTCGGGACACTAACGGTGAGCTCGTCGTCACGCATAGCGCCAACGACACCTCCCGCTTGGGGGACATCGCGCGTCAGGTCGGAACGCGCAAGGCGTTCGACAACGCTCAGATCGACGCCGAGGTAAACACCGCAATGAAGAACATGACCGGTCATGTTCCCGTTCGGATCGATGACCTTCACCCCGCGGCCAAAGTCGCCGCCAAGGAGTTCAGACTGCTGACCGACTCAGACCTGGCATATCGGATTCGTCCTGTTTCGACGGCCGAGCATGCGCAATTGTCCGAACTCGACAAGACGGGCGTGCAGGCCGTCGTGTTTCAGCAGCATAGCGACGGCAGCTTCACGTTGATGAGAGTCGGCGCACCGGACGCAATCCAGGTCGCTTCTTTCAGAGGTGCGACCGACGCCCTGGCGAACGGACTCCTGCGAACCGCGGGCGGCCAGGAGCCGGTCACGGTGTTGTTGCAAGGCGTGCCCGACGAGAAGGCGGAAGCCATGCTCGGAGCGATTCAGGCGAGCTTGCGCCGCTATCCCGACGAGACTGTGAAACACATTCTCTCGGCTGAATCGGACGCCGCCTCGCTCGCGGAACGCCCTGCGCTGATGAGTGAGAAGTTCTCGATGAACGGAGTGCACATCAGGAAGGAAGAGATCAAGGTCGAAACAGTCCAGACCGGTGCGTTCGCGGGCTATACCCGCGTGGAAGTGCCGATCACCGTCGTCGAACAGACGCCCTGGCATATCCGTCTAATCTTCTTCTTCAAGAGCCTGACTTCAAAGACCCTTGATACGCTTCAGGCAAAAATCGAGAAAGTGTTCCTGACATTCACCGGCCCCGTTTCACTCTCCGACGTTGACCTCGCGATCCGGCAACAGCTTGCGAGCGACATGAACGAACTGGCTCTGCATGCATTCGTTGTGAGAGCGGAGAACAAGGTGACGCCCAAGGTGCACGACATCGTCATTGGCGATGTCGTTGGAGGTCATGCCAATGAGGGATGACATTGCGATTCTATGTTGCTTGCCGCTTTGCGAGAGCGACTGGATGGAGCGGTTCGAGCATTGGTGCCTCGGTGATTTCGTGAGAAGCAATTCCGCGGGGCTTTTCGAGGGAGATCCCAGTGCCACATGGAGAAGTTTCGAAACGGAAGCCGGATTCGTCGAGCGGCGCCTGGAAACGCTCCAGCAGCAGGGCGTCCGGGTCGTATTCAAGGCGGACTGCGCCTCGATTCGCGATGCGGCGGCGAGCGCTGACAATGTGATCTTGCTTGCGCACTGGAAGCACGAACGCGTTTTTCCCTTCGACATTCTGTCGCCGCGACCACTGCTGGAGTACTTACTGACGCACGATCTGCGCGCCGTCCAAACCATGATGCCCGTGCCCCATGCGCCCGACAAGGCGCTCTGCGAACGCATTTCGCTGTTTCTGGACGACGCGGTGATCCACGGTGATTCGCCCCTCGTGGCGGTATCGGCGGAAGCCGATGACGGCCGTCTGCCGATAGCGGTCTTGCGACGCGAAATGCTCAACGCCGTGCCTGGCCTCGCCCAGGGGAACCGGCTTGAAACATGGGACGCGCTGATCTCCGCCAGCGAATTTTCGGCGCTCTTCGGCGCAAACTTCAACGGAACGGCCATGCTGGCCATTTGCTATTCGACGCTTATTGCCGAGACCTTCCGATTGCGGCATCCGCGTGCACTGTGCATCGCCAACGGCGATCTCACCAATGCCGGCATTAACCTCATGAGATTGAGCGCCGCCATCACACTGATGCGGACGAAGCGCATCGCACTGTGGGATGCGCTGTTGCGCGTCAGTTCGATGATTGATGACTTGACTAAACGAAGGAGATGAAAATGAGATTGATCGATGTGTTACAGAAGTATGCCGAGCTGATTACTCAGGGAACCAGCCGGACAGGCGGCGCGGAGTCGCCGGAGGCCATCAAGGCCGCGCTGTCCCGGGATCTCGATCTGGTGCGAAAAACGAACGGGAAATTGTTTGCGGCGTATTGGGCAGTCTTGCTCGTCTCGTTTGTGGCATGTCTCGTTCTTGCGGTCGTTCTGCGTAACAACATGGGCACTCTGACAGGCCTGCTATGCGGCGAGGGTGCGATTCAACTGGTGATCCTCAGGCAGCTTTCTGCGGAGTGGAGAGAGAAGGCGTACCTGGAAACTTTCGCGGTTCTCACGAGTTCTCTGCCAGCAAAGGAGATGCAGCAAGTCGTCAACCAATGGATTCGAAGTCGCCAGACAAATGGAGCCGTGAGGCGCGAACGCAAGGCAAGACCACCAGAATTCCGCGCGCCATGAACCCTACTAAGGCTAGATTCAAGTGCATACGGCGACTGCATCATGCGTTCGCACGAAGCCGGGTGGTACCTCGACTCGCGTGAGCCATCGCTGAGTTGCCGAATAGGCTCGAGGGAAATACCACCTTCGGGAGCATGCGCGATGTAAGTTTATGCGGAAAGATCCGCCAGCGTAGGCGCACCACTGAGGGCAAAGCGTCACTGCTGTTGACATCCCCACTCCCGGAAGATCGCTTCGACGCTTTGTGTGACCGCTGATCTTACAGCACAGGCCCCAGAAGAACCTATGTTGATGATGGTCCTCAAAGAACAGATTCCCGAGGAACTTGCACCTTGCCGCTTCCTCGCGGCGATGGTCACGCGTGTCTTCACCTCGTCAAACTTGATCATTCATGGCGTCGCCGGCGTCGTGTTCGCTAGTTGTGGCACCACTATTCGAGTACGAAGCCAACGACATTCCTTGCCGAGCGCAGGTCAATCGCGCCAGCGCATAAATGCCGATCGTTGTAGGCGCAGCTAATCGCACAGTCCCAGTAAGCTCAGTGCGCGCAACGACTACCGAATGCTCGATATCCTCCATATCCCGGAGTACGCGTTGATCTTGCTCCAACAAATTTTGGCCTTGGGGTGTCAATGGCAACGACCGCGTCGTGCGGCCGAAAGGCTTCACTCCAAGCCGTTCTTTGAGCCTTCGTATTGGTATTAAGTGTTTAGTGGAAACGGATTTGATAAGTTGATCCGTAGGCACCGAGCAGCGCGTCGATTTCGGAGTCGATGGTGTCGCGCGTCCAGGTGACGAAACGACGCCAGTGATATTTGGCCTGCTTCCACAGGATCTCGATCATATTCAGCTCGGGACTGTAGGGCGGCAGATAGAACAGCATCATGCGATGCTCGATGAGCCAGCGGTCTAGCGTTTCGTGATCGATGTCGTGGTGGATCGACGCGTTGTCGAGCACGACGACCGTCGGGCGCTGATCGGCCTGTTGAGCCACGCGATCGAGGAATTGAACGACCGCAGGACGCTTGACCGATTGCTTGGTGGCTTCATGGATCAGCGTATTGGCGCCGAAATCGAGCGCGCCCATGACTGAACGTCGGCAATGCGGGTCGGGCGTGACGCAATGCGGCTTGCCACGCGGTGACCAGCCACGTTGAACAGAGGGCGAAGCCGAGAAGCCCGCTTCGTCGAAATAGATTAGACGGCACTGCCCATCGCGGGCAGCCTTCTGCAGTTTCGAGAGCGTGATGGCCTTCATGGCGAAGTCCTGCTCGTCGCGCTTTTTTTGAGCGAGTACCGGGCACGCTTGCACGAGAAGCCTGCCCGCTTGAGCGCCACGGCAAGAGTCTCCACACGGCAGGGCATCGGCTCGCCATGAACCGACTCAATGCGTTGTGCGATCTGCCTGAGTGTCATCGATTCAGCGCTGGCCGCTTTGGTCGCCGTCGCGAGCATCGCTTCAGGCAAGGCGAGTGGGCGTCCGCCTTTATGGCCTACCAGCAGGCCGCACACGCCGAATTCGCGCCAGGCGTGCGCCCAGTTGTATACCGTCTGGCAGCTCACTTCGAGTTCGCGCGCAACGTCTTGCACCTTCAGTCCGCGTGCACGCAACAGCAACCCGGTTGCCCGGATGCGGAAATCGCGATGACGGTGGTTCAGCGACAGTTGCTGCAAGGTGTGCCTCTCGACATCAGTCAGTTCTACGGTGCACTTCATCAGCAAGCCCAGTGTGGCGATGCCTATGAAGTTAACAAAAATCAAACCCGTTTACTAGCAACACTTATCGACCGCCGACGGCAAGACTGACAGCGCTTGCTCAATAAGTTCGTCGCTCGGTTACGGTGGTTGCACTACCAATCACGGGCTCCGGCTAGCCTGCGACTGACCCAACCCGCTCTATGCAGTCAAGCAGTCCATTCCAATGCGAGTCAGAAGTGATACTTCTCGCTACGTTGCTTAAACGCCTTCTCCGAACCTTCCATGATGTCGAGCACCGCAAGCGTCACGTCGGCTCGATCTAGGCCGCCTTGTGTCCTAATCGCGCCTCGGCCGTCTCGGGCATCAAAAGCATAGATCAACTCCGCATCGGCGTTCACCGGAAGATTTGCGTTGTGAGTCGCCAAGATAAGTTGACGCTTCTCTTTCACTGCCCGCAACAGCGGTACCAAATCGCTGAATATATAGTTCGAATCCAGCTCGTCTTCGGGCTGATCGATAACAATCGGCCCCTTCCCTTGGGCTAACAGAAGACTCAGCAAAGCGGTATTCCTCTGCCCTTCAGACAAGATTTTTCCACCCTCTCCGCTCATGCGGCCTGCGCTTGAACCATCTGCACGCTTCAGCTCTACATCGACAAGATCGTCAACTCGGCTCATACGTACCTGTTCCCATATCGGCCGTACATCGGCCTGCTGCAGATGCTTCGTGACCTCGGCAATCAGCGCGGCCATCGGACTATCAAAAGGGACTGTTGCAGGCAAATCCAGCCACTGCTGCAGAAGTTCCCAGGGTGATGCCACCGCGGAGCTTTGAGCAAATTCGGCAAAAAGCGATGATCCTAAATCGTCCCAGTTTTTCCCCAGCCTGGTCCGGCTGTCCCGTGGTGCCAAACGGTTCCAAATCGTTTGGAAGGATCGGGAGTCACGCATGTAGCCGACGGTTACAAGAGCAGTCGCACCTTCCCCCTGAATCAGGGCGCATGCCGTCTTCCTGATCTCATATTGCTGCAGCCACAACGCATGTAGATCAGCAAGCTTTTTCGTCAGTCCGCCCGCATGCTGCTGCAATTCGATAAGCTGGCGCGACTTCGTATTCGCCTCGTCCTGTTTCAGTGTTCGCAGCCGATCGACCTCTTGAAGCTTGCTGACGTCCGTTGGCTGAACGCCCTTCGCTGCGCACGCCGCAAGGAATTGCGCTTCTGCCGAATCAAGCTCACCCTGGATCGTGGGCCAAGCGGGATCGTTGCTAAAAAGCGCCGTTATTGCAGCAACGTATTTGAGTTCCGCATCCTTTACCTCCTCAATCAGCACCGAGCGCGCAGCGCTAACTTCCTTCTCAAGATGCTGAAACCATTCGGCGTGCGGCCACGTACTCGCATTTTCCGGACGAGTCATCGCCGCACTGTCGAACGATGCGAGAGCCCGTTGGAGTGCCAGCGCGTCGGTATTTGCATGTTGGACGACATTCTCAACAAAACGCTTCGCTCCTTGGGCTTGTTGATGGGTAGCGGCGTCGGCCTGAATATCGTTGCGAGCCTGCCATTGCCGACCCAGTTCCTCTAGCTCTTGCTTCAAACGCTGCATATCTGCGCTGACGGCCTCGGCTTGATGCGTCGCCGTAAACAATTGCTCAAGTTCGCCTCTAACACCGGTTTCTTGATTCGTCAATTCAACTAGCGCCGTGCCGCTGGATGCATCGATCAATCGAAGCACCTGACTTTTTTGCCCTGGCTTGCTTAGTCGACTCAATTCCCCTTGACTGAAAAATTGGATTTCAAGCAGCTTTAGCACGGTTTGAAGATCATGCACTTCCCGACCGACCAGTCGATGTTCAGCATTACCAGGCTTTAACAAAACGGTATCTTCGACCCCACGACTGATTTCATATGTCACTTGTATTTCGGCATCCCCTTTCTCAACCGTCCGATGGATCGCCAGAAGCTTCTCGTGAAGATCTCTGTCGACGCTGTTCAAATAGTCTGGTTGCAGACAGAAGCGTAGGTATTCAAGCAAGGACGACTTTCCGCTGCCACGCCCCCCGACGACGCAGTTGAGGTTCGGCGCAAAACGGACGGTCTGGTCCTCCAGAAAAGCAGCGCCTTGTACGGCTATGCTAACAATTCGCGGATGGTTTTCCTGGTCGCTGGGTCGCACGTCTTGCAATCGGACCCTCGACCCGTGATCAAGAAATGCTTGTCGAAGCGACTCGATCGACGGTTTCGACATTTTTATCCATGTATGTCGCATACCGATATAATTCTCGGCGTTCTCTTCTGGGGTAAGAGCCTTGTTGTCTGATGACATGATGCAAGCGATCGGGCGTTCGCGCCGCCAAGCCGGATCACAGTCACTACCGGCACCGAAGAGCCGGCGCCATCCCGGCGATAGCTCCCTGACGGGCTTGGGAACCTCCACCGCGAATAGCTCCAGATTGAGGTATTCCGTCTGTTGCAGCCAATCTGCCACCTTCCCGTTATCGAATAATCCGTCATCCTTCATTGCATGGGGCATGATGACGATGCCACGCTGATGACCGTGCTCGTCCAGTTTTTGAATGCAGCCCAGCAGCTCCGGAAGCCGCTTTGTCGATTTGGCAAGGATGCCGCCGGGCGCACGTGGATAGCCCACGCCGCACTCCGTCAATATGTGATCGATCTCATCGAGATTCGCGTTGGGTTCGAAAAGGGCTAACACATGAACCCCTTTGCCCACATCGGCTTCGAACTCAAACCCGGGAAACAGAACAAGGCGGTAGCCAAACTCAACCGCCAACTTTTCGATCGCGGCCTGCAACAAGGGAATGAACCCGCGTGATAGATAGTTGTGGTCTGTGATAGCGATAACTTCTAGGCCAACTTCATGGCAACGACGAATATATGCTTCCGCTGCTGCCACCTGCTCATCGACGGTGGAGCCCATGACACCCCCTCGCCAATTGGCAGCATCGGCAGGTGTTTGCATCTGCAGATCGCACTTCACCCAACGCATACCGCTGTAGTTCGCCGCGCCCATGTCGCCACCCCGTTTGCGTAATTGCAAGTAAGCTCGCCGGAAGCACTGTCAGCAGTTGCGCGCCACATGCCGAGCGTCGTTAATGCCGGCTCATGCTCCGCATTTTTCCACCCCGACGCCCGATATTTCTGCTCAAAACACGGAAAGCTCGCCTTTAGCCGCATCGTCGATATGACGGGACCCTATACCCATTTCTTGCAGGGCGCGGTCGATCAAATTCTCAACCATCTGGAACTGCACGAGGGATTGGTTGACAGGTTTTCCATCGTCCAATTCCCAATACACTACGTTTTCTCGAAGCTCTTGCACCCCTTGGCGGGCGTATAGAACAGCGTCGATCAAATCGATCTCCGCCAACTTGTCGAGCGGGATGTCGCGCAGGACATCATAGATCTCCTGCGCAGATCGATTGACGATCGCAGCGTAGGTCTCGAAGACCTTTCCCTCTGCGCAGATGCCGACCGCATATCGAAACACGTTACCGTTTTCGATCCGACTGAGAAGGTGTCGAGCACCTTTCACAACTCCCTGAATTCCTTTGATCAAGGCTACGCGCTCACGCTCCCGGCGTCTTGCGTCGCCTCGCGCGACAAAGATAGCGGCAAAAATTGCCGCTACCGTACCGGTGCTTCCGGCCCAGGTCGCCCAATCGCCAGGCCCCGTCGGAGGGTATTTGGCAAGTGCCACGATAATGATCACGGCGGCAAGCGTCCCCAGCGGGGCGACCCAATCCCAATCTCTCGTCATATCTCAGCTACCGTTCAGCCCCGGGGGCGGGCTTAGGTCAATATCAAGTTGATCGTGCAGTCGTTCGACGCTAATGCGTGAAATCGTTGTGTTATTCAAAGTCTCCCCCGAACTGGCATCGTTTGACGATCATGGGTGCTGCGCGAAATGATACTCAAAAACTGGCGGGTTACATATAGTAGCTATTTACGCTTAGCAGCGATTGCTTCGAATTATTGACTAGACCCAAATTATTTCGATCTGTCCGTGCGCACTATCGGCTGCGCGAGCTGCGCCCAGCAGTACGGAGCGCTCGTCATCATCTCAGTCGCGCTTTCTAACGTTGACGGTCACAATGATGGCAAGCCACAGCGTCAGGCTAAAGCGGGCGTAGCTTGCTGTGAAAGAACAATACAGTTTGACACAAGGCATTCAATGAAATCAGATACTTGGCGACCTTCTCGATCACGGTCGGGGCAAATAGAGTTTGACACAAACGCATCTCGACTAAATGGGCACATGGAATTCGCGACAATAGACTTTGACACAACAAGACTCAGACATCGCGAATGCGGCCGATCAGCGGCCATGCGGGTCACTAAGTGTTGAATTTTTCATCTCTTCTCCTGACATTACCCAGCTGCCTTGACGACCTCATGCGTGCGCTTTCGGCGCGTCTTCTCATTCGTGATTTGCGACAGGAAGTGACACTGAGCGCACCAGTTCCCCGTTGTAATCTGTCTGGGTCGCGCCCACCATCGATGGCCGCGTGCGCACTCCCATTCGAGCCTGGTTTTGTTGTCGACGTAGTTATCGGACACGCACTGTCCGCCCCGTTCGGCAGCGATCGCCCGCATCGATTCGATACCCTGTCGCCGCCGGTCTTCGGTGCGGCATGTAGGGCACCAGCTCCCTTTCAGGATTTCCGAGCCCCACGCCATCCATTCGTGTCCCCGTTCGCACCGGAATGGATAGCGGGTTTGTATGCGCTGGTAGCGCGGCGCCAGGCATGTGCCACCTCGACTTTCCGCCGCGCGTTGAAGCGCTGTCATTCCGTCTGGTCGACGCGCCCGCTCAAAGACGCATTGCGGGCACCACGCCTTTCGCATGATCTCGATGCCGGCGTAACCGCTCAATTACGCACACGTTGACATGACGAAGATA
>NZ_CAXUPU020000062.1:0-24266 GCF_964252755.1 Caballeronia sp. LjRoot29 | reverse complement strand
GGCATAACCCGGCAAATAAGAATGCAAACTCGTAGCTAACCTGCGAAGCACCACAGCGGCAAATACGCGTGAGGCCGTGCGGGTTTCCTTGCCACTGGTCCTTGCCCGAGAGCGTACGGGGCGAAGCGTGTTAATGTCAGGATTCGTGAGAAGGAGGGTTTCACACATCCGTGGCTCTGGCGAGCACCGTGCTTTTGGGGTACCCATGAATCAAAACTGCACGCTGTGGACACTTAATTTTTAGAGAGGTGAAAGCGTTTTCTTTGCTTCGTTTCTTTGTCGCTTTGGACAAAGAAATGACGCGCCGCCACGCGCAGTGGCTAATAGTGATAAAAAAAACATCTAACACTAAACGCGCGAAGACCTGGAAAGCAGCAACCCGGCATTGACCCAGAACCGCTACCCCAAGACCAAGCCCCCCGCACCGCCCCCCCCAAAAACCGTCCACCGGTGCGAACACTCAATACACTGCCGATTCGGTCACAATTGCCCCGAGTGGCAAATCAAACTCCCCCCTTGGCAGCGCGTCGCATCTCGCGGATTCAAAAGCCACCCCAATCGTCGCCGGCGCAAGGCCTCCTGTCCAATCCGCCAATGTCCGATCGTAATACCCACCGCCATATCCCAGCCGATATCGATCGGTATCGAAACCCACGCACGGAATAACGAGCAAGTCCGGCACAACCACGCGCTCTTCCGCCGGCACGGGAATGCCATACCGCCCTCTCTTCATCGCGGCGCTCGGCTGCCAAGCGTGAAAAACCAGCGGCGCCCTCGGCGCAACCACCACCGGCAATGCCGCCTTCCGCGATGCATCCAGCGCCAGCCACACAGTCAGCACATCACGCGCGTCGAACTCCCCCGCCACCGGCCAATAAAAACCAATACATGACGTATCCGGAAAGCGCGCGACCGCTTCCATCAAACGCCGCGCCAACGCTTCACCACGCGCGTCCTGATCGGCCCGAACGCCTTGCGCCTCGCGGGTCGCGAGCAGGTTTGCACGCAGCGCGCTTTTGGTTTCCAGCAGAGGGTTGCGTGCTATGCTTTGCATCACTTCGCGCTCCAGAAATAACGATGTCAAAACGTCTCAAACGAGTATATCTCGCAGTCGCAACCACGCTCGCTGCGATCACCCTGATCGGATGCGGCACCGCCTCCGCCGTGCGTCCGCCAGCAGCTGATTATTCGCTCTCGCCGGATGACCGCACCTTCATCCAGCTACGCGAAGCCGCGCGCTCGAATGACGTCGGCCGCGCCATGCAACTCGCCGCGCAAATTCCGAATTATCCGGCGCCGGGTTATATCGAATACTTCACGATCAAGCCGCAACTCTTCGACTCGCAAGGCCACGCGCGCGTCGATGCGCCGGACGAGCCCGTGCTCGCGTTCCTGCAGCGCTACGACGGTCAGGCGATTGCCGACCGCATGCGCAACGACTATCTGACGGTGCTCGGCGCACGCCACGACTGGCGCAATTTCCTCGATCAATATTCGCGCTTCGTGCTGAACGACGACACGCAGGTGAAATGCTACGCGCTCGAAGCGCGGGCGTCGCGCGGAGAAAATGTCGCGGACGCCGCGCGCGCTTTGCTCGTCGATCCAAAATGGTATGGCGATGGTTGCGTCGACCTGATCAACGCGCTAGCCGTCTCGCAGCAATTCACGTCGGACGACGTGTGGCAGCAAATCCGCCTCGCCTACGAGCAGAACTACACGAACACGGGCGCCAAGATCGCGGACGCACTCGGCCAGCAACGCCCGGATCAAAGCGTCCTCGACTCCGCCGCCAGCACGCCGCCGCTGTATCTCGCACGCGGCGTAGGTCGCGACACGTCGTCGCATCAACTCGCGCTCGTCGCCATCACGCGCATGGCGCGCAACGATCCAGCCATGGCCGCCGCCACATTCAGCTCGGTCGCGCCGGCGTTGACGCCAACGGAACGCGCTATCGGCTGGGGCACGATCGGGTATCAGGCCGCAGCGAAGCGCATGCCGAGCGCGGTCGACTGGTATCGGCTTTCGCTGAATGCGCCGTTGTCGAATCCCGCCTATGAATGGCGCACGCGCAGCGCCCTGCTCGCCGGCGACTGGATCATGGTGCGCTGGTCGATCGAACAAATGCCGCCCACGCTGCGCAACCAGCCCACGTGGATCTACTGGCACGCGCGCGCCCTGAAGCAAGCAGGCGATACCGCCACGGCCAATCAGGAGTTCGCGGGTATCGCGGATCAGTTCAACTTCTATGGCCAGTTGGCGTCGGAAGAACTCGGCCAGAAAATCACGGTACCGCCGCGCACGGAAGTCACCGACGCGGAAATCGCCCAGGCTGCAACCGTGCCGGGTTTTGCGTTGTCGCAGAAGTTCTACGCCATGAATCTCCGGCTCGAAGGCAACCGCGAATGGAACTGGCCGCTGCGTACCATGACGGACCGGCAATTGATCGCGGCCGCGCAGTACGCAAAGCGGATCGAATTGTTCGATCGCGCGGTGAACACGGCGGACAAGACCAAGGCCGAGCACGATTTCTCGTTGCGGTATTTGTCGCCGTATCGTGATGTGGTCGAGCGTGAGTCGAAGAACACCGGGCTCGATATCGAATGGGCGTATGGCCTGATTCGCCAGGAATCGCGCTTCATCATCAACGCGAAGTCGGAAGTGGGCGCGGGCGGCTTGATGCAGTTGATGCCCGGCACCGCGCAACTCGTGGCGAAGAAAATCGGCATGGGACCGGTATCGCGTGAACAAATGAACGACCTCGACACGAACATCCTGCTCGGCACGAATTATCTGGCGATGGTCTACAACCAGTTCGACGATTCCGCCGTCCTCGCCACCGCCGGTTACAACGCCGGCCCGGGACGCCCGACGCAATGGCGTTCCACGCTCGGCGCACCGGTAGAGGGCGCGATTTTTGCTGAAACCATTCCGTTCACCGAAACCCGCGATTACGTCAAGAACGTGCTGTCGAACACCGTGTATTACGCGGCGCTGTTCGAAGGCCGCCCGCAATCGCTGAAAGCGCGCCTCGGTTATATCGCGCCGTAAGCGGCCTGCAAACCGACTCGCCGCGCGTTTCGCTTTCCGGTCAATACGGTCACGGTCAGTCGAAAGTCACGCGCGGCGCCGCCGCCATGACGCTTTCGCGGACCGCCACTTTTGGAGGCGAACATGCGGCATCAAACCATTGCGTTGATCGGCGGATCGGGGTTTATCGGCAGTCATCTGGTGAATGCGCTTGTCGAGCTCGGCAAGAACGTGCGCATCGCCACGCGGCGCCGCGAAAATGCGGCGCATCTGACGCTGCTGCCCGTGGATGTGATCGAAACGAACGTCTACGATCCCGTCCAGCTTGCGGCCTTCGTCTCTCAAGCCGATGCCGTGATCAACCTCGTCGGCATTTTGCACGGCAAGCGCGGCGATCCTTACGGTCCACAATTCGCCAAGGCGCACTTCGAGTTGCCGGGCAAGATCGTGGCCGCGTGTCAGGCGAAAGGCGTGCGGCGCTTGATCCACATGAGCGCGCTTGGCGCAGATTCGAAAGGGCCGAGCATGTATCTCCGCTCAAAGGGCGACGGCGAAAAAGCCGTGCGCGAATCGAATCTGGCGACCACCATTTTTCGTCCATCCGTGGTGTTTGGCCCCGAAGACAACTTCCTGAATCAGTTCGCGTTTCTCGAACGGATCTTTCCGGTGATTCCGCTGGCGTGTTCGCAAGCAAAGATCCAGCCGATTTTCGTCGGCGATGTCGCCAAGGCCTTCGCCAACGTGCTCGATCTCGATGCCGCCAGCGGCCGTGTGTATGAACTTGCCGGACCGACGGTGTACACGCTCGAAGAACTTGTGCGCTTCAGCGGCGCGGCGATCGGCAAGAACGCGAAGATCATTCGTTTGCCTGACAGCCTTGGCCGCCTTCAGGCAATGTCGCTTGAGCTCGCGCCTGGCGAACCCATGATGTCGCGCGATAATCTCGATTCGATGAAAACCCCCGCGGTCGCCAGCGGGCCGATGGCGCCGGAACTCGGTATTGAAGAACCGGCGAGCATTGAAGCGATTGCGCCGATGTACCTCACGGGTTCATCGACGCGTTCGCGTTTCAACACGTTTCGCGCGTCCGCCGGGCGTTGAACGTGGTGTTCCCCAAGCAGCGCTTTAACTAAGATATTCGCGATGAAACTCGTTATTGGTGACAAGAATGTATCGTCGTGGTCCATGCGGCCGTGGCTCGTGCTCAAGCACTTCGGCATTCCGTTCGAGGAAGTAATGATTCGCCTCGCGCGGCCAGATTCCAGCGCGAATATCCTCGCGCATTCGCCATCGGGGAAAGTGCCTTGCCTCGTGACCGATGCCGGCGACGCCGTGTGGGAATCGGTCGCGATCATGGAGACGCTGGCCGAGCTTTTCCCGCAGCACGCCATGTGGCCGCGCGATGCCTCTGCGCGAGCGCACGCCCGCAGTATCAGCGCGGAAATGCACGCGGGTTTCGCCGATCTGCGCGAACAGATGTCGATGAATATCCAGCGGCAAACCTTCGGTCTGGAGTTCACGGCGGGCACGTTGGCGAACGTCAAACGGATCGACTTGATCTGGCGCGCTTGCATTAGTCAGCACGGCGGCCCGTTCTTATTTGGCAAGGAATTCGGCATAGCCGACGCGATGTTCGCGCCTGTCGTCATGCGCTTCAATTCTTACGCGCCCAAGCTGAGCGAAACGGCGCTCGTCTACGCCGCCTACATCACGGCACTGCCTCACGTCGCCGAGTGGATCGAAGGCGCACGGAACGAGCGATGAACATTTACGCTGTGGGCGGCGCGATCCGCGATGACATGCTCGGCCTGCCGGTTCAGGACCGCGATTACGTCGTGGTCGGCGCGACGCCGGAGCAAATGACGGCGAAAGGGTTTAAACCCGTCGGCAAGGATTTTCCCGTGTTTTTGCATCCGCAAACCCACGAGGAATATGCGCTCGCGCGGACTGAGCGCAAGACATCGGCGGGATATCACGGCTTTCAGTTTTTCTACGCGCCCGACGTGACGCTCGAAGAAGATCTCGCGCGCCGCGATCTGACCGTGAACGCCATGGCGCGTGAAGTGCGCCCGGACGGCGAGCTGACCGGACCGGTCATCGATCCATTCAATGGCCGCGCCGATCTCGAAGCGCGCGTGTTCCGGCATGTGGGCGATGCGTTTATCGAAGATCCGGTGCGGATTCTGCGTATCGCGCGATTTGCGGCGCGGTTCGCGGATTTTACGATCGCCGACGAAACGCTCGCGCTGATGAAACGCATGGTCGCGGACGGCGAAGTCGATGCGCTCGTGCCCGAGCGTGTGTGGCAGGAAGTGTCGCGTGGCCTGATGGAAAAGACGCCGTCGCGGATGTTCGAGGTGCTGCGCGAATGCGGCGCGCTCGTGCGGATTTTGCCGGAGGTGGATTCGCTGTGGGGCGTGCCGCAACGTGCCGACTATCATCCGGAAGTCGATACCGGCGTGCACGTGATGATGGTCGTGGACTACGCGGCGGCGCACGGTTACACGCTGCCGGTTCGCTTCGCTGCGCTGACGCATGATCTCGGCAAGGCGACCACGCCGGACGATATCCTGCCGCGTCACATAGGTCATGAAGGGCGTAGCGTCGATCTGCTAAAGCCGTTGTGCGAGCGTTTGCGCGTGCCGAACGAATGCCGCGATCTCGCGCTGCTGGTGGCGCGTGAGCATGGGAATATCCATCGGGTGATGGAGTTTGGGGCGGCGGCGCTGGTGCGTTTGTTCGAGCGATGCGATGCGTTGCGCAAGCCCGCGCGTTTTGCTGAAGCGCTGCAAGCCTGTGTCTCCGATGCCCGCGGCCGGCTCGGTTTAAGTCAGCAGCCGTATCCGCAGGCGGAGCGTTTGCGTGAAGCGCTGGTGGCGGCGCGCGCGGTGGATGCCGGCGCCGTCGCGCAGCAGTACGCGAACGAGCCGGGCAAGATCAAGGACGCGGTTCACGCCGCGCGTGTGGCGGCGGTGGAAGCGGTGCTGTGAGTTAAAGCATTCGCGCGAGCAGCGAAAGCACGATCGACAGCAAAATAGTCGACATGAACGGGAACGGATATTCCCGTCCAAACAGGCGCAGCGTGAAATCACCGGGCAACCTGCCAATGCCGAGTTTCTTCATCCACGGCAAACACGCCGAGAGAATCGACAACGCAATGAACGTGGTGAGTACCCAGCGGATCATGATGTCATAAGGTATGTGAACGATCGCCGGACGAGAACGCGGCGAGCGTGTCGTCGATACCGCGCGAGAACGCAATCACCTTGAACAATTCGCCCATTTCCGCCTCCGATAACAACTTCTGAACCGCGTTCGCAGCGGGCAGAAAGCGCCGGACGTCCGATGGATCGAGGTCGGAAAGCGTATCGGTAATGCCCGCGTTCATCAGGAAACGCGCTTGCGACGTAAAACCGAGCAGATCGGCGCCCGCGTCCGTGCCGGCCTCCGCGATCCCCGAAAACTCCACGTGCGCCGTGATGTCCTGCAACCCGGGATACAAGAACGGATCGCCGTGCGACCGATGCCGGTAATGGCACATGAGCGTGCCTTGCGCGCGCTGAGCGTGATAGAACTCGCGCCGCGGAAAGCCGTAATCGATAAAAAACGCCGCGCCGCGCGTGAGCATCGTGCAAATGGTGCGCGTGAAAGCCAGCGCCGCTTCGTGCGTCTCGCTCAAATATTCGATGAACGGCTCGTCGTTGACTTCATCGATAGTGGCATCTATTTCGGCCAGCAGCGGGTCGTCGAGCGCCGCTAACAAGGGTTTGTCGTCGAACGCGAAACGGTTGTTCATCCACGACACGCCGCGCTCGTGCCATACGCCAAGTTTGCGCACGACCAGGCGCACCGGCATCGCGTCGAGCACTTCGTTGCCGATCACCACGCCTTCAAAATTCTCCGGCAATGCGCTGAGCCATGTCACCTTAGATGCCAGCTCGGGCGCGTCGGCTTCTATCGTCGCTCGCTGACGGTCCTGCAATTCCCCCGATAAATCGACGATTGCGTAGGTATCGAAGGGAACGTCGAGCGCTTTCAACGCGTTCAGCAAGCCGGCGGCGAGTTTCCCGGTTCCCGCGCCGAATTCCATCAGATTGCGCGTGCCGCTATCGCGCAACGCCTGCGCAACCGGCCGTGCCAGCGTGGCCGAGAACAACGGCGACATTTCCGGCGCGGTGACGAAGTCGCTGCCATCGTCGCCGCGTTTGCCGAATTTCATCGACCCGCCGGTGTAATAGCCGAGGCCGGGCGCGTAAAGCGCGAGTTCCATATACCGGCTGAACGGCAGCCAGCCGCCCGCCGACGCGATTTCCGCGCGGATGCGACCGGTCAACGCCTCGGACTGCGCGAGCGCGTCGGGGCCGGGAACAGGTAAACTGTCGGATTCGTGAGCTTTTGGATTCATTCCGGCATTGTAAATGAGCGTTTCTCCGTCCACTTCTCCAGATTTTTCCGCGCCGAAAGCCCGCGTGGTGCTGATCACCGGCGCGGCAAAACGCATCGGCCGTGGGCTGGCGCTCGGTTTCGCCGCGCGCGGCTGGGACGTCGCCGTGCATTTTGGCGGTTCTGAGGGCGAAGCGCAGGAAGTCGTCCAGTCGATACGCGCCCTTGGCCGCCGCGCGGTTGCGCTGCGTGCGGATCTTGGCGTGGAAAGCGACGTGGCGCGGCTGGTGCCGGCGTGTATCGACGCGTTGGGTGGTCTGCTTTGCGTGGTGAACAACGCGTCGAGTTTTGTCGAAGATACGGCGCGCGACTTCAGCTACCCGCGCCTGCTCGAGATGATGGCGATCAACGTTGGCGCGCCACTGGCCTTGGCGCGCGCGCTGTATGACGCCACGCCGGATGCTGACGCCGACGGTGAAACCGGGCGCGCTTGCGTCATCAACGTGCTCGACCAGAAGCTGTACAACATGAATCCCGATTATTTGTCGTACACGCTGACCAAGGCGGCGCTCGAAAGCGCGACTGTCGCGCTCGCTCAGGGGCTTGCGCCGAAGTTGCGCGTGGTCGGGCTGGCGCCGGGCCTCACGCTGCCGTCGGCGGATATGACGCCGGCCGAGTTCGAGGCCGCGCACAAGGTGACGCCGTTGGGCCGGGCTTCACGCGTGGAGGACGTGGTTGCAGCGGCCTGTTATCTCGCCGACGCTTCAGGCGTGACGGGTACAACACTGGTAGTCGATGGCGGGCAGCATCTCGTGCCATCGCCACGCGACATTATGTTTTTGACGACGGGCCGCGCCCCGGGCGGCGGCGTTTAGTTGTCAATCCCAGTGCGTCAATCTTAGTAAGTTAATCAGAGTCTGAATCACCAGGACATCACCATGCTTGCCGCACTTTCGCATCCCCGGCTGGCCGATTGCCGGCGGCTTTTCCTGCGCAACTACGAAGTGCGCATCAACATTGGCGTGCACGATTTCGAAAAACAGGGCGAGCAGCGTGTGGTGATCAACGTGGAATTGTTCGTGCCGCTGGCGTTATCGACGCCGACTGAGGACAAGCTGCGCGAAGTTGTCGACTACGATTTCATGCGCTCGACCATCGCCAAGCGCGTGGGACGCGGGCATATCCATTTGCAGGAAACACTCTGCGATGACGTCGCCGCTGCTTTATTGGCGCATCCGAATGTGCGCGCGGTGGCGGTTTCCACAGAAAAACCCGACGTTTATCCGGACTGCGATGCCGTGGGCGTCGAAGTCTTTCGCATCAAAGAGGTGACAGCATGAGTTCGCTAACGGAAACGGAAGCGCCGGTGGTTCAGGAATTGGCATCCGCCCCGACGATGCGCGAGCCGCTGACACGCCGCGAGCAGAAGCAGGCCTACGAGAACAACAAATTGTTCAAGCGGCTGGCGCGTCAGGTGGGTGAGGCGGTCACCGATTACAACATGATCGAGGACGGCGACAAGGTCATGGTCTGCCTGTCCGGCGGAAAGGATTCGTACGCGATGCTCGAATTGCTGATGCGGCTGCGCGAACGCGCGCCGATCAACTTTGACATCGTCGCGGTGAATCTCGATCAGAAGCAGCCGGGGTTTCCGGAGCATGTGCTGCCCGAGTATTTGAGCAAGCTGGATATCCCGTTTCATATCGAGAATCAGGATACGTACAGCATCGTCAAGCGGCTGGTGCCGGAAGGCAAGACGACGTGTTCGCTTTGTTCGAGATTGCGGCGCGGGATTTTGTATCGCGTGGCGGGTGAACTCGGGGCAACGAAGATTGCGCTTGGGCATCATCGCGACGATATTTTGCAGACGCTGCTGCTGAATATGTTCTATGGCGGCAAGCTGAAAGGCATGCCCCCGAAACTGCAGTCCGACGATGGTAAAAACATCGTGATCCGGCCGCTTGCTTACGCGAGGGAAAAAGATCTGGAGAAGTTCGCCGAGTTGCGCGAATTCCCGATCATTCCGTGCAACCTGTGCGGTAGCCAGCCGAACCTGAAGCGCGCAGAAATGAAAGCGCTGATCCGCGATTGGGAAAAGCGTTTCCCCGGCCGCGTGGAAAATATGTTCAACGCGCTGTCGAATGTCGTGCCTTCGCATTTGATGGATCACAAGCTGTTTCCGTTCGGCGGATTGCGCGCGACGGGCGTGGCGGACCCGGCTGGTGATATCGCGTTCGATGAAGACCCGTGTTCGACGGAGTCAACGTCGCAGACCATATCGATTGTTCAGTTCGATGATATTTGAAGCCGGGCCGAAAACCCCGCAGAAGCATTGCTGAGCAAGGCCGCGCCGGGTTTTTCCGCCTCCCAGCGCGTGTTATATTGGCGGCTCCAAATACTTCAACGAAGCTGACGCCATGAACATTGTTATTTTGGCGGCAGGCATGGGCAAGCGCATGCGTTCCGCCTTGCCGAAAGTCCTTCATCCCCTGGCTGGCCGGCCGCTCCTCTCTCATGTCCTCGATGTCGCTCGCGCGCTCACGCCCACGCGGCTTGTCGTCGTGATCGGACACGGGGCGGAACAGGTTCAGAAAGCAGTCGGCGCCCCCGATGTCCAGTTCGCCGTGCAGGATCAACAACTGGGCACCGGCCACGCCGTCCAGCAAGCGCTGCCGCTGCTCGACCTTTCCGTGCCTACGCTCATTCTTTACGGCGATGTGCCGCTCACGCGCGTCAGCACGCTGCAGCGCCTGGCCGATGCCGCGTCTGGTGGCCGGTACGGCGTGCTGACGGTCACGCTGGACGATCCGACCGGGTACGGCCGCATCGTGCGCGATCCGACCGGCGCCGTGCAGTGCATTGTCGAGCAAAAAGACGCCAATGCCGGCCAGTTGACGATCGCCGAAATCAATACGGGCATTGTCATTACGCCGACCGCGCAGTTGGGCGAATGGCTAGCATCGCTTAAAAACGACAACGTGCAAGGCGAGTTCTATCTCACCGACGTCGTCGAGCGCGCGCTCGAATCGGGCGTTGAAATCGTCACGGCGCAACCCGATGAAGAGTGGGAAACGCTCGGCGTGAACAGCAAGCAGCAACTCGCCGAACTCGAACGGATTCATCAGGGCAATGTTGCCGAGGCGTTGCTGGTTGCCGGCGTCACGCTGCTGGACCCCGCGCGCATCGATGTGCGCGGCACGCTGACCTGTGGACGCGATGTGTCCATCGACGTGAATTGCGTCTTCGAAGGCAATGTGACCCTGGAGGATAACGTGACCGTCGGCCCGAATTGCGTGATCCGCGATGCGTCGATTGGCGCGGGCACCCGGATCGACGCGTTCACGCATATTGAAGGCGGCACGACCGGCGCGAACGTCGTGCTTGGACCGTATGCGCGTTTGCGGCCGGGCGCGGTGCTCGGCGACGAAGCGCATGTGGGCAACTTCGTCGAAGTGAAAAACGCGGTGTTCGGGCGCGGGTCGAAGGCGAACCATTTGAGCTATATCGGCGACTCGGATATTGGCGCGCGCGTGAATATCGGCGCGGGCACGATCACCTGTAATTACGATGGCGCGAACAAGTTCCGTACGGTGATCGAGGACGACGTGTTCGTCGGCTCCGATACCCAACTCGTCGCTCCGGTGCGCGTGGGGCGCGGCGCGTCCATCGCGGCCGGGACGACCGTCTGGAAGGATGTCGCGGAAGGTCAGCTCGTGTTGAACGAAAAAACCCAGGTGAGCAAGAGCGATTACGTACGGCCTGTGAAGAAAACCTGAACAAATAGCGAGTGCTCGCATGCTTAAGCGCGCGCCCTGGTGGCGAGCGCCTGGCGTTTTCGAGCGATTAAAAACAATCTGGAAAGGACGACGCCATGTGCGGAATTGTGGGCGCGGTAGCGCAACGTAACATCGTATCGGTGCTGGTTGAAGGTTTGCGGCGGCTGGAATATCGCGGCTACGATTCCTGCGGCGTAGCCGTGATTGCCGATGGCGAACCGAAGCGCGCGCGCAGCGTGGCGCGCGTGGCCGATCTCGCCGATCAGGTCCGCGATACGCGCCTGGAAGGCGTCACCGGCATTGCGCATACTCGATGGGCGACCCATGGCGCGCCCATTACCGACAACGCGCATCCCATCTCTTCGCGTAACGAGTTGGCGCTTGTGCATAACGGGATCATTGAGAACTATGAGACCTTGCGGACCATGCTGCGTGGAAAGGGCTACGAGTTTGTATCGCAGACGGACACCGAAGTTATTGCGCATTTGATCCACAGCATGTATCGCGGCGATCTGTTCCAAAGCGTGCGTGATGCCGTGAAGGAATTGCATGGCGCGTACGCCATTGCGGTGGTCCACAAGGATCAGCCGCATACGGTTGTCGGCGCGCGGCAGGGGTCGCCGCTGGTTGTGGGCGTGGGTAATGGCGAGAACTTTCTCGCCTCCGATGCGCTCGCGCTCGCCGGCAGCACCGATCGGTTTGCGTTCCTCGATGAAGGCGATGTGGTCGAGATCACGCTGGATGGCATCAAAATTGTCGATCGCGATGGAATGCCTGCCGAGCGCGAAGTGCGCGTGGTCGCGGCGTATGGCGGCGCGGTTGAGCTTGGGCCGTATCGACACTTCATGCAGAAGGAAATCTTCGAGCAGCCGCGCGCTATTACAGACACCATTCCTCAAACCGATCGGTTCTCGGCTGAGTTATTCGGGGCGGATGCGGCTGAAGTTTTCGCCGATATCGACAGCGTGCTCATTCTCGCGTGCGGCACGAGTTCGTATGCGGGGATGACGGCGAAGTACTGGCTTGAATCGGTTGCGAAGATTCCGACGCAAGTTGAGATTGCGAGTGAGTATCGATATCGGGAATCGGTGCCGAATCCGCGGGCGTTGGTCGTGGTGATTTCGCAGTCGGGCGAGACTGCGGATACGCTGGCCGCGTTGAAGCATGCGCAGGCGCTTGGGCATAAACATACCTTGGCGCTTTGCAATGTGGCTTCCAGCGCGATGGTTCGATTGACGAAGCTCGCGTTTTTGACGCGCGCGGGGACTGAGATTGGCGTGGCGTCGACTAAGGCATTTACTACGCAATTAGTCGGGATGTTTGTGCTCGCTGTCACGCTTGGGACGTTGCGCGGGCATGTGAGTGAAAAGCAGGAAGCGGGTTATCTGACGCAGTTGCGGCATTTGCCTTCGGCGCTGAATAGCGTGCTGGCGCTGGAGCCGCAGATTATTGCGTGGTCGGAAGAGTTTTCACGCAAGGAGAATGCGCTGTTTCTCGGACGTGGATTGCATTATCCGATCGCGCTGGAGGGCGCGCTGAAGCTTAAGGAAATTTCTTATATTCACGCGGAGGCTTATCCGGCTGGGGAGTTGAAGCATGGGCCGTTGGCACTGGTGACGGAGGCTATGCCGGTGGTGACGGTGGCTCCGAATGACACGCTGCTGGAGAAGCTGAAGTCGAATATGCAAGAGGTTCGGGCGCGTGGGGGCGAGCTTTATGTCTTTGCGGATTCGGATACCCGGATTGTTAGCGAGGATGGGATTCACGTGATTCGGATGCCTGAGCATTATGGGTTGCTCTCGCCCATTCTTCATGTCGTGCCGCTGCAATTGCTGGCTTATCACACGGCTTGTGCGAGAGGGACGGATGTGGATAAGCCTAGGAATTTGGCGAAGAGCGTGACGGTGGAGTGAGGGGGAAGATTCCTGTCGGCGGTCGTGCTTAATGATAGTTTCCAATTATGTTTGGTCTTTGCCAATAATGTATGGTTATTTCCAATTATGTTTGGTCTCGTAGACTGACTGGCTTTAACTGACAATAAAGTCGCGAACTGCAGCCTGTACCGCTGCTCGCTCTCAAGGATCGCAATCGGCGAGCGACAAGTTGGTCGCGAATATTTGCTTGGGGTGGCCGTTCAGCAGCCTATAGCAGCCACCCCAAGCGCCCATGAGCGACCGGCAACTCCGGCCCGACGACGCGACCTACACCGTGGGTAAGCGAAGGCCAGTTATTTGTGTGACGCCGCCGTTTGAGGGTCTCTCTGCGCGCAATGGCGAACGGCGGGAGATGGTCGGGCAGTGACCGACCGCCGTCCGGCAAGTTTGTTTCAAACCTCTGTCTGTTCGGCCACCTCAAGCGCATCGTTTACCTCAATGCCTAGGCATCGATCCGCTAGCACCATTCAATACCTCCGCGGCGCAAAAAGAAGTGACTTCTGCACCCTCTCTGACGCCAGACCGACGGTACGAGGCTGATAGTCCCATCTGGGTGCTCTTCCGCACTCCAGCAAGGCCGCGCTTGCTTCAGCAGATTCAGCTCTATCACTTCTCCACATCCGCACGGGCAGATCATGGCTGCGCCCCAAAGATTGGTTCCCTCGCCGGCGAGGTAGACCCTCGCTGACTCGAGCGTCTCCGGAAAGTCCTCGACCTTAACGTAGCGAATCAGTCTCGGCCTGGAAGCCGGCCAAAATGCAGCGAGCCGGCGCGGAAAAAACAGCAGCGCCGACCAGAGCCTGCGTAAAACCTCCGCAGCTGTGTTCAAGATACGTCCTCCGCCTCGCTTAATTCAGGCATCGAAAGCAGCGGACGGATATCTCCCTTTCCGACGTAAGCGGTAAATGTGCCGGACGACGGCCCTTCCGTTTCCCTGTAATCCGCACCCTGGATAAAACTTTTTCTCACGACCGCAAACTCCGCGTTATCGTCGTACCGATAGGGGTGAAGTCGCGCCAGAAATTCGTTTACCGCCGTACTTGCCATCTGCATATTGATGCTAATGACCGCGGGCCGGTCCTCGGCGACGCCCTTTATATATCCCACCTTCACCTGCTCGCGATACGCCTTGGGATCCGTACGCTTCAGTCCAGCAGATTTGAGTTGCGCCGCCGTATACACCTTCCGGTCCAAAAGCGTTGATCCGTCCGGGCGGATGTAATGAACAGCACCGCACGCCTCGCTGACGCTGCCTTGACCATCCGCTTCAAGCTTGACCCCGAGATCGAAGTACGGCAATACATAGAATGCTGCCAGGCGATTGAGGAGATGGCGACCCTCCACGCCGTCCATGCATCCGAACACAACATCACATGCGGCAACCGCCCTGATGGCGCGTGGAGTCGCAAGATCATCAGCAATGATCTCGAGTTCTGTGCCGAAGCCCATTGCCGCTATCGCCCGCGCCATGACTTCAACTTTCGGACGGCGAAGATAGGCGTCCTCGCGGGTTGCATTGAGGATACGGTTCAGATTTTTGTCTTCAACGTGATCCGAATCCACAATGACAAGTCGCCCAATCCCCAAGCGCGCCAGTTGTTCGATGACGGGACTTCCCGTTCCCGAACAACCTACTACAGCAACGGACATTTCGCGCAGGCGCCGCGTTGTTCCTGCACCGAACAACTGCGCGTGGCGTTTGGCAAATGAGGGAACTGAGCCGCCTTGCTCCGCAGTCCAAAAATGGAGATTGTCTCCGGGCACGAGTATTGAATCGATCGGCTGGAAAGAACCGTCAGGCTGGATAGCGCGCCCGAACATGGAGCCGTCGGGCAGCATAACGGCGCTCGCATGCGGAAAAGTGCTATCGGTCCATCCAAAGACGGAATTGAAAAGATCCTTGTCGGCTTCGTCATCGATCGACGAGAAATCGCGAAAACCGCCCGGATGACTATGTATTTTCAGTATTCCGAGATCCCGTCGAGAAGCCTTTTCAAGCAATGGCACGAGCCATTGCGTGGACCAGGTCACGCGATCCCGCTGACGAACCTTGCATTCATCGTAGGGGATAGGAACGAGGGACTGTATCGTCAAGCAATGGTCCGCGTCGCCCCTTCGTCGGCCACAAAGCGCTACGGCGACTGCTTCCAGGCCATCGCCCGGAAGCAGATGTGCCTTGAGCGCGGAGTGATACGTTTGAGTGAGCCTAAGTTTGATTCGCATCGTGTGCACCCTTTATTTTTTTACTTCCTTCTCGAGCCAGCTGTCCGCTTGCAGGAGATGGGTGCAAACATTATCTAAACCCGGCCGCCAGGGGTTTGCCGGTGTCCGGTGCCGGGACCACTGCTGATACTGCTTTCCATCCAGCACTAGCGTGGTGAGGTTGGCTATCGGCCTTCCGATTTGGAGCGCCAGCGCCGGACTGAAAAAGATCATGTCGATCTGATCGTCGGGATAGGACGGCGGGATCCGCAGCGCCGCACTTACCGTGCGGTGGTTATATCCTTCGATGATGGGATATTCGGGAAAAACGAGCCACTTCACACAGTTCTCGGTGACGGCTTCCCATGCGAGACCACGCGCGGTCAAGCACTCTTCATCTTCTTCGGCGAGTTGGAATGCGCGGCGCATGGATCTTCAACCTTCGGTAGGATCGAGCGCCAGCGTCTGAAACCGCTCGATCTGGTGCCGGTGGAATTCGACAGTCTCGTCTGCCTTGACCGGCTCGACGCGCCCTCCGCGAAACTTTTGCGAAAGCAAATAGGTCTCGGGAGTTTTCCTAACCAGCGCGAGGATTTGACGCCCGGTCATGGAGTGAACCTCGACGACCTCGTATTCCTTGTCAATGCGAAGACGATAACGCTTCGCCCGCTTCGGCTCCTTATTCGCTTTCGCCCACGCCTCAAGATCGATCAGCTCTTCAAGGACGACGACGTCCTCTTCCAGCGCGACGACAGCCTCCTTGAGTTCCTCGACGATCCGGCTCTCGTGTCCGTGCTGCTGTTCATGTTCAGTCATATCGGTTCCTATCCGGCCGTTAGCCGGCTCACAGTTCAGTAAATGAAGTTCGGTACTTCAACAATCCACGCCTGGTGTCGTACCGAACCTACTTTCCCGGTCCAGCGACGGTCTACATCTAGTACCCGCTACAGGCCAACCTACAATATGTAGAAAACATCTTACATAAATTTCAAAACTTGTTGTCAATTTTTTTCCGGTAACTGGTCGGGTACTACCCGACCAGTTACCGGCGTCAAACCGTTCCCTTCTTCTTAAGCAAGTCACTCAGCGAGTCCGCACCCTCGCGCTGAAGGACCGTCTTAAGCTTGGTGTGCCCAGGCGTGCCCTTCGCGAAATCGTCGCCATACGTCTGCCTGAGAGTCTTGACAAGCGTGTCATCACGCTTCTGACGGATTTCGCCATTGGCGTCCCGCTGCCGACCATCAAGCCCCTTGGGAAAATGTTTTGTTGCCATGCGCCGCTCCTTGCCATAACGTTCGCCCGTCGGGGCGAGACACAAGTTAGAAGACGGCTACCATGCCACCGTCATCACGATAAAAAATCCGGTATACCGAATTATTGTTGAGTCTGTGGGGTTTCATCGCGAAAGTCAACGGCAAAACCTCAAAAAAAGTTCGGAGCCGTGGTACATTTGGTCTCAGTCATCGAAGGAGCACGTTATGGCCACTCGACTCGGCGAAAAAATTCGCGAGTTGCGTAAGGGAAAGAACCTGACCCTTGAGGCGCTCGCGGCGGAAGCCAAATTGAGCAAAAGTTATCTGTGGGAGCTAGAGAACCGCGAATCGCAACGTCCGTCGGCAGAAAAATTGGCGGCATTGGCAGATGCACTGGGAGTGAGCGCCAACTTTTTCATCGAGGATGACGTCCGCATTCCCGAGCAGCGGCATCTGGACGAGGCGTTTTATCGGAACTATCAGAAGCTGGACGTGGGGGCGAAGGAGCAACTTCGAAAAATCCTCGATGCCCTAAAAAAATGATATGAGCGACAGTGCATTGACGCCGTTCAAGGCAGCGTTCCGTCTAACCAAGCTGCTAAATGAGTTCAGCAATGTTCATGGCGGACAGCGATTTCCCGTGGACGTCGAGTCGCTCGCAAAACACTGTCATGAGGTGTTTCACTGGAATGATCCGGTTGCAAAGGTCCACGGTGCCAATATCCAGGGATTCGACGGATGCTTGACCACTCTTGGATCCGGTAAGGGCTGGGCGATTGTGTATAACAACGCATTGTCTTCGGAGGGCCGCATCCGTTTTACCCTCGCACACGAGCTCGGTCACTACGTAGTCCATAGGACGTTAAAGACGGAGTTCATGTGTACCGGCAACGATATCGACGACTGGCAATCAGCCGACCGGAACATCGAGACAGAGGCGGATCTATTCGCAGCGAATTTGCTGATGCCGCTGGATGATTTCAAGCCCCGCATTGCAAATGACGACCCATTCAGGAAAATCGCCGAATGCGCCGAGGCGTACGGCGTATCACTAACTGCCGCCGCCCTTCGCTGGATTAGCGCTACCGAAAAAAAAGCGCTACTAGTCGCGTCCAACGACGGATTTATCCGATGGGCCAGCTCCAGTGATGCCGCCCGTCAGGCCGGCGCTTTCTTTCGTACACGAGGCCGCACAAACGAGTTGCCGAGTCGATCGCTCGCAGCCGACACAAATGTCGTGCGCGAACTTGATGGCGTGTCGGTACCCGCGAACGTCTGGTTTCCCAAAGCACATGCAGACACAAAGTTGCGGGAAATGAAAATCGCTTCGGAGCAATACGGCACGCTAAGTTTGCTGATCCTGCCGAGCACCGCCGATGTCTGGGGGCCCTGGAACGCAGAGGACTGATTGGGAGGGCATGGAACACAGCTATTTCACACGCGAGGGTTGTAATGAGTGTATCCAAGGCAGAGTTCCAGCGACTGTCTGGGCTGGTCAGAACCGGCGCCATTAGCGCCATCACAATCGATACAAACGTGGTGGATAGCAATCAGTGCTCGTTCACGGGTGGGTTAGTTGGCCAGTTGCAGCAATTCGCCGGCGCCCATTTTCACGTATTGCTATCAGAGGTGGTTTTACGAGAGGCAAAAGCCCACATCGCGAGGGCGCACACCGATCGACTTGAGAAGCTGCGTTCTGTCCGTCGACACGCGACGCGTTATCTCACCAATTCAGCGTCGCTGCATGAGCTAAGCGAAGAGATTGATAACCTTCCGCCTCCTGATGAGCTAGCCGAACGAGAGGCTGATGAGTTCATTGAAGACACTCGTGCTGAAGTCGTCCGTCCGGATAGCATCAAAATCGCTGACCTCTTGGACATGTACTTTACGGCGGTGCCACCGTTCGAGAAGAGCGGTAATAAAAAGAGTGAGTTCCCTGATGCCATAGCATTGCTTAGCTTAAAGAGCTGGGCCGAAGAAACAGGGAGGAGCATTCTCATGGTGTCTAACGACGGAGACTGGGACAGATTCTGTAAAAATTGCGACAACGGGCGACTCCACTATGTCGATGACCTCGCAGACGCATTGGCCATTATTAACGATAGCGCCGACGCTCGAAATCAGGCCGCACAGGTTCGGCTTGAAGAAGCTGTCCACCAGTTTATGGACCGCGACGGCACTCTGTTTAAGCAAGTGACAGAGGATTTCCACAACAGACTACTTGCCAATGTAACGATGACGGCGACGTCGCGCCTCGCGTTTGACAATGAGGTGGTCGCTCTCGACTATCGTGACCTGCTGGTTTCCGTTAGTCCCAGGCCAGGCATTCTTCGCAACGATGTCCATTCGCTGGTGTTCTATATTCACCTCAATATGTACATTCGGGTATGGACTCGTTTCAATTTTCGCACCTTGGAGACAGCGCAACCCGCAGGACATGCGACACGTAGCACTGGCGTCGCGGACGAAGGCGGTGTCCTGCTGACGAGCGATGAATCTGGTGTGAAAGCTGAGCTTATTTGGAATGGAAGGGACCTCACATTCGACTACGGCGACGTTGAGCCGGACGAAATATCACCGACGTCGAGCCCGGATAATATTTCGCCCGGATGGATGCGTATCGAGCCTCCGCCCGTCGGTGTCTAGACGACGCCTCGGTGCCACCGCCTAAAAGTGCTCGCCCGCCTCAGACAGCCGACGTTCCTGCTTTGCCGGCAGGAGGTCTCGGCATGCTTTCGCGACTGTCGCGTCACGTGCTCAGGGAGCAACTGCTCGATATGGAGTGAAACTTTGTCGGCTAGGTGAGTTCATCTCACTCGTGGCAAGTAATCTACGTTATCAATCTTGAGCGTCTTTGGCCTCGTTTGAGCTGCCGTCGTTCCATCGGCCACATGTCAGATGTGATTCTCCGCGCGAGTAGTAATGACACTTCATACACAGTGTGCAGCCTCCTGTGCGCTCACGCAAAAAATTCGGATTGGCGATGAGATCGCGGCAGATCCCGATATGCACATTGGATCGAAGCGACTCATTCCAAGCGTAAGACGATCTGCCGGATAGGATGACTTGCACGTCTCGATGGCGCTGGGCAAACTCCAACGTTGCAGCAATTCTTTCTGAGAGCAACTGCGGCGTTGATGGATAAATAAGGCGTTTATTGATGTTGTAGAAACCAGCCGATACGTCAATGTAGTCAACTGGTAAAGACGCAATATGATCCACTAGCTCATGTCCACGCGCTTCATCGAGTACCGCATCCCCTGTCAACATCGAGAACCTGATGGAAGTCTCGACTCCCATGGACTTGAGTTCGTGTGCCCACCGACGGATTTTTTTCGCTGAAATATCGGCATAACAAGAAAAAAGCGGGTCAATAAGCAGATTAAAAAGATACCCATGTGCAGCATGTATCTGCACATGGCGATATCCCGCCTTAACAGCTATTTCCGTACCGCGATAGATACCGTCAAATGCAGCATCAACAGCTTCTCTCGATATGCTGGCTGCGACTTTGCGGTACTCTATTATTGGATCCTCTCCGCGATTAGGAACGAATCGCGTCATTCCGCGGTACGTCGGCCAAGCGGAAGCCAATTGTATTCCGGCTATTGCTCCTTCGTCCGCAATCGCGTCCGCCAGGTCACGCCATTCAATTGCTTCCGATATTCGCGCACAGACCTCGTTGCTGCCTGCGCCACTTGGAGTCACGACGTTTCCAACTATCGCGCAGTGGAGTCCGTTTCCACTTCGCGCGCGGTAGAAATCTCTGCATCTCGCGTCGGGAGCACCCCCGGTCGCGACGAAGCCCGTGTTGACGGCGAGAAAAAAGTACTTCCTATTGTTTTCGAAGTTGTGCATAACGCGATTCATTAAATCGAATCTTTTTGACAACCTCGCTTTCGAGATCGATCCCCAACATTGCGGCAATTCGAATGATATATATGAGGCTGTCGATCAATTCTTCGGAGAGGTTATCCTTAGCAGAATCAAGATCAAAAACATAGTCTTGAGGTCGATCTAACTTGATGTTTACCTTTTTTACGATATTAGCGAACTCACCAATTTCCCCAAAAAGTCCGACCAAGTCCCTCGTCAGTTGGGCATACATGTCACTAGCATTATCGAATTTGACCGGAAAACCGTGGCGCTCGTCCATACTCAACTGCATGTCCGAAATCTGTTTCAAGTCCATCACTTACTCCTTGATGCGTGAAATCCACGCGAACGCCCCCACAAGTGCTGTGGAAACGAGGTTGATGACGAGCGAGACGGTGGTGTCGATGTACTTCGTGGAGACTGCCGCGAGAACAAGGAAATTGACAGACAATGCCGCGAATATTGCCACGTCGACGGTTCTCTGCTTCTTCTGGATTACCTTCAAAGCGCTTGCGGTTGCGCGAGGCAGAATCTTATATGACTCAATCACCTCGCTCTGCACCCGCGTATCTCCCTTGAGATCATTGTATGTCCGTTGCAGTTGGTGCCGAATCGGCCAAATCTGGGTTTGGAAGCCATGCTGCCCGCGATATGGACGTTGAACCTCACTGGAGAGCAATGAGAAGTCAACTTTTGCGATCGACTCGCCGATGGGTAACTCGATGAACTTGTCACTCAAGTTCTGCGTAACGATGCCAATGTTCCCGGAGAAACCGGGGTCAGCGTACGTGCTGACTGGGCTAAGTCCAACGCTGAATAGGGACCCCTTGCTCGTCACCCGAGCAATAATGTTCAGCGGAACAACCAGTTCCTCTTCTGTTATAAGTACGACTCGATGACCAGGCTTGATGAGAACCGTACCATGCGGAGCAGCATCGATTCGCTTGTCGCCTTCCGTCAAGTCATAGTAGACGGTCCCCATTCGGAGCTCGTAGCAAGCGGGCCCAACTTGTGCATCCAAACCTTTGCGGATGAGTTCGCCCGCTGCGATACGGTCGCGTATATTGATATCAGAAAGAGTTGTCATTTTTATCTATCGTCGTGTTCATTGTGCGTTTGCCTGAGTCGCCACAGAGCAACTCATTCTACAGTGGCGAGGAATTCCTCAGATACTGCTCAAGCTCCCACTGGCGGAGCAGGCCAAGATGCCGCGCCAGAAACGCTGCGGACACGCCCTATAGCATCAATGGCGCAACCGTCCGCTCCACGTCAAGGAAGTGCCTGTTGCGCCTCGCCAGATAGACGGTGCGCTCCGGGTTGGTTTATGCCTTTCGCACGCCTGCTGTGATCACCGATCGATCGAGGTTTGCACCGTCCACGCTCGCCCGATCGTCCTGGTCGGGCGAGCGAGTTAGCGCGCAGCGCGGGTCAGCGTTCGGGAATGGCCAGCTTCGGCTTGGGTGCGAAGACGAAACTGTCAGCCAGTTCGGGCTTGCCCATGACACTGACATTGAGGATGCAATCGTCGAGCAGAACAGGAATACATCCACGCCTACCCCAATGGAATCGGTTGGAAGGTAGACCGAGGCGGAGCCGTCTGCACGATCGATATATGCCACATGCATACATGAGGAAAAGATGGGGAAGAAGAGGAAGGAGGCAAAGCAAGTCGGACGTGCCATGAACACTAAGGATTGGCTCGACTTAGAACACCTTGTTGCGAACATTCAGCAAAGCCTTGCACCGGCCGCAAAGGTTGAGCACAACGTGAGAATCAAAGGCAGGACTTCGGAAGTCCACCGCCAGGTGGACGTACTGGTAACGCAGAACATCGGACAATACTCGATGACCATTGCCATCGATTGCAAAGACTATAAGAAGCCGGTCGATGTGAAGGGTGTGGAAGAATTTGCTGGCATGGTGAGTGATATTGGCGCAAACAAGGGAGTGCTCGTATGTCCAGCTGGGTTCACCGAGACAGCAAAGACCGTCGCGAAGAAGCTCCAGATGGAGCTCTATCGACCGGTCGATACTGGAGACCATAAGTGGCGCGCTCGACCAACTATTCCGGCTGTCTGCGAATACGTCAGCACGACAATGGCCTTCCAGATTACGTGCTCGGCCCCCAAACCGCTCCGCCTTACTGTCAGTCCGGCCCATCAGGAAGCATTTGACGAAAACGGCCTTTCGCTGGGTACCGCACTCGAAATGGCTTTGCAGAAGTGGAATAACGCGGAGTACCCGACTACCCCCGGACGGCACGGTGAGCTAGCTATCTTCCCCGATGGCTCAGTGCAAATAGACAACGGATACGGAGAACATGTGCCTGTCAATCTCACGGTTTTCCTGGACGTAAGGGTCGAGCGCTATTTTGCGCAATTGGAAATCGAGCGCGTGAGCGGCTTTCTGGACGAGCAAACCGGCCTAACCCATACGAACTCCTTTTCCGTCGGAGCGATAGAGCCGGAGGAAGTGGAAGCAAAATGGACGAAACTCGAAGATGAACAAGAGCCACCTATTCGCCCCGTTCTATCGCTGCGCGGGTTAATCGGATGGGAAGCATAGGCTGCTTGTCGCTCATGCTGTTCTATCGCCGTAGAGGGAGATTTTCCGATGCAAAACAGACATTCGGATAAAAGCAATGAGCGACTATACAGGGTCGAAGCGACAATCAGATCCACTCGGCACAGGTCGTTCGGATGCCACAAGCCTGCGGTATCCTGTTCTTAACTTTATCGTTTCAGGCAAGCAGATGGAGCAGATTGAACCCGCGCTGTTCGTAACTGCAAAGGAAGACGCGGCGATACTTAGGTCGACGCGAGCCTTCTAACGCAAGGGCAGCAGTTCGCAACTTTATTGCCAAGAACTACTGACCGCGTTTCCGTTGCCCAATTTCCGGTGTTGTCCACGGAACGTGAACGCGCGTAATTTCCGGACAGCAGTGTGGCTCTCTAACTTGTGCTTGAACGATGCGTTGCTTTTGACTGTCGGCGGATGCATCCCGCGTTGCCCGCAGTTCTGTTTTCCAATTCCCCGTTGCCTATGAGCACATCAGATCTTGATAGTTGAGCTGTCGAAGTCGCCAGGTGTTGAGTCGCAGGATGAGCCGATTACTTTGTGTGCACCCGCTATCCGAGGGGAGAGCCTCGTTTCGCAGGTCGGCCGTTATCATGTGCTGAGCGGTAACCGGACGACGCGTGAGACCTACAACGATCTCTTTCAGCGCGCGCCATTCAGCCTGACTTTCGTTGTCCCACCCTATCTTGGGGGGTTGACGCGAATGCTGCCGGGCGGCGACGTCCAGTCGCTGCATAGCCTCGTACAAGAAGCGACGCTGCTGCCCCTGTTCCAGATTTATACCTGCGCCAGTTTTGGTACGGAGGGCGCTCACGCAGGGTTAAATGAAGCACTGCAACAGCTTCCCAAGCGGATGGTGGACAGCTTCGGTTGGACGCGATTGTGCCCAACGTGCCTTCACGAGGACGATGCAACATTCGGTGTTTCAATGATTCGCACCGCTCACCAGATTCCTGGCGTGTCTCACTGCTTTCGTCACGGCGTGCCCCTGATGGATCGATGCCCCGGTTGCCGTTGCCCGTTCGAGCGCAAGAACGATCTGGTGTTGTTTCCGTGGTCGGGGTGTGCGGCCTGCAGAAAACACTGGAAATCTATGCCGAGTGAGCCTGTCGGACCCGCCGACAACAAGATCGCTCTGGGCTTCGCACAATTTACCGCGCAATTGCTTCAGGGCCGCCCGAAGAAACAGATCAGCTCCGATAGCCTGGCGACGTTGTACCGGGAAGGGTTGAGAGGTA
>NZ_CAXUPU020000061.1:0-25102 GCF_964252755.1 Caballeronia sp. LjRoot29 | reverse complement strand
TTTCTGCCATTGCCCAAGGCGTACGAAAGGACATTCAAGAGGCTGCTTCGTCCAGGTACCAGACATTCAAGTGCCAGCGCACCGCCGCGCACCAGTGAAGGCCGGACCCGATCATCAATATAATGACGCCAAGTGTGGGCGCGCCTTTACTGGCCCGCCTTGCTTTGCCTAAATCTTTCCACGGCTTCTTCGATCGCAGTGTCGGGGTTCTGTGGGATGATGTTGACAGGTATCACCACTTCGCAGTCGACAGGTTCCAAGCCCCCGATTGCCAACTCAGCAACCGCGTTGCCGATTACGCGATGGAAGTACGTCGCATAGGCACGGACATCGGTCTCATCAGGCTGAACCTTATCCGTTTGACACATGCTACCGTCCTCAAGTTGTGTGTGAATTCTTCCGTTTTTGAAATCCAGCACGAAGACAAGGCAGATGGTCAGTCTGGGATTGAATAGAACCACCCTCACGACACCCGGCCCAATGGCATCCACGTGCATGGTCATGTCTTCCAATCCGGGGACAGCACCATCCGGCCAAAGACCTACGGCAACCTTTTGACCTTGCAGTCCATCAACAGTGGCTGGCACCTTTCCCTCGCGCAGTTCCTGTAGCGTGCGCGAATCCATCAGGTTAGACCACGGCTCCAGCCGATCACGGACACGATACGACTCGTGCGCGTCCGGCACCTGTAATTCTTTCAGAATGTACAACCTTGCCAATCCTGCAATCACATCCAAGTCAGCAGACAGCCGCCGCCGGTCACTGGGTATGTCGGGGTCTACGATGTCCTTGCCTGCGGTAGCATGCGCGACTGCGCAGCGCCCGCTTTCAAACAGGTGCATACCGACATCCAAACCATTGGCCCGCAACTCGGCAACGCGCGCTGCCGTGTTGTCTGTCAGTGCGTCAAGGTTCGCATCGATCCAGGCTCCCTTTTGCCTGCCATCTGCGAACTGCGATTCAATGACCTTGTAGAAACTGAGGAACGCGTAGCTGTCATGTACATGCTGGAGCCTGCGTCCTTCACGATAGAACGCGAGTGCCTTTCGTGTATTTTCGTCCCGCACAAGCGGCATGTGGTTGCAATCAAACGCTTTCTTCCCAAATACGCCAATGGTGGAGAAGACGTTACGAGGGTCACCGTATAAGATGGGATGACTGCCATGTGTATAGCCGCTGACATCCACGTATCCACCATTGAACCATCCAATGATTGAGGTGAATCTGTACACCTTGGATAGTGCGTCATCAACATTGACTCGGTCGCAAGCCACGCTGATGCACGGGGGAGATGGTTTCCCGTTTTGTTCAGTTCCCCGAATGATGTAATCTTCACCGTCATAGCGCACCCATACATCGTCCTTGGGCCACGGAACCGACGACGCGACACCCGCAGTCAGCCAGCCCATTCGACTGCGTAGTTTTCTCTCTACTGCCTCGCCGAAGTAGTGCGGTATGTACGGTGCGGTCATGAGTTATACACCTTTTAGGAATTTTGCTTTGCAGCGCCCAATTGTAGGCGTCTTCGCGTATCCATCGACCCTGCGCACACGAACAGACAGGACCACGTCCTTCCGCCAGATCACACCTGGCTTCGGCAGATTGCGGTCCGCCCCAAGCGCTTTACAGCAATGGCAATAGCGGCGACCGAACGACTGAAACGGTCGACGACCTTGCCACCGATCGCCTGTGGGGAAGACATCGGCCACAACCTGTCGCTCAGGGATTTGGGATACCTACCGCTGAATTGGCTGCTTCACTCTGGGACCTGACGGACGAGGTACGCCCACTATTCGACCGAAGCCGCCGTTTGCACGCTCCGTTTGCTGTCATTCCCAATGACCTGTTCGACACGCGCCGAACAGGCGCTTAGGCGCTTTGTCAATCTTCGCTCGGACTCCAATGCAGCGAGGCTTCGACACGTCGACGGAAAGGAGTATCAATCTGACGGGGCGCGTTGCGCACATATTGTTCGGCCACTTCGCGCGTTCGGCCTTCGAGACCGGCCAGGTGCGCGCTCACTTCATCAGCGCTCGCGCGATACCCGTCCTGCCCGCCGAACTTCGGCGGGAGTGCTGTCCAGACAACACCGTCTAGCCCGCACGACTGCGTCCACTGATTGAGCGTCGGCATCGCGGCGGGCGGTGCACCGTCCGAGCGTTGCCACGCCCCGACATGCTTTGGCCAGTTTTTCTCCGGTATCCCTTCGCGTGCACCAAGCGCCCGGCGCGCGTCTTCGACGCTCGTCGCGTCCTTGAGCGCCCACAGCACGCGCACAGGCTGACCGCCTGCGTCAATCACCAGCGTTATCCGCCCGTCCTTCGACTGTCGCAGGAATTCGACCGGCGCGAGCGGACCATCGTTAAACCATCCCCTTCGAATGGGGAGTTCCCGCGCATCCCAAACGAGAGAACCCCAGCCAAGGCACGCTATCGTCTGCATTCTTTTTCCTTGCGTTGGTTTTGCGATTACCGTTGCGTGTCGCGATGACTTGCTCCGTAGTGCCGCTCCCGATGACAGTTCGGACACAGTGCGATCGCGTTTTCAACCGCGTCCGCGCCGCCTTCTGCAAGCGGTTGACGATGGTGCACTTCGAGATACGGGCGACCGTCCGCGCGCAGGAATGGCGCGACCTGATCGCAGCCTTGGCACACGCCGTTCGCCAGCATAAGAACTTCCGCGATTACATCGGGGTTGCGTCTGAAGACCCGCGTCAACACGATTTGCTGTTCCGGCACCGTCCGCGCTTGCTGGAGTCGCCGCGCGCGCGCTTCGGGAGTATCTGCCAGCGCCTTTGTCACCTGATCGTCAAGCGGAAGGGACGCTTCATCGAACACGGCCATTTCGCGAAGCCTACCTACGAATTCCGCATGAACGCGGCGCAGTCCCGGTTCGTTGCCCGTTATGTCATGCAGATACGTGATGTGACCCATGACCGATTGCAGCGCGATCATCAGGTCGCCGGGACTACCTTCGGCAATGCGGCCAAGCATGAATCGAAGCCCGTCTGCGCTTACGATGGTTTTGAATGTCCTGCCCCGGCGCATGGCGAGAAAGCAGCCGATGTATCCGCTCGCGGTGCGTTCCGCAATGCCATATTCTCCCGCAAGGGTCTTTTGTGCATCGGTCAGCTTTGCCTTGCCTGCAAGCACCTGCCTTGCTGCCTCATACGCTGCGGCAAACACTTCTTGCGTAACCGTGGCGCGCGCCATGTTTGCCGATCCTTTTTCGATTGTTGACTAGCAATCATAAACCGTCCGTCAGTGAACTGGCGCGCTCAAGCCTCCGCGATCAATTCACGCGCGAGTCGCAACATCGTCATCCGCGCGAACTGCGCGCGGCTTTCCGCCTGTCCTTGAATGAGCGCTTCAAATTCAGTTGCGGCCAACGGCCGATGCAAGCTGTGGATGACCGAGTTAGGTCGACTTCTGCCCAAAGCAGATCCGTTGACCCGGTCTCTTTTCGCCGACTCAACGTCGGACCGGGTCCGGCCGTGAACGGTCTATCATGACTGTCTGTTTATCGGCTGGGCATCAAGCATGGCCGGACAATTGAGCGGGCCGTCAGCGACGCCGCACCATAGGTCCCATTGCCACTTGGCTATCTCATCTCTCAGATCCATGAATGCAGGTCTCACACCTTCTGAATGCCTGGTCAACGACCTGAGCACCCGCAGCTTCATGAGGCTGTGGACGCACCCGAACCCCGTCGGCAAAGGCGGGAAAGAACTGTGTGACTGCTTGGTGGTGTGCGGCCCCCACATCATCATCATCTCTGTGAAGGAAATCGAGTTTCGTGACACGGGCAACACCGTGGGTTGGGAGCGGTGGCAGAAGGCCGCCATCGACAAGTCGGTCCAACAGATCTGGGGTGCCGAGCGTTGGCTTCGCGTCGCCGATCGCGTGGTTCGCAGCGATGGCCGAGAGGTTGTGCTGGCGCCAAAGTTGGATCGCCGCTTCCATCGAATCACGGTCTCCCTAGGCGGCAGAGGGAACGTCCCCCTGAAGTGGGGCGATTTGGGTCACGGATTTGTCCACCTGCTTGACGAGTTCAGCTTGCAAGCCTTCTTCAGCGAACTCACGACGATCACGGACATCGTTCGCTACCTGTTGGCTGCCGAACGCATCTTCGAACGTGGCGCCAAGCCGGTCTTCGTTGGCTCCGGCGCAGAGGACCTGCTTGCGCTCTATGTCCAGAACGGCGAAGACTTTGGCCTGTTCGATCCAGACACGGGTGAGCCGGCGCTGGCGCTGATCCAAGAAGGCACCTGGGAAGCTCTGATCAAACATCCTGCCTACCTTGCACGGAACAGGGATCTCGAGTCCTCCTACCCTTGGGACCGGTTGATCGAGCATTTTGTCGAAGACCTCCTCACGGATGGGATGTTCGACATGTTCCGCAGGGAGGTCACGCAAAACGAGCTCGCACTGGTCGCGATGGCGATGCAACCCCGTGGTCACCGCGCCAACCTTTCGGATGCCTTTCTGGAGTTCCTGCAGCCGACCACCAAACACGTGGCAGCAAGAGTTGTCGTCGCGGACTGCCAAGCCGCGTTCGTCTTCACAGCAGGCGATTCGGCAGACCGCGAGCTGCGTGCCCGCGAACTGATGCTGCGGTGCCTTGTCGTTCGCGGCCGATGTAGTTCAGTGAAAACGGTCGTTGGCATTGCCACAGACAGACGGCAAGCGGGAAAGCGAGGCCACTCCTCGGACATCATCTACTTGCACATCCCGGACTGGGATCCGGCCGAGACCACAAAGATAGATCTGATCCAGGCGGAACTCGGCTACTTCAAGAACACCCAGTGGCCGGCTTGACCATGGTGCGCGTCAGCCAAGGCAGCACTTCTTGTACTTCTTGCCGCTGCCGCATGGGCATGGGTCATTGCGACCGACCTTGGCCCGCGCCTTGGCGGCGACGCGGAGCAAGGCCGTCAAGTTGGCCGGCTTGCCCATGTTTTTCGTTAGCGCGTCCATGGTGTCGTCCTGCTCCCATGGGAAGTCCAGATTGAGCCCAAAGCGCAGCGCCTGATCACTTGGCCGCACACAGACCCCGAACCAAGTCTGGGCATGCTCGGTGTATTTCCGCGCATGGCAGTGCCTTTGCAGCGCCGGACCGGCAACGCCAATCGGGTCGTCGTTGCAGTGAATCGTGAGGCCTGTGCCACCACTGCCCAGACCCACGGTGACATCATGATTCTTGCCATCAGCGATACCCTGCTTGGCAAGCTGTTCGATACCGGCGCTGACCTCAAGCACAGTATCCTCGCCGAGCGTCAGCAGCGTGAAGCCAAGGTCGATAGTCGCGGGATCAGGCCGGGCTTCGATTGCCTTGACCATGCGCCCCAGTGCCGTCGTTCTGAACCGCGTCAAGATGCCTTCGGGGGTACCCTTGCCGGGGATGCCTTCGCGCCGGACCAACATCGCGAGATCTAGGTCGGCGGAGATATCGTCGTCCAACATGACCATGGTGTGCGCACCGTCCACCCAAAGATTTTGTTTCAGGTGGTAGGACAAGATCGTCAGCTCATGTGACGCCATCAGCTTGTCGGTGTACCCAGTCCTGCGATCTACATAGCTCAAGAAGTGCAGCGGAGAGCTCAGCATTTCGGTCATGGCGTCGAGTGCGAAAACGTCCATGACGAAGGGCGGCGAAATCGTGTCGGTCGCCGTGAACTTCAGGAATTGCCGGGCCTGAAAGCTCAACGCCGGATAGTGATCAGAGACCAAGCAGATTATGTAGATTCGCTTGAGACTTACCGGTAGCGTCACGGTGTTGCCGGCGCCATCTTTGAAGGAGCACTTGCCTTCCTCGATCAGCTTCGCGCAGCGATAGGCTTGATCGCTGGAATCCTGAATGCTCTTCTTGAAGTCGTCCTTGATCTGCAGATCATTGCCCCTCCGGGCCTCAAGCGTCAGGCGTTTAGATTTCGCCTGCAAGACAAGGGCGCGATTGCCGAACAGCACCAGCACATCGATTTCAGCGAGCTTGGTGTCCTTCGATTCGTAGATGTCGATGTTGACAAGCACGTTCTCCGCACCGAATACCTGCCGCAGGCGCTCAACGGCAAACTGCTCGACGAAGACGCCGCGGTTCCGCATGGCGGTGCTGACAAAGGCCTTATCAGCACCCATCCAGTAGAACGGGGCTTCATACAGCGCTTCCACAAGGCTATAGATGTGGAAGAGCAGGAAATTGCCGTCCGGCATGCGGATGAGCGGGCTGGCGTTGGCGATATTGAAATCGTGCAGCGCCTTGAACTGTTCGTTAGTTGCGCCTGGCGGGATCGCGAAGGCGGAGAGGATCCGATCGACGATTACCGGGTCGATTTGTCCGTGGTCGGCGACTTCCTGCACCGAGAATGCATTGCCGGGCAGGAAGGTCCGCGTCTCTTGTGGCTTTCCACGCATGGCCCGCACGACGGCGATAGCCTTTTCATCTTGCAACCGGGAAACGGCAAACACAACGTTGCGCGCTTCGTGGATCGAGAAGCCTTTGTTGGCGATGAGCCACGGTTCATCATTCGCGTACTTTGCGGGTGAGAAGTCGCGGTACTGAAAGCTGTACGCGGACTCACCGCTATAGAAGATGGGCTCGCGCAGCGCAGCGGCACTCGTTAAAGGGTTGAAGCCCGCCTCGGCGATCTTGGTGGGATCAATGTCCAGCCAAAGCGAAGCCGCCATCGCGTGGTGGATCTCTTCCAGCAGCGCTTCCGTAGCTTCGATGTACTTTTCAAGGACAGGGGGTTGCGGGAGCGTGTAGTCAATCGGGCTCTTGAGCATGAGCCCGATGAGGGTCGATGTCTCAGTGCGGATCAGCCGGCTCTTCGAAAAGAGGTGCTGCATATCCTCGGCCTTCATCTCGCCCGAATACCGGATCATGTTGTCGCGGGAACAGAGATAGGCAATGGCATGCGCGTAGCCGGGCGAGGCGCAGAGCCTGGCCAACTCGTCAAAGATTTCTTGCTCAGCTCGCATCGTCTTCACCACCCATGCCTCCCGGAAAACTATTCAATCGCGTCGTTACCCGCCACTCACGGTCCGATCATGGGGCACGCAACCTATTCTCTACCAAACGCAAGTGTCGTCTATCCACAGCGTAGACATACCGCTCTGCTTGCCTGTGCGACTCCGACCGGCAGGTTCAGGGCGACGATTTCAGGTCTGTGGAGGTCGCCTGTGGGTCGATCAGAGCCAGTCGTCGTCGGGCTCAGTTCGGCCAACAAGCGTCATTCGCCGACACCAGCGCTCGGACACCGGGACGTCGCTTCCCCCCAAGAAGCGGCCATTCGATTCGCAATTTTGAATGTCGCTTCGTCGGCCAAAGCCACCGATATCTGATCTTTGATCAGGAGGCTCAGTTGTCATTACGCCATCCAAAGGAGTGAGTCCCTCCAGATGCTAAACGGGATGATGCGATCAGTGCGGTGGAAACATCAGTGCCGTTCCTGTTCGTTCCCCCACGCGTCTACTAAACTCGGAGAAACGTCATGTCAGCAACTCAAAAACCTGTCAAGGCAAAGTCGCATTCGTACATGGCCATGGCGGTTCACGTGGCATCGGCGCGACCAATTGTGATTCCCTAAATAATTAACGGCGGCTGAAAGTTGCTACTGGCGTCTCAGGTTCCGAGGGCGGCTGCTTGCCGTTGCCGACGTACGCGACTCTGATCATCGCTTCTTACGACGCCGGCGCAAGCCGCCATTTCGAGTGCGCGAGTGAGTCGATCACCCTTCAACCGGCAAGTCTCTCCTATCGCTGACTGCCAAGTTGTTGCAGCCGATTGCACCTGTTTGACCAACGCCTACGGACCGTGGTGTTGGAATCTTCGATGTCAGGTTTCAGGTAGTTGGTGCAAACGCCTGCTACCCGGACATCAACAAACGATCATGAGACGTGCCCGTCATTCTTTTATGGCTTTGCTTCCCCTGAACTCAAGACCATGAAAGAAACTAACAAACAACGGTTGTCGCCGCGACAAAATTCGCAAGGAGGCGAGTTAAACGCATAATTAAGGAATACCGAGCAAGTGATAAGCATCGTATCTAATTCAAGTTCCAAGGGTGTGAGTGTTAATCGCAAAAAATGAACTTTTCACGCGTTCATAATGTACTAATATTGCTCATGCGCTTCATCCCGTCGATAAAGTACAACCGACAACCGGGGGCTGACATGCAGATCGTGCAAGGGTGTTTATATGTTTGTTTAATTCTAGACATTGCAGGATGCGCCGCAATATCGCCACGATATCAACTCGCGGCTGCTCCGTTGATGAGCGCACCCGACACCCCGTCGCCCGCAACCTTCGCGCCGGCAGATTCGACTGCTCAAGCTGCGGGCGGGGCTGCTAGCGTTGGCGGTGCATCCCACGTCGCAGGTACAGCTGATGGATTGAGCAAAATCCAAGTCGTTCATTTGCTAGTTCAGGACTCTGAACAAAAATGCTTCACCTTTATCAACTCGCTATTCGCGCAAACGGCAGGGTCGAGCTTCATTCTCGACATGCTCAGCACGATTTCCTCTGCGCTTGCTACTGTGTTCACACCGCTGACTGTCACGCATTCGTTGTCAGCCGGCAGTACAATTTTTGGCGCTGCAAAGACTAGCGTTAGTTCCGAATATCTGAATACATTATCAATATCTCATATCTCTCAATCGATTCAGGCTACTTATCAGACGGATATAAACGGGTACCTTAAGTACCTTGACAACTTAGATCCGACCGAGCAGCAAAACATTGACGTATTTGCAGAACGCTCAAAAATCCTTGCTTATCATAACGAGTGTTCGTTGGCTTGGGCGGAAGGAACGATCTCAAGCTCCCTAACACCAACTAATCAACCCGGAAGCACCCAAGCCGCCGCAGCGATAAGTTTCACATATAAAGTTCCTACACCTCCCCAGGCATCACCAACTGCACTGGCTAAAGATCTCGCCGTAGCGATTAGCGCAGATCCAACCTTTAAGTCGGCTGGCGTGAGCGCGGCCCCGGTCGCCAACGGAACCATTTCATTTGCTATGAAGAAATCATTCCAACTCAATGTCGTAACTTCGCCAAGCGCAAAGGAAACGGCAACTATTACCAACGACAGTTCGCCCATAACGCTAACTATTGGAGGGGTACCAACTGCAGGCGACTCGATCACGGTCAGTGGTACCCCCCCGGCCCCGTCGTCAAGTACTCCAGCTGCGCCTCAACCTGCAAGCAGCACCACCGCTCGGCAACCGTCGGCTGCGCCGGCAGGTCCTGCGCTAGGAAAAATTATGTAAGTCATCGTGGCAAAGCGGTTCGCACGAGCATCAATGAGCGCGCGCGAGACTTGGTAACGACAGCTACGGCGCGCGATACACGACACTTTTCTGGAAAAATCGGGCGTGCCGTGGCCGTTCGTTCACTGGCGGCTCTTGACGGAATCACTGCTCGAAGATGCGTTGCTTTGCATTCCGGCCGCACCTCAAGCTGTGGTTCGTGCGCCTTACGCGGGACATCCGCGCCGACGGGACGGGCTTTCCGGATCTGATCCGTTTCTGGCCCGCGCTGCGCCGCTATAAAATGATCGAGGTCAAGTGTCCCGGCGAGCGGCTCCAGGACAACTAGGTCCGATGGCTCGCGTACTGCGCGGAGCGCGGCATGCCGGTGCGCGTGGTCCATGTTCGGTGGGCGCATGAGGCGGACGCAGCGGCAGGGATCGCCTGAGGGCGCCGGTGCAGCGCCGGTCACTGCCGCGGACCGGAAGGCGCAACCGCGACGGCAATCGAAGCCGGTCAGCACAGAATGGCATACGAGCCTTCATGAAGAATATTCTTGGAGATAAGTGTCGCGCCCCCCGGTTAGTCTTATGTCGGGCTCCCCCTTGGCAATGACGACATACACCGCGAATTTGCGCTTAATGCTTTCTTTTTCGATCGAAGAGGTGAAGACCATGAGCCTCGAATCCTCTTTTTGATCGTGCTATTTCGGGTTGTTTTTTGCAAAGCAACAAAGAGAGTGGCGACCACCGTCTGCCACCGATTTAAAATACTTCTTATACCGATGAGGACGAGATCCGAGAAGCGCTCGCCATATTCGGACACAAAACGGGATAATTCGGACGTCACGCCCGCCAATCTTGCCTGTGCAAATCCTTCGAACTATATTGGGACCACTTCAACCGGCAGGGGGCGCGATAATGAATCGACGCACTTTTCTTGCAACCTCAGTACTGCCATTAGTCGCGGCCTTTCCGACATTGGCCCAATCTGATGAAGAGAGCGAGATTATAGGCCTCACGTGGCCTCCGTTGGAGCTGCTCAATCCCGATGACAAGAACCATAAAAACGAGCAATTTGGTTATAACAAACCTACAGAAGATCAAAAGAAAAAAGCCAACTTGATGCTTCAAAAGGCGCCGAAGGGCCCTCACGCCATCGACGTGGCGCAATACTTCGTAACCACCTATTACGAAAGCGACCCAGAATCGATATCTCAGTGGCCCGCACCGGCTAATTGGAACCCGCTGATCGTCGATTTTTTTGACGCGACGGATACAAAGGGGACTACGGACATGATCGCGTGGTGCTCAGCCTTTGTTAATTGGTGCCTGAGGCAAAACGGTGCGCTTCGTTCCAATAACGCCTCCTCGCAGTCATTCCTCAAGAAGCCATTTGCTCGTACCACCGACCCTAAAGTCGGCGATCTCGCAGTATTCACGTGCTACAACTTGGCAGGACAGGACATGGGTCTCGGGCACGTCGCTTTTGTAAAAACGCCGCCTGCCGACGGGCGTGTGCTATTGCTCGGGGGCAACATGAGTTCTGGTGGACATGGGAGCATCATTTGCCAAGAAACATTCTCTGTCGGGAGTTTTGCAACAAGCAGGACCGTCGGTAATAAACGCGTGCCTTGCACGATGCGGCTAAACGCATATATCCAAGTCGTTTAGGCGGACACGATGAAGTGTTTCCTCTCAGCCCTATTGCTTGCGAGCGGCGCAGCTTTTGGCGTGACTCCGTCCGAAATAGTGTCCGTCAATTCGCATGGGATCGTCTATCTAGAGGTCGAAAATAGCGATGGAGGCATGACCGATCACGGGACTGGATTCATTGTTTCTCACGACGGGTATGTCTTGACAGCAGATCACCTCAAGCCTGCTCCCGGTCAGCAACTGGTTGCCGTGATTGGCCAGCGTGCCGGAACGAAATTTCCTTTGCAGTTCCGCGACACCGATGAGAACGCGGACGTCGCTTTATGGCAGCTTCCGCAGTCCGCAACCTGCCGATACTCCGTCTCGCTCAGTGCCGAAGCGGTGAAGCAGTTTGACCGGCTGGTCGCAGTGGGTTTCCCCAATAACGATGGCTTGACCCCGGCAGCCATCTCCGTGGCGAACACAACCTCCGCGATGGGATTTTACAAATCTGACGGATTTCTGGCCCCGGGCAACAGCGGTGGCCCGATCTTCAATGAGGCCGGTTTTGCTGTCGCACTCGTGGAAGGGGGCGGGCGGCCCGGGACAGAGACCAACGATCTCATTCCTATAGCACCCGCGATTGCGCTGCTCAAAAAGCATGGGGTGCAGGCGGGGATCGACACGCAAATACCGTTCGACATTTCTTGCTACGCAACGTGTCCCGCCCGAGAGAACGGCGTGGAGCGGTGGACGAGCCAGACGGATTGGCATGCACATACGGGCGAACTGAGCGGGGGCAGTAACCCTGTTGTGCAATGTGACATTCTAAAAGCTGCGCGTCTCGCTGGCGATCCCGACAGCGAGATTGATTTCTACCCGGGGACCGCTGGCCACGATGAAAGCAGTTACAAGAAGTTTCCGTCGGGCGAGCAGGTCTACACCTATAAGTGCGGAGGGGTGGTCAAAAGCGGCCCAGTTTACATAAACAAGCAGTCCCAAGCGTGCGGTCTCTGGCAATGATCGGCCTTCATTAGGATCGGGAACTAGCGGTGCGTGGGTTACGCATCGAGTGTAACCCGCAGAGAAGACAGAAGTTGGCGCACAAGAGCAGTGCTTTGGCACTTCAGGGGTACCAATTTTAGATGAAAACAGGACGGCAGCTTACTGCAGCGACGCACTCACACTCCCGACCCGTTGCCGGCACTCGAGACGGACGCGAGATCGCCCCTTCTGCTCCCGAAATCGGCCCCTCGTAGTCGAAGCACTCCCTACCGACGCTGATAAACGAAAAGGAAACCCGACCGCCATTCGCACACAAGAATGGCCGACGGGGAAAACGAAGGAGTCCGTTTGGTTGGTGCTCACTCTAGGAGACATCTATGCGCGCAATAAAAACACTCTGGCTGTCGGCAGGCCTGTGCCTGACGGGCGTACTCGCCTCACCTTTGTCATCGGCCGACGACACACCATGCGCACTCCAACGCCCGCGTGCCGTGAATCTCGATGTAATGAAGCCGATTTTCATGAGAACGCTGTGCGTCCCGCCAAAGAACCAGTTGCCCGGCGCACCTGCCGTAAGTTGCGACGTCGAGTGGCTAAGGGTCTCTGGATTGATATCGAAGCTGGTTGTCGATCCACGCGCACAAACCGTAGGCACGGCCGCTTATATGCTAAGCACGACCTACGTGGAAACAGGCGCTCGAGGCTACGACCCATCCGCACGCGAATATGGGTCCAAGACGCAGTTTGACCAATACTGCGAGCTCATGAAGCCGAAACCGGAGAACTGTCCTTACTACGGGCGCGGTTGGGCGCAACTGACGTACTACGAGAAGTACTCGCGAGCGCACGACATGCTGGGGCTAGACACGTTACACTATCCCGACCTCGTCCTGAAACCAGAGAACTCATACGAGATTCTCGTGGGCGGGATGACTGACGGAGTATTCGAGGTGTATCGGGACGACGATCAGGGAGGGTGCCCGAAGGGTTGTCAGAAACCGATACGATTGGGTGATTTTGTGAATGACAAGTTCGTGGATTACGCTCGGGCCCGCGCGGTCATTAACGCCAACCGAGGTGGCTCTATGGACGTGATGTACAAGGATCTGGGCTACATACCGAAGCCTGAGCATATCAACGCATCTTCCGTTGGCGTCAGTGCAGCGAAGAAGTTCGAGACAATGCTGTGCACCGGGATGGGAATCTCGAGCCGTTAGCCGCCCCAGTTCTGCTCGATGTCGTTTACGTCAGCAATCTAGGGCATTGCTGAGGTAGAACCCAGGCCACCTCAACGTCTATTAAGGCCGAGGAGCGGTCGATGCATGCTTATGGTCGAACGACCGTAGTATCTTGGAAGCCGCCGCTAAGGTCGCACTGGGTCAAAGGGCCGATGTGGGTAGGCTACGGAAACTCGCCAACATTCGATACCGGAGCGTGGGCGTATCAGTACGCTGTCGTGTTCGGCAGATCGGACATCGAGCGACGTCGCTTGATGATGCTAATTTGCTAGGCTTGCTGGACAAATGGCACGACTTTCGACGGCGCGAGATGATCATCGAATCGGCGGCCGATCAGGGAGTCGTAATTGGCCACATCAATTGCAACGATCGCCCGCAACATTTCCTCAAACGCGTTGCCATCCTCTAAATGGGCGACCAACACACGAGCGGTGCGCAGGGAAATTGTTTCCGCGTAGGGAGGGGCGCCGTTCTCTGCTTCGAGGACGAATCCGAATCGATCGATCTGTTCGGATTCCCCATCTGGCACGGGGGAGTGAGGCACGATGGTCGCCTTCATGGTGAACCTCTTGTATGGGCATGCCGAAGAGATCCACGGACTCGCCGAACTTCTGAAAAAACTCCCGCTCGGAGCGGGAGGAGCATTTGGCTGAGAGACAGCGCCGCTGCAAAGGACGGTGCATGTTATTAAGTTTCTCGTTCGCCGCATAGCCAAGAAAACGAAACGCTTAATTTCGCAGATCTCACCGACGTGGCGAGTTGGGCCAAAAGGTATTGCGTTGTGGGGTCGGACTGGTCGGGCATTTCCAGATCCTGAACAAGCGATAAAGTCGAGTGTGGACGCCGCTCGCGGCGCTATACTGTATATTTATACAGTGTCTACCCATGTATCTCCAAGTCGTCGCCATGCGTTTTCACGGCAAAGCGTTAGAGCAGTATCAAATTCGTGCGGCGGAATCTGTGCGTGCGGAGGTGATCGTTGCCCACGAAAACTCCGACGCGCTAGGGCGATACTCTGACGTCGCGAGAGCGAGCGCTGCCGGCGACGGGCGGGAGCAACTCTTGCCTGCGCTGTACGACTGCAGGCTTGCCCACATGGGGCACGGCGGCTTTGTTCTTTCTGGTTTGGAACTGATCGGTTCCATCGCATTCGCTCAAAACTGGTGGTGTCGTCCGGTCGTCCGGTAGATTGCGGAGTGACAACAGGCGGCCGATCGTTCCATCATGCGGTGACGATTCCAAATGAGAGGTCGCACCATGTGCTACTCAGCGCAGATCGTGGCGGACTACCGCAAGTACGTGAAGATGTTCGGCCCCGACATGGATGTCAGGGAGTTCGCCCGGCTCTACTGGGAGCGCGCCGAGGGCAGCGGCGCGAAGGTCCCCAAGGGCATGGATGCCCCCTTCATTACTCCTGAAACGGAAGATGAACGTCGCATCAAGGAGTTGATCGAGCGGTACGACGCGACTCAGATGACGAAGCTCGAACAGCAACTGTTCAAACAGCGCACGCGGCTCGCAGATGCGGAGCGCATACTCCAGACCAAAACCACAAAGTCGGCCATCGAAAGCAAACGGATTGCCACGAGCAAAATCGACGGCACGCTGCGCCGGCTCGACGACCTGCGTCGAACCGAAGCTGCAGACCGTGATTCCCGGATATTCCCCGGTCAATACGCTCCCGTTATGGTGATGGAGAATGGTCGGCGCGTCATCAAGCCAATGCGCTATCAATGTCGGCCGGCAGATAAGCCCGCGATCTACGATGTGAAATACCCCGGAACCTACAACGCGCGGCGGGATAACCTGGAGGGTTTCTGGAAGGGGCTTTTCGGTTATACCCAAGGCTTGATGCTAGTGACCGCCTTCTACGAAAACGTCAGTCGATTTCGACTCGAAAATCGCGTGCCGCTTGAGGGGGAGAAAGATGAAAACGTGGTCCTGGAGTTCAGGCCCACCCCACCCCAAGAAATGCTGATTGCATGCCTGTGGTCGCGCTGGCAGGGGAAAGACCAGCCTGATCTGCTGTCGTTCGCGGCCGTTACCGACGATCCGCCGGAGGAAATAGCTCTTGCCGGCCATGATCGCTGCATCGTCCCCATCAAGCCCGAACACATTGACGCGTGGCTCAATCCAGACCCCGCGAACCTCGCCGCGCAGTACGCCATTCTCGATGACCGCAACCGCCCATATTACGAGTACCGGATGGCGGCCTGAACTAGATCGTGAGCACGATGCGAATGGACTTATCCGCAGGGGCGTGATGAATCAACCTTGCCGCCGCGACGAGGGGTCTTGCGGTGTTACTAACCTATGGCTTGACCCCGAGTCGTCGAGTCGATCAGCTTGATAACGAGATCCATCACACCACGGTTCGGAGAAAATCCAAACTGCAACTGGCAGACCGGCGCTGGGCCTACTTGCGGACCTCGAAGCGCCGAAAGCGTGAACGCAGATGCCGTGCTGGAAAAAATGAGGGCGGTGACTGTTAAAGCGATGCTCATACAAACGATTTGAATCTTCATTTAGAAAGGATTCCTATATTTTTCGTACCCTGCAGATTTGCCAGGGTCGTTTCCGACATTAATCGTGCTCGCCCCACTGCGCGTGCATGCGTTCGCGTGCGGCGGCCAGCTTCGCCGCTATCCAGCGGTACTTATTGATAATGCTCTCCTCAGGTGAGCGCAAATATTGAGCGACCATCGTATCGAGCGCTGCATGGTGAGGGAGTAGGCCGTTTAAACCCTCATCGAACTCGCCTTGATGGATGTGCGAGAAGTAATCAATATAGCGACGCCCGTCGTCGTCTCGCGGTAAGTGGTCGTGCCCAACCTCGCATATCTCTTCTTCTGACATTGTGTCAGGCCAACGCGCTGATTCGAATAGGCCCTTTTCGATCAGGATGCGTGGTGTTCGAGCGGTCCTCTCAAGCTCATAGGCGTCGATAAACGCCGGACCGAACGCGAAATCCCCATCGTGGTACATCGCACCGCGTGCGATACCGCCGCGCATCAGGATACCGTTCTGCACCAACTCGATCGACAGGAAGAACGCGGAGAACACGAGATTCAGAAAGCCAAGGTCGTCGACGGGCGCCGACATCACGATAGAGTCTGAGAACTGCGTGGTACTTATGGCCGCATAGTCGGGTGCCGTCACCTTGCGCGCCTTTTCGAGCGCTGACAACACTTGCTGCGGGGTCCACCGGCCTTCGCGGATGATGTTGGTAAATCCAAGCATGTCAGCGAAGAGCACATATCGCTCTTCATAGACGGGGGTGGGCTGTGCTGAGGTTGTCATTCAAGATGTCCGTTCGGGGCCAAGTACCTGTTTAAACCGAGATAGCCGCCCCATTCGTATGTGCGATAACACACCTTCGGCGAGACGAGTGGCAGACATGCACGTGAATGTTGTCTAAGCTGCTATCCAATAGCGTTGCCCTGCTGGGTTGCTGTTCAACTGATCCTGTGACTCTCTGGAGATAAAGGTGAACCGGCTCAATAACATCTTGCTACTGACTGGCTGCGCTGCCCTCGTCCAGATCGCCGCCAAATCGGTCAGCGCTGAAGTTACGCCAGAATCCGGAAAAGTGCATATCTCCGAGCTCAAGAAGATAGCAGGAAACTCGCTCTGTGCCGCGAAAAACTGGACTGATCGTGGCCCGGCTAAACGAAGTTATATAGAAGGTGTTGCGCTTGTCTTCGCAAGGTCCGCATGCCAACCTAATCGCCCTGACGTGAAGGTTGTCTCTCGCGCCGTAGATGTAGCAAACCAAAGGACAGACGCGCTGGCGGTCTACGACCCACGCTTCAGGCAACTCGGCATGGACAACAGCGTCTCCGGCATCGACACTTTGCGCCATAGCTATGTGCTTTTGCTCGGACTAGGTATGAGAGAAAGTTCAGGAAAGTACTGCGAAGGTCGCGATGTGAGTCAGTGCTTCGATAAGGCCGAGAGCGCGGAAGCCGGGCTATTTCAAACGTCGTATGGTGCCCGGAAGGCCGATCCAACCCTAGAAGGTCTAATTCGGCTCTACAGTGGAAATCGGACTGGTTGCATGCTAACTGAGTTTAAGGACAATCTCTCTTGCAGGATAAGGGCGAGTAGCAATCCAGCATGCCCGAATGCGACAAGTGATGTCATTGGGTCTGGGCCAGGTGCCGACTGGCAAAGACTGACCAAGTCGTGCCCTGCTTTCGCCACGGAATATGCAGCGGTCGTTCTTCGCACCAGCGGTGGCAACAAGGGCGAGTTCAACCCGATTCGCAAAGGGCAGGCAGAGCTGGAGCCCGCATTGGCAGGACCTCATCCCGAGGACAAGAAGAACTCGGATTGCGACACAATGCTGAAAGGAATACAAAACTACGTGCGGGAAAAGCCTGATGCCTGCGTAGCCTTAGAGCAACCATTGGATTAGACCAAGTCTCTCATTTAGGATACCAGATCATCAGCAGAAGAGGCCAAGTGATGCATGTAAGACCGTATTCCGGTCAGGGGCGAACGCGGTTCTTGGAGCTAACTAAATCTAATAACAGGGCTTTACTGATTGGCAAGGCCCAGGCCCTTGCATAGGAGAGTCTCGAAGTTCTTCGCAGCCTTCTCGCCGTCGAGAGCCCTGTCCAGTCTGTGGGGATCCGGAATGAAACCCTTTCCTTCGTAAATCACGTCATTGCAGGGCTTGGGCTTGCGGTTGGCATTTATTACAGCCCGCGCGTGAGCGTAGTGGGTCTTCTGAGTGTTTACGAAGTCGCCAAGCGCTACACCGGGGCCGCATTGCTCCGGTTTGCCACATCCGCCGCCAGCCGTGACCCGATATATTTCGAACCACCGCTGCGTCATGCCCTTCACGAGAATGGTGTAAGCGATTTCGGGGTCCAGCGCGAGGTCCTTGTTTTCCAATACGTTGACGTCTTTGCCCTTGAACTGCGGCATCTGCGCCAAGCCGTTGGTAACGCGCTGATACTTGTCCTTGTAGGTGAACTGAACCCAACCCCGACCTGTCCACGGGTAATAGTCGGGAAGCGTGCGGCGCGTGTCAATATGTTCGACCGTTGCCTCCTTGTAATCGTATCTCCCACCTATTTCAAGGTCGACGGTGGCCAGCATATATGCTTCTGAGCCGACCGGCGGTACTTCGTTGTCTGTAGAGAGCCTTGCAATCAGCGGAGATAAGTTGCTTCAGCGAGCGTCGCAGCGCGCTTTGGTGCTAACGCCATCATCGTTACAGAAAAATTTTCGGAAGCCGGGCTCTATTGTGGGCAGGTCGATCTGCTTAGGCTTTTGCAACGCGCACCTTTGCGCTTGCGCCGCTGTGACTCCAGTTCATGCCACTCCCGTCGCAAGTGAGGCTACGAAAATGCGGAGAAAGGCCCATCCGACATACAAAGTGATTCGCTTCATCCGGGCCTGCTCCCTGATGCAGTTCCCCATCTTTGTAGGAAAGTAACCAGATGAAGGATAGGACACGGCACTCGCGAACGGAAGTATTGTTTGAGCGTTTAGGCTCGTCGCAGCGAACTCCACGTCCACAAGAGGGCGGCCGAACGCATCCGGGCATGGGTAGTCAAGCTGCAGCGCCCGACGATCGCCCCGCTGAGCTTCCGAGTGATCTCGAACGACGTTGCAGAACGTTTGTTTTTGTATTCATGATGGAGAACCTAGAACTGAACGTCTTGAAGCAACGCTCGCTGTGCTTTGAACATCTTCCGATAGCGACGGATCGTCCGCGGTCGAAATCGCGAACTCGTTGATCTTGCGCTGGCTCAGATCACTTTCGCGCAACGTACATGTCGTGCGTTCAAAATGGTTGCAGAGTCGCCCGGTGCTTACGCACGAATCTCGAGCCGGCAGGCTGTTGATGTCCACACAGAATTGACCCCCAACCGCGCCGACGCCTTAAAGTGGTACAGGAGCGCGTGCTGATCTTCCTCGAAGCACGGCGCGGCCCGCTGAAACCGGGCCATAAGTTTCCGTTCACCGTTTCCGTCAAGTGGCCATTCGAGCGGCCCAGGCCACTCGCTCAGACAGCGGACCTTCAGAAATAGTGGCTGTCCGAGGGTAAAGGAGTAGCAAGCACGTGGAGCTGCTCAGCATCGCGTACTGACCCTGGTCGACCTCGGTGATCAGGAAGACGCTCGCATAAAAGCCTGACGACGCGTCGCCCAAAGCAGCCATTTCACCATCCAAGGAGGTGTCCGACAAAACCATCTTTGCCGACCAGGTCGTTCGATGGCCCCGGGCCGTTCTGGATGTCGTTCCCAATATCCCCAAGTTTCTTCTGAACAAATCCATCAGCACCCACTATGTCATTACTGGGTCCGGGGCCGTTTTGCAGGTCATTGGCTATGTCTGAAGCCTTCTTTATCAAAACGCCGTCTTGTCCCACAATGTCATTGCTGGGGCCGGGGCCTTGGGTCACGTCTTTCCATGCATTCGTGACAGTTTTGACGGCAGTATTATTTTCTCCAAAGCAGCCTTCGCCCCCGATCCCAGCAGTCATGCATTTCTCTAGCTCATTCATTGTTAGTTGAGTCCCCACACAACCAGCGAGGGCGTAAGGCTGACCACCTGTTGTCATCGCGCAGTTCACGAAAACCTGCTGCTCCGGTGTGAGGCTGCTGCCCACCGAACAAACGGCCATTTGCGTATAGCTACCTTTGTTATCCATTACGCAGGCCGCGATTTTTCTTTCCTCCGGTGTCAGCTGGTTACCCGCTGCACACAACCCGGCCTTCCTGTAGTCATTTATATTGTCAGCGACGCAGCTATAAACACGTTTTTGCTCCTCAGTTAAATTGCCAGCCAATGCGCACGCCCCCATCGCGCCGTAGTCGCCGTTATGATTAACCGCACATTGAAAGAGTTTTGCCTGATCGTCTGAGGCCGGGAACGCACTCATGCTGCTTAAGCAAATTAGGAAATCATCACCTTTTCGGTTTTCGCTGTATCTGCTGGCACAGGTTGCCACGTAGTAAACGTCGGGGTCGAGGTTATCTTTGTTCGCACATATCGCAAGACTGGCATTGGAGTGAGACCTGTCAAGACACTTAAGGATGCGCTCTTGCTTGTCGCTCGCCATGTTTCGCATCCAACATTTCGCAAACGCATCTCTTCCGTTCTGGATTTGTCTCTGGCAATTCAATGCTGCCGCCTTCGGATCCGTTTGTCGCTCCGTCAAAGTGATGACCATCCGATTACTGGCGTCCGCTGTTCGCCTAATGAAGTTATGACCATTGCACCTCGTGTCGAGATTTCTAAAAAAGAACCTGGCATCATCGTTAGTACAAAAGTAGCCGCGATCAGGATTCTGTCCGCCGTCCCACTTCAATGTTCCACCGACTGAGTTCGCATAATAGTAGTAGTACTTGCTTTTTAGCGGACCAAGAATCGGTGCACTACACTGACGGGGAGGGACGCTGTACCAGCCTTTCGAAAGCCACACACCGTCTTCGTTCCACCCAATTGCAACATCGATGCTTTCACCGGTGTCGTTGCATAGGAATAGACCGGCGCGTGCGATTGACGGGAACGCAGTGACCGCGAGCAGGTATGCAAGTGTTATCAGGAGTTTTTTCATAACCATCTCGCCTCGGTCAAAGTCGAAGTCTCGATTTATATTTATTCTTCGATCGAATGCTCCTCACCCGCTTGAGTCTAGGCCAGACCAATGCGCAATCCAAGGAAATTTCCAGACGTTGCGACGCGCACGTGGCGGGATTGAACTTACGAATATCTGATTAAGAGTACAAATTAATAATCAGTAGCGGATTGCATTGATGTAGGTGTTTAACTTGGAGCGGATGCGATTTGAGATACAAGGGTGGCGGCTCGAACGGCCCGCCAGTTCGAGTAAATCACGCCTGGTGTGTCCTTCGGCCACCCCACCCGCTCAACTCGAATCTCTCCCGGGCCTTCGCGCAACATCATTTTTAAACAAAAGCCCACCAGTTCAGCAAGAGACGGGGCGTAAGCCATCCGATTTGGCACGCCGTCGCGGTATGCTGCACCTAATCGTCCGTCCACAGAGCCCGTCGATAGGCAGATGACCCACACGACGATGGCCGACTGCGGAAGTTCGGCACAACGCCAAACCGTTGGCCGGGAGCGACATCGAACTTCCGAGATCCGGCCATGAAGCGACGTTCACTTGATGCGCCGGTTGGGCATTAAAGCGTCGGTAGCACATCGAAAGCGGTCACTGAATCTAGCGAACTCGGTGGCGGCTCGTCGGCCTTTGCCGACATTCGAAGAGGTCGGGTTTAAGCCAGCAATATTGCGGATTGCCGACGCGAGTGGCACCGAGCAACGGGAGGGCCGTTGTTTGAACACACAAGGCATCGTCATGCTCGAAAGCCCGTGACCGCCCGATCGAAACTATGCATGGACTGCGATGCAATAGATTTTCTACCCAACCTCGCGTTTTGTAACCGCTGACGTATCATAATATGACGTCTAGGCGCCATTCAACTTGGTATCTTAATTGGCTCCAAGGGGCGAAAGTGTTAATCATTGGGAATTTCGTTTCCCATCATAATAAGAGGCGTCGCGTGATTAAGCGAATTGACAGCATAGAAATCGAAAACGTCAGGGGCATCGAGCAAGGTAGCTTTAAGGTGGATCTCATTCCTAACAAACCTACCCTCATAGTCGCTCCGAACGGTTTCGGAAAAAGTTCGATTACATGCGCCTTTGCATCACTCAATTCGAAGCGACTTGACCTACACAAAGACAACTTTCATATAGGAGATGACACTCTTGAACCGAGCTTGAAGTTACGTTACACGATGAATGATGGCTCCAAGCAAGAAAGGAAGGCCAACGTCGATGCGAATGAGATAGCAACTGTGTTTGACATTAATGTTATCAACAGCCAACTGATTTCTAAAGCAAAAAAATTGAAAATAAGTGGCTCTATGGTGGTGACCTCTGCGATCGAAGTTCAGCCAATTGTCCTTATTAAAACCATCCCACCCGCAGCCAAATTTCCATATTCGTATTCATTAGCGAAGAAAAATTTTGGCATAAACGGAAGAGTTCTCCCAAACATTGCGACATTGCTAACCAACGACGCCCTTATGAGCAAGATCGGCGCAGATGTCGATTTCTCCAAACTAGGGCAAGTGGGTTTTTTAAAAACGATTGATATTTTTAAGAACGCAGTGAACACGGCTTCCGGCAAGTTGGAAGCCGTTCTCTCTAGTGTTTCGGACCCGGCCCTGCAGTCAGTAATGACGGTGCCATACATACAGCAAATTTGTGAGGCGGTCCATAGTTCGGGAACTGCAATGGCGAGGAACGTTGACCGAGTTCTCGCGGCGCTACAAATCGCAGAAATTTATGCAAAAGACAAGCCTGTCTTTAAGAAGGCTGTCGAATACTCAAATTACAGATGCGAAAAGGCTGCATACATGCAGACCTTCTCGTCATTAAAAGGGACTTGGAAGAATATTGCCCCCAAAGAAACAAAAGAAGGGCTTATCGTAGAATTCCCGAAGGCAAGCCAAATATCAAATGGTGAACGCGATATTATATGTTTCGTGGCCCAACTGAAAAAGGCTAAGCTCAAATTTAGAAAAAACAAATGCATCCTAATCGTAGACGAAATATTCGACTATCTCGACGACGCAAATCTTGTTGCTTGCCAATATTATATAACTGAAATCATTTCGGAGTTCAAAGCTGAAGGGCGTCAACTGTTTCCGTTAATAATGACCCATTTGAATCCAGGATTTTTTAGAAATTTTACGTTCAGTGAGCAAAAAATTTGCTATCTAAGTAAAACTATTGTGGCGGACAAGGGAGTCGAAAAGCTGATTATCAAGCGGATGGATAAGTCAATCGAAGAACCAATCTCGAAGTATTTTTTGCACTTTCATACCGATGAAAAAGACCTCTCGGCGGAGTTCTTAGCGCTTGGATTGCCGTCATCACTCGCCGAATCGTCACTGTTTATAAAACACTGCATGCGCAATCTAGATAAATATCTTGCCAGCGAGAGCTACGATCCGCTGTCAGTTTGCTGTGCCGTGCGCCGACGCGTTGAGGAGCGAGCCTTCAGCCTACTCCACGCTGCGGACCGATTTGAATTTCTCTCAATACACAAGACGACTTCGAAGCTGGAATTCGCGCAAGCAAAGGGCGCGAATATTCCTGACATTTGTTTTTTGTTAGGCGTCGTTTACAATGACGCTTTACACCTCAGAGAGAACCAAGATAATTTTTCTGCGCTTGGCTCGAAGCTCGGAAACCTGACAATCAAGCACATGGTCGGCTGCCTCTAAATCCCATTAACAGGAGACGCTAATGTATGCCAATTAGCTGCTGCGAGTCGAAGTGGAAGTCGATTGAGGACTCGAAGGCAGTCGAGGATGAGAATATTCTGTAACCGCTTGATCGTCGTTTTGCTTCCGCCGATCCATACATAGCAGCGAATGCGTCGCATAGCTAGAGCAACAATAACCAAACAAGATAAAACATGGAAAACCGATTATTTCTGGAAGCGAGTCGAAATTCAGCTGAACAGCTTACTCAGCTGTTTGACTTCGTTTGGCCAACATCGGCGGCGATTTGGAATCTTCAGTGGCAAACAATAGGGTATTTGACACAAGTGCCCGATGCGACGGATGACGATCTTCGCGCAAGGTTTGTCTTAGGTAGCGGAATTCGCGGGGCAAACGTTAGAAGAGTAATAGATAATAACAGCACTAATCAAATTCAAAAATGGTTTGCTCGGTTGCTTTTGGCAGAAACGTGCGCATTATTTGAAGGATGGATCGAATCTGCCATTAAGGAACTTTTAATACCTTCGTCAATTGCCGGCTCGGGAAATAATAAGCTCGACAAACGTCTTCAATTTCCTACGATTTGGGATCAATCAAATAATATAACCGGTGGAGTCCTCTACGGCATACAGCAGGTTAGACAATCGGGAAACCCCTTTGTAGTATACACTTGCTTCTCTCCAGCGATGCGTGCTAGCAAAAAAAATTGTGCACCAAAGATCAACGAACTTCTAATCTGTTACCGCGCGTTTAAAGAGGTTAGAAATAACTTTGTACATCATGGCGGTATCGCCGATCAGAAAGCCGAGAACGCGTGGACTAAGTACGACGCATTGACGTTGACAGCACTCGGCTTGAAAGAAAAACCGATTTTGAATCAAGTCGTGGCTGGCCAACTCGTCGATCTATCTGTCCGTGGCGTTGTCGGCCTTAGCGATGTAGTGTTTCGACTCATCCATACATTGGATTGCGAACTAAGTGAATCTATTTACGGTGAAAATCTGATAAAAAAACGTTGGCAGCAAATGCATGGAAGCACAAGACTTCTTAGTAAAAACACGCAGGTACGCGACCAGGAGCTCATCAGGTTGACTTTACAATGCGGATTTCCTAGACCGAGAAATCTTAACGCCCTGTACGCGGATTTAAAGTCGCAAGGACTAGTCATTTAGCAGCTATGTCTGCGAAAGATGAGTCGTGCGCCCATTATGCTCATCGTCGCCCACCCTTAGACCACCCGTATGTTCGAGCTGCCCGGTCCCCAACACTATGCATTGAACGAACTTCTCATTGCATGAACACCGACCGTTCCAACCAGAAAAGGGGTCCAGCGCGGAGCCCGCGCCGATCGGAAGGCAAAGCCTTGGGTTCGCTGATACATATAGCTGCCGTCCTCTCCCACGAAGCCGCCGCCGTCGACAGTCCGTCACATGCCCGCAGCAGACGCGGTCCGGCCGGGTGTGTCGGCTCAGGTCGGCAAGTTGCAGGCCGAGACGCCGCGTGAATCGCCGTTCCAGTTTGCAACTCGCCAGAGCCCCCGCTTTGAGGCAAAAGGCAGTTGAGGGTCGCAGGACCCGTTCGCTTTCGGCGGGACTGGTCATTCTCGATCACCGATCTAGGAATGACTAGAAAACGCCCCATATCCGCCTGACCAATGTCGATGTTGGAATAACGGTTTTGCCGATAACTCGCCGAAC
>NZ_CAXUPU020000060.1:0-26837 GCF_964252755.1 Caballeronia sp. LjRoot29 | reverse complement strand
GGCTCCCTTTGCAGGAAGCCGGCGTTCACTACGCGGTTCTGTAATCGGCTCGATTAGCCGTGATGCTCGTGGTCGTCGCGGTGATACCCCGCCGGACCGTGATCATGCGGGTGGTGGCGCATCCATTCGTCGCGCTGCCAGTAACGGTGGCCGTCCCAATAACGGTCGCCGTGCCAGCCGAGGTTGATCACGACGGCCGTCTGAACCATATGCGGTTGCGCATACGCTTGCTCGGGCGCGGGCCCGTGGATCATTCCGTTATCGACTTGCGCAAACGCAGTTGTCGCGGTCAAAAGCGCACCGCCGGTCAGCAGCGCAGCCAGGATTGAGCGTGAGGTGTTCATGACTATTCTCCCTTTTCAGCTTGATTTCGTTGAGGACGCGCGGACAGTCGAAACGATGTGCCGTCGGGTGCCGCGTCGTTGAAATCACTTTAGCGGGACGTAAGGTTGCACGACGTGAGCGCTTGTAAGTGTTCGTATCAAAGGATTTAACGCGCCCGGATTGCCCGGGAATATTTCAAATCACTGATTTCATTCGCTTTTACGTTGGCATGACGAATCAGCCCGAGGCTATTTTGCCCAATGGCGTGTAAGCAATGAAAATATGAAACCGTGAATTGGCGGAGTCGAGCGCCGGGAGAGCAAAACGGGAGGCGGTCTGGGAAGCATGCGCCGAGCGGCGCTGGAGATGAATGTCGCGCGAAAGCGACGTGACTGCCGCGGAAACAAAGTTGGCGATCGGTAACACTATAAAGCTAGAAAAACTACATAACCGACAACAATGAAAGCAGGCGAACCGCACTACGAAAAAACCTTGTCAAGCACAAACTGACAACACTTCAGTTTTCCCTGCAGTTCGCCCTGCCTTCCTTACAGCTCACAGACGGATACCCATGATGGTGCCGCGTGACTTGCGAACGCGCTCTGCTTCTTGTTGACGCGCTTGATACGAGTAGTCTGAATCCATCGGAAGATGCGGGGATTCGAACAGCGATGCGAATTTTTGCAGCAATGCGAAGAGGTAGCTCATGTCAAACTCCTAGTAGGTGGTCAAGGGTTATCCCTTAGATGGCATTATAGGGTTTTCACTAGCTGATTCCTAGTGCAACGCAGCATTTCTTTGGTAGTTTTTCTACATCATTGTGTTTCCGCCACACTTGGGAGTCGCAGGCGCGTCTGGAATCAGTAGGAATTACTGAGTTTTGGGCCCATGCGAGGGGCGGGAGCATGGGAGAAACGGAGCGCGCAAAAATATCCGAAATTTTTGGCTGGGTTCATATCGACTTTCATGCAGTAACCATCCGATCACCGGCATCCACCACTTGATAAGCCAGGCCATGTTCCGCCTTCGCAACCTTCACCGGAAGTCTCGACACGCGGCAAGCCGCCGCACCAAAGCGTTCTCTCGAATGCTCGATTCCATTGCGCGCCGTCGGCCCGTCTGGATGGTTTCGTTCGCGTTGAGCCAAGCCGATCTGTCCGAAGGGCTGAGAGCCGCATTTGCGTCGACCGCCATGCTGCTCCTCGGCAACCTGTTGCACATGCCCGAGTTCTCGTGGGCTGCCATTGGCGCGTTCTGGACCTGTCTCGCCGATGCCGCCGGCTCGAACCGCATGCGATTCGCTTCCATGACCGGCTTCGCGGTGCTCTCGACCATTTGTGGCGGGCTGACCGCGTATGCGTCCGGCGTTGGAATCGTGGCCGCGGCCGTCGCCGTCCTGGTCTTTTCATTTCTCGGCGCGCTGGGGCGCGTGTGGGGTGCGGCTGCCGCCCAGGTGTCCATCCTTGCGGCGACCGCCTGTGTGGTGATGGTGGACAAACCCATCCACGGAACACGCGGCGAGTTGCGTTTCCTCGCGCTCTACTTCGCGGGTTGCCTCTTCGCGACGGCACTCAGCTTCACCGTGTGGCGGATTCACCCGTTCGGCGCAAGCCGCGCGGCCATGCGAGCCGCTCATGCGAGCCTCGCGGACATCGCAAGCGACGGCGCGCGGCTGCTCAAGCGCGAAAGCGCAGGCTTCGGGGAGTGGGCGTCCCACGCTTCACGTTTTCGCGGCAAGGCGCGCAGCGACATCGAATTGGCGCGCAAGGCGCTTGCACGCGTGCCGTCATCGAAGACAGACCGGCGGGACACGTACAACATGCTGTTGCTCGCGCTCGCCGACAGCGAACGGATCTTCGCGTACCTCATTGCGGTCACCGATGCCTGCGAGCGCGGCCATCATCGCTTGCCGAATTTACCGCGTGCGGTTCGTGTGCTCGACGCGTTCGCCGAGGTCCTCGCGCGGCTCGCACGGGCCATTGCCGATAAACCCTGGGAACCGCCCGTCGCCCTGCGCGACCGGTTGCAGGCGCTCGCCCGCCAGCTTGAAGTTGCGTTAGGCGAGAGCGTGCCGCTTAGTTTCGATATCGACTTCAGCGAACTCGAATCCCCGGCTCCGCGACGAAGAAGCGTGTGGTCAGCGGCGATCACGACCTTGAAACGCGGCGTGGAAACCTTGAAGGCGAATGCATCGACGCAATCGATAGGCGCGCGCCATGCCGCTCGCGTCGGAGTGGCCGCAACAGCAGCTTTTCTGACCGTCAGGCTGCTGCATCTGCCCTTCGGTTATTGGGCAACGATGGCCACGCTCCTGATCCTGCAGCCGTCTATTGCGACGAGCTGGCCGCGGAGCATCGAGCGTGCGGCGGGGAGCATTGTCGGCGGATTGCTGGCGGCCGCGATCGGACTCGTCGTTCATTCGCCCATCGCGATCTCGCTGGTCGTATTCCCGCTGGTCTGCGCGACGATGGCCTTGCGACCGGTCAGCTACAGCTTGTTCGTGCTGTTCATCACGCCGGCATTCGTGCTGGTCGCCGACTTCGCCGCGCCCGGCGGCGCCGAGCTTGCCTATGCCGTGACGCGATTGGAGAACAACGTGTTCGGCTGCGTGATTGCGTTGCTCGCCACATTTCTTCTATGGCCAAGCCGCGAACCCAGCCGGTTCGGTGACCGCTTGGCGAAGGCGGTATCGACGAACTTTGAATACCTTGCCGCGTCGCTGGGACGGGGCGAAGAGAGCGAGATCGAGTTGGAGCGGCTACGACGTGCAGCGGGATTGGCGAGTAACAATGCGGAAGAAGTGCTGGCGCGCCTGAGGCTGGAAAAACTCGACACAAGCAACGACGACCGGACTGGCTCAACCGCGCTCGCCTTGCTGCGGCGCGTCGCGGGCACGGCGACTCGCGCTCGCTTTGGCCGGGCGGGCGCCGCGCCGAACCGGGATCTTGCGGCATGGGTTGAGCGTGTCGGCAAGGGCATCGAAGCGCGGATAGGGACGAAGAACGACGCGGGAATCGATGCCTGGCAAGGCTATCCCAAACACGGTCTCTCGCTGCTTGAAGCCGATGCCGTCAATCAGGTCGTGTTGCTGCGCAAGTTGCTGACGGAACACGCCGATGGCCTGAAACGCGGGGAAGGTTGAAGGGGAGCCGCACAGAGGTGAACTTCAACCGGCGACCGACATGGGAATCCGCGTCGGCGTCGTACACCGTATGGCCGCACTTGGGGCGCTCCGGCCGACCCGCTTCGGTTGAATTTAAGCCAATGGGAAATGCGATGTCGTCACCCTCGATTTCGCGGCATTGCCCATTATCAGCAGCCGATCCAATTATCTCAAAATAAATCACGATGTATTAATGAGATAATCAATTTCCCACATTTCGGCACTACGTACCCTGTCTCGACAAATCAAATAACTTCAAATAAAGTGAGCTCAAGTAGTTCGCATGGAATACGCCTTGATCGTCTCGACGACTGAGCGGTCATGCACGGAGCGAAGCACCGCAGTTCGCCCGAATGGCGTGTCCCGGTTTTGCCGTGCATTGCTGCCAGCCTTATATGGCAAGCGTCACAGATATTTTGGCAGCTACATGACTTTTACGGCATCGCTTGCGCACACTACTTTGTCTCATAAGGATGAAGGCATCGCTCAATTGTACCAATGCCATTTAAATACGAGTAGCTGCGCCTCAATATTAACAACGATTAAAAGACTCAATTAAATAAAAACTAGAAGGAGACGTCAATGAGCAATATGAAGCCGGGTATCACGCAAGATCCATTTACTCCAGGTCAAGAGAAGACTGCGCGAACTAGCCAACGACCAAGCCGTAAGCGCTGGCTGATTGCGTTGTTATTATTTGTCACCGTGGTAATTAACTATCTGGACCGCAGCAATCTGTCGATTGTGGCGCCCGAACTGATGCGCGAACTCTCCATCACGCCCGTCCAGGCAGGTTGGATTTTCTCCGCGTTCGGCTGGACCTACGCCGCCATGCAGATCCCCGGCGGCTGGCTGGTGGACCGCGTGCGACCGCGCTTCCTCTATGCACTGGCGCTCGCCTTGTGGTCACTGGCAACCGTAGGCTTGGGATTTGTCGGCAGTTTCGCCGGATTATTTGGATTGCGACTTATCGTCGGCGCCCTGGAAGCCCCGGCTTACCCGATCAATAGCCGCGTCGTCACTACCTGGTTCCCCGAGCGCGAACGCGCCTCGGCAATCGGAATTTATACGTCTGGCCAATTTGTCGGCCTGGCTTTCCTCACGCCTGTGCTGGCCTGGCTACAGCATCGATACGGCTGGCACTGGGTCTTCGTCGGCACCGGCCTGGCTGGCATCATGTGGGCAGCAATCTGGTATGCGGCGTATCGGGAACCACGGCAGTTCAAAGGCGTCAATCAGGCGGAAATTGAACTGATAAGCGCAGGCGGCGGTCTGGTGGACCTCGGACGGAAAAAACCCATTCATGCGCCTGGATTCAGCAGGTCTGGGCTTCAAGTCGTATTGAGCAAGCGTAAGCTGTGGGGGATTTATCTCGGCCAGTATGCCGTCGGCTCCACCCTGTGGTTCTTCCTCACCTGGTTTCCGACGTACCTGGTTAAGTATCGCGGCATGGATTTCATCAAGTCAGGATTCCTGACCTCACTGCCATTTCTCGCCGCTTTTTGTGGCGTCATCAGCGCGGGTCTGTTTTCTGACTGGCTGATCCGCAAAGGTGCCAGCGTCGGCTTCGCCCGTAAATTCCCGATCATCTCCGGCCTGCTGATATCGACGAGCATCATCGGCGCCAACTTTACCAACTCGACCGACTGGGTCATTTTCTTCATGGCCGTCTCATTTTTTGGTAACGGCTTCGCATCCATCACCTGGTCATTGGTGACATCGCTCGCCCCCGAAAACATGTTGGGCCTCACTGGCGGCGTATTCAATTTTGTCGGCAATCTGGCCGCCGTCTCGACACCCCTGGCCATCGGTTACCTGGCCAGCGGCAGCGATTTCGCACCAGCCATCACGTACGTGGCCTGCGTGGCGCTGCTGGGAGCGATGTCGTACGTCTTTCTAGTCGGGAAAGTGGAACGAATCAAAGCGTAACGAGATTCCGCTCACCGTTGGGGCAAGTAACTCCCGTGGGTCACGCAAAAATACCGACCTCAACTCGCCACGCGCTCCTGCGGCCGCGGGTTGTGCCGGTCCAACAGAGCATGGCGCCGATATTTGTCGAGGCGCCTCCCCGCATAGATTCGAGGCAATAGCGCTGAATCACCACCAGCAGTACGGCTTGTTGAAAGGGGCCGTCATTTCCCTCTGCACGCAGGACATAGAAAGTGAAGAATATCTTGACGATAGGCATGGCCATCGCTCTGATTCCGGGCACAGGCCAAGCGCAATCGAGCATCCAGTTATATGGAACTTTGGATATCGGCGTGGACTATGCCACTCATTCCGGTGCCAGGAATAGTGGCGTAGTACGGGTTGATTCAGGCACGCTCTACGGCAATCGATGGGGTATACGGGGAGGTGAGGATCTGGGTGGAGGCCTCAAAGCTCTATTTACTGCCGAGAGTGGCTTTGCTCTGAACAACGGCGCCAGCACGCAGGGTGGCTTGCTTTTCGGCCGGCAGATCTTCGTTGGCCTACAAAACCAGTTTGGCATCCTCACCATTGGACGTCAATATACGCTTGATGCAGATCTTGCTCCGTACCATGCGAATGTAGCCTCGCGTGCCAACGACTACACAGGACTTTCCCATTGGGTGGACCGCCTAGCCGATCGCGTCAATAACGCCATCAAATACCAGACCCCGAAACTGAACGGATTTACCTTCGCCGGTCAATACGGTTTCGGTGGAATCGCGGGCAATAATGCAGCCATGCGCATACTCAACGGCGGCGGCAACTATAGCCAAGGTCCGCTCGGTTTGGGCGCGACTTATCTACGCATCAATGATACCAATGGCAACCGCCTGACCGGAGTCGCCGTCGTGGACGGACAATATGTTTTCGGCCCTGCGGATGTGCATCTGGCCTACACAGATACACGAGGTACGGCAGCAAATACGCTTTGTTTTTCAACCTGCGCAGCGCGGCCGAATCAGGTCGTGCGCACGTTTGAGGTCGGGCTCGATTATCAGGCGACGCCCGCGGCCAGTTTTTACACTGGCGGTGCATACACCCGGCTCGATAATGACCTGACCGGCAACGCCATTCAGTTCAACCTGTCTGGATTCTATGCGCTCTCGAAACGCACGGGAGTGTACGCGCTGGCGGGATACACCAGAACCACCGGTCTGAGCGGTTTTTCTCGGGTCATGGTGGGCGCCCCCGATTTAGGGGCGACCGCTTTTGCCTCCAACGCGCAAGGCACGCCCGATCGCGGAAACCAGCTGGGTTTGCGTATCGGCATGACTCAAAAATTCTAGTCTGGGCGCAGCGCGCGCAGAAACGCCGGCTCGAGGACGCCGGTGCTATCGAACCGTTCCGGTCCTACACGTGGAAAATCTGAGCCACGAGCGTAGCGCCAAGAAACGTCCCGGCATTCGCCACGAACGACACCAGCACGATCCGCCACCCCAGCCGGCGAAATGCCGGAATGTCCTTAGCGATGGACAAGCCCGCGAACGTGAGCATAGGCGTGGTAATGCCGAGGAAATCGTTTTGCGCGCTATACGCCGATATCTGCGATGCCCACGGACACAGCGGCGACGTCATGAACATGGCGACAATCGACACCCAGCAGACCGCTGGAATCTTGCGCCCGGTCACAGTGTAGACGGCGTCACCGACAATCGTTGCCAGCACCATGATCAGCATGCCCGGAAGGCCCATGAACGGCGTCGTGCCGTGAGCGATCCAGTCACAGCCCAATGCGAACACGGCAGTGACGCCCCACGCCAGCAGCTTGCCGCGATAACCCAATTGGGGCGCGGCTGTTTCAACATCGCCGAGTTGCGGACGGGACTTTTCAATCGCCTCCGATGCATCCGATGCCTTGCTCGTCCGGCCGATCAACGGCTCGAGCAGGCGATATCCCCACACGGCCATCGGCAACGAAATAAACAGCGTGAAATACGTGCCGATCGTCGTCGTGATCAGATTGCTCGCCGCAGCAAATGTGAGGACCGTCTTCGCCATTTCCGGCGTTTGTTGCGCGGCGATTGCACCGGAAGCAGCGGCCATCATGCTGCCTGAGCCCACGCCTGAACCCATCGCGAGCGCGAGAGGATGAAAAATGTTCAGGCTCGCGACGAAGCCCGCCAGTATCGCGATAAACACTGCGCCAAAAACGGTGCCGGTCAAATACTCGGCCAGCACGCCACGTCCTTCGGGAGAGTCCATGCCGTACTTCTCGCCGATGATCGCAAGGCTCGGCTCACGGCCAACCGAGAACGTCGCGCCGATTGCCTCGCGCTTTATGCCGAGCAGCAACGCAAGCGGAAGTCCGAGCAGAATCGTGCCGACAAAATGCCCCAGTTCCTGAAACGCCAGTGCCCAGCCGGCAGCGGCAAGCTTGGGCAACGCGCCGCCGACCATCAGTCCAAGCTTGGCGACGAAGAGCAACAGCGCGGGCTGCAAGATGGCGGCGGCCAAGAACTGAGTCTTCACGTCGAGCCGCGCAGAGCTTTTCCACCGTTCACTTGCCAATCCGAGCGCGCCGCCCAGCAGCAACGCCCAGATCATCGGCAGCAGAACGACTTTCCCCGGCCCGACCTTGAACGTGAACGAGCCGATAAACTCGGCAATGAGCAAGATGATTGCCGCGTATAAAAACAGCTTTGCGCCCCTTAATCCATCACTACCCGATTGCTGCGCGGCCAACGTATTTTCCATTGCTCTCTCCCGATTGCCCTCTCGCGTTTGATTAGCGGCGAGAGGACACCTTGCTTTATAAATAGCCGAACGTCGTGGCCGGCTCTCTGGCGGTTTCCACCCAGACACTCTTGGTCTGCGTGTATTCGTACAACGCTTCAACACCGCTGGAACGCCCATACCCGCTCAAGCCATAACCGCCGAACGGAGACGCCACGTTAATGGTCTTGTAGCCATTGACCCAGAATGTTCCCGCGTTGACCTGCCCTGCTACTCGATGAGCACGGCCTACGTCGTTCGTCCACACTGCACCGGCCAAACCGAACTCGGTGTCATTTGCGATGTTAAGGGCTTCTTCCTCGGTATCGAAGGGAATTGCAGCGACTACCGGACCGAAGATTTCAGTCCGCGCTATGTCCATCTCGTTCGTCACGTTCGACAACACAGTGGGCGAAACGAAGTAGCCCTCCGAGGCGAGCTCAACCGATCCAGCCGCAAGCGTGGCGCCCGCCTGAACACCGCTCGCGATCATCTTCATGATGTGGTCGTACTGCGTGCGATTGTTGATCGGCCCAACTTCGGTTGCGTCATCAAGCGGCGCGCCCACCTTGATCTTCTTGGCGCCCGTCGCAATCATGCCGACGAACTCGTCGTAGATCGAACGCTGCACGAGCAGGCGCGAACCCGCTACGCAACTCTGACCCGCGCCGGCAAAAATCGCGGCCTGGGCGGTCAGTGCGGCACGCTTGAGATCGGCATCGGCGAAGATGATGTTGGCGGACTTGCCACCGAGTTCCAGCACGCACGGCAGCACGCGTTTCGCGGCGGCTTCTGCAATGCGCACGCCGGTTGCAGGAGAGCCGACGAACACCACCTTCTTCACAACCTTATGCGCGATGGCCGCTTGCGCAACGGTCTGGCCAAGGCCGGCAAGCACGTTGATGAGACCCTTCGGCGCACCCGCTTTTTCGGCAAGCAATCCCACCACTAATGATGTGAACGGCGTCAGTTCCGATGGCTTCAGCAAGACGGCATTGCCCATCGAAATGGCGGGTGCGACCTGCCATCCACACGTGAAGACCGGAGCGTTCCAGGGCGTGATTTGCAGGACCGTTCCAGCCGGTTCGCGACGCGTGTAGTTCAGATGCGAGGTCGGCACGGGAATGACATCGCCGTAAAACTTGTCCGCCCAGCCGCCGTAGTACTCGAACATCTCGGCGACTTTCGCCACTTCACCGCGGCAGTCGCGAATCGGCTTGCCCGAACCAAGCGACTCGAGGCGCGCAATGCTCTCCGCGTCCTTGCGCAGTTCGCGCGCGATCTCGAACATCACGCGTCCGCGCGCGGCATGGGTCAATGCCCACCATTGTTTCTGGGCGCGTTGCGCTGCGTCGGCGGCGAGTTCAACCACCGCCGCGCCGCCATCCTTGTACGCGAGGCTCGGCTTGCCCGTCGCTGCGTCGTACAACTGAATAAGCTCGCCCGTGCCTTCGATCAACTCGCCGCCGACAAACGAACCAATCGTCCTGGCGTTAGGGAAGAAATGCGCGAAAGCAGCCAACAGATTTTCTGCCGCGTTGTTTTCCATATCTGGCTCCATGTACAAGATATTCTGCTAACCGAGTTACTTCTGTTCGATGAATTGAACGATACGATTGAAGTCTTCCGCATCGCCGATCGACTGAGCGCTTTCCGCCCACAAGCGCCCGGCTTCTTCAGCAATGGGTGCATCGATGTCCTGGCTGCGCAGCAAGTCCATCGCGAGGCGAACGTCCTTGCGCATCAGCTTCATCGTGAAACCGGAATCGAACTTGTCGGTGAAGATCCACGTGGGGTAATTCGTGAGCGTCGCGCTGTTGCGTCCGGAGCCGCCGTTGAGCGCTTCGACCAGTTTCTCGGGATCGACACCGGCCGCTTTCGCCGCGCGGACCGCTTCGCTCGTCGCAAGCAGATGCACGCCGGTCAGCAGGTTGTTGATGATCTTCGTGACGTGTCCCGCGCCGACGGGACCCACATGTACCCGCTTGGCGCTCATGACCGCGAGCATCGGCTCGACGGCCGCGACGTCATCGTCAGAACCGCCCAGCACCATGGTCATGGTCGCGGTCGCCGCGCCCTTCGGACCGCCGCTGACGGGGCCATCGACAAATCCCACCTTCACTTCAGCCAGCGCCGCCGCCACCTTGCGGGTGCTGTTGGGCTCGGCCGTGGTGGTATCGACCACGATGAGGCCGGGCTTGGCGCTTGCCGCTACGCCGGCAGGTCCCAGGATTACCTCTTCCACAATCGCCGATGTAGGCAGCGAAAGAATGAGGACGTCCGAATCGCGCGTGATGTCGGCAATAGAAGCGCGCTCGGACACGCCTTCTGCCGCGAGCTTGGCGGCGACGCCGGGCGCCGCGTCGAAACCAAGCACGGTGTAGCCGCCGCGCTTGAGCGAAAGGGCCATTCCGCGCCCCATGTTTCCGAGTCCGATGACCCCAACCGTCTTCATGAATCCACTCCGTAGCAAATACGCCGTCGACCGGTCAGAGCGGTTCTCCGGGTCAACGAGCGTGTTATGGAGTTGTCATCTTCGGCGCGAGAGCCCCTATAATCAATCAGCGCCAATATTGAGAATGTTCTAATTATTAGAACGCTCGGAACACCTGGAAACCTTTGGGTACTGTGTAATGGCCGACAACCTGACTGAAAGCAGAATCGTCTATTTTTTCGAAGCCGTGCGTTGCGGGACCATCCGCGCAGCCGCCGACTGGCTCGACGTCGCGCCGTCCGCGGTTAGCCGCCAGATCGGCTTGCTCGAAACCGAACTCGACGTCGCGCTGATCGAGCGGCACGCGCGCGGTGTCAAGCCGACAGAAGCCGGCCTGTACCTGATCGAATATTTCCGTGAACAACTCGCGCATAAAGACGACCTGATATCGCGGCTGCAGGAACTGCGCGGGCTGCGAACCGGGAGCGTCAACGTAATTCTTGGGGAAGGTTTTGTGTCAGATATCCTGGCCGGACCCATTCAGCATTTCTGCAGGCAGTATCCCGGCATCAAGCTCAATCTGGACCTCGGCAGTACGAACGATGTCATTCGGCGAGTCTCCGAAGATGAAGGTGAAATCGGGCTGGTCTACAACCCGCCGAGCGATCCGAAGATCGTTTCTCGCGCGATCAAACGGCAACCGATGATGGCGATCGTCAAGCCAAACTTCGTTCGTGGGAGCAAGACGAAATCCATGAGCGTGGAAGAGTTGGCTACGTATCCGATTGCGGCGACCCACCCCACCTATGGGACTCGCCAGATGCTTCAGGCAGTGGAGTTCGCGGAGAAGATCCGGCTGGAACCGGTTGTCGCAACCAATTCGATCGGCCTGCTCAAGCAGTTCGCCATGTCGGGCCTCGGCGTGGTCGTGCTACCCGCGTTCGCCGTGACAACGGAAGTGGAGGCGGGCATGCTGCTCGCCATCGAGATCGATCATCCGATCCTGATGAAAGCCGAGGCGCATCTTGTTACGCGTGTAGGGCGAAAATTGTCGGTGGCGTCGAACAAGATGCTGCAGTTGATGTCGGCGCAGATGCAGGCGTTTCGATAGTTTGGGTAAGCGCGTGGCGGCTTCAGGTGCGCGAATTCCCATGTCAATGCGGTTTGCCTTGAGCTCGCTTCGCGGCGCGGCCAAGCGGCCCGGCGTCCGGATTTTTGCTGGCAGCCGCTGCGTTCGCATTGCCCCGGTTCGGAACCTCGACGATCGAGGAATCGGTATCGAAGAAAGAGGCTAGCGTGGCTTGCTGAGTCAGCATCAATTGCTCAATGCGCTGTTGCTGCGCCGTGTTTTCGCGCGTCAGGCGAAGCAGCGCGATGTTCTGCGCCACGCCCGTCGCGACAGTCACGATCAACACGCAAATCACGATCAGCAAGACGGTTTTGACCCGTCGCGACAGGGCCGCCGCCGCACCGCGCTGGTCGGCGATCACGGCATACAACGCATCGATAGTGTCAGCGTAGGCGGTTGCGCGGGCGGTATCGAGTTCCGACGACGCTTTGCGCGAAGGCGTTTGAGAATCATGTGGAACGCTCGTGCGCGTCCGGTGGTCATCGTCGATCAATGCCGCCGCCAGGGATTGCGGCTGGCTGCGACGGGAGGTTGCTGCAGCGCGTGCGGCGGCTTTCTGTGTGCTCGCCGCGGTCGATGCGTCCAATGCGTCTGGCGAGGTGACGGCATCTTTACGTTCCACGGTCTCAGCTTCTGAGATCGCCGCGGACGGTGACGGTTCAGTCATCGACACATTCCGGGCAGCGCCCCTTCCCCGCGCCGCCGACGCGCGCCTGCTTGCCACCTGCCCACTCTCTTTCTCTTCCACCGATGCCGCCGCGATCGTTGCGCCCTGCGCACCGTCGTCCCGCGCATCTGGCTGCACCGGCCCGGCAACCACCTCGTGAGGGGCGAGAACATCGTCGAACATCAAATCCAGCGATGCAGCGTCGGCTGTCTGGCCGTCCGTTTGCGCGGCCGCCCCATCCGCCGATACCACCCCGCTACGCCAAGCCCGGCCAGCCCCGGACGATCCGTCCTCGCCCGGCACGGCCGCCATGAACACCTCGGGCAACTCGAAGCCGGGCAACGTCGATTGACGAATATCGGTATTCATCGCCTGGAGCGTGGCGCGCTCGGCATCTTCGGCGAACAGATCGAGCGTGGGCGCGCCGTAGGGCGCCCGGCTGAGCAAGGCGAGACGCTGCGCCGAGCGCGCGGCGCGGGCGAGCTTGGCATCGGCATCCGATTCAGCCGGACGGCCAGCGGACGTAGATTGAGACGTGGAACTGGAATTGGAACCAGCGGTATCAGCAACTTGTAGAGCGGGATTGACGGCGGAATCTGGCATAAGTCGATGATTGACAGCGGGGCAAGACGCGACCCGGGCGGCTAAAAACACGCCCGATGAAGCGGTCCGGCTCGACGCTTCGCAACAGAAAAAGCGGCTGCATGGGTTTTCGAGGCCGCATTGTCGCACGCTTGCACACCCGGGCCACGGCCTCGTCCGGTTTCAAGCGGAGCCTTCTTCCTTGAATTCCCGCACGGTTTCCAGCGCGCGCAGCCGTGTGCAGATTGCCTCGTATTCAGTCGACGATATCCGCGAAAGCTCGATTTGCACGACATCGAGTTCGGGCGAATCATCGCTTTGCTGCACGACGAATTGCTTCACGCGCACGCTGCCGACGCCCAGCGCTTCATGCAATGCATGAAAATTCAACGTCCCCCGATCGACAAGCAAGGTCAACTGGCGCCGCTGCTTCACGGAAATAAAACGCCGTTCCAGTGGCTTGATCCCGGCAAGGATGATCAGGATGATGACCGTTGCAGCGATCGACGCCGTGTACATGCCGCCGCCGACCGCAAGCCCGATCGCGGCGACGGACCAGAGGCTCGCCGCCGTCGTGAGGCCACGGACAATCTCGCCGCGCAGCAAGATTGAGCCTGCACCGAGAAAGCCGATTCCCGACACGACCTGCGCCGCGATCCGCGACGGATCGAGCACGACGTGCTCGCGGGTGAGGACATCGAAGAAACCGAATGCCGAGACCATCATGATCAGCGTCGAGCCGACACAGACAAGCATGTGCGTGCGCAGCCCGGCAGCCCATGACAGCCGTTCGCGCTCGAATCCGATCACGCTGCCGAGCGCCGCGGCCAGGACCAGCCGGGAAATGAGTTCTACATTGCTTAACATGAGTGGATTTGCTCCTTATAGGTGTTGTGTGATGGGATGGTGGCGCAGAGTTCGCGCACAAGCCCCGGCCGCCGGCCTTTTCAGTGCAGACAAATCACCGTTGTGCCGAAGCGCGGGCGTTTTGATTTATCCTTGGTGCCCCCCATCGGGCGGCGCGCCTGCACATTTCACGCACGCCGCCGCGCGCAACTCACATCGATAAAACCGTATGCACGACCTAGATCAGACCGCCGCAACGCCCCCGACCGCCGCCTCCCTTCGTGCGCACTATACCCACGTTGTGCTGCCAATCTGGCGCGGCCCGGGCTTCAATACAGCGCTGCGGCTGGCATTCGAGGCGGTGGCCGAGAATGGCCGCACATCCTTGCCACCACAGCGATATCGCGCCATGGCCTGCGCGCGGCAGCTATTCGTGTTCTCGCAAGCCGGCGATATCGATCACGCGAATACGCTGTTCGCTTCGCTTCGGACCTATTTTCAGGACACGAAAAATGGCGGTTGGTTCTATAGCGTCGACGCAAACGGCGCGCCGCACGAGCGCCATAAGGACCTTTATACGCATGCGTTCGTGATTTTTGCGTGCGCGGAATATGCGAAACGAGCCGGTTCAGCCGCCGTGCAAGAAGCGCTGGCGGTGCTCGAAGAAACGTCGGTAGTCATTGAACGGCAAATGGCAATTAGCGGGAGCGACTTGTTCAGTTCGGCGATGACCGAAGATTTTTCCACCGTGCTCGGGCCGCCGCTGCAAAACCCGCTGATGCATCTGACCGAGGCGTGGCTGGCAGCGCGCGAAGCGACCCGGGACGCCATCTTCGATCGGCGGCTGGAAAAGCTGGCCGCCGCGTTCGCGCAGGCTTTCGTGCACGAGGAAACGGGCTGTATCGCTGAATTGACGATCGGCAGCGCCAATAACTGGCTGGAACCCGGACACCAGTTCGAGTGGCTGTTTCTCGCCGAGGCGAGCCGCCACCCGGCGTTCGATGCAGCCGGCCTGAATCAGGCGCTCGTGCGCGGATTCGATTTCGTGCAACAGCACGGAGTCGATCCGCTGACCGGCGGCGTCGCGGCGTCGCTGAACGAACAGGGCGGCGTGATCGATTCGACGCAGCGCATCTGGGCTCAGACCGAATACCTACGGGCGCTCGCAACGCATTCGGATGAGTCGGTGCGCGCCCAACTGCCGGCGCAGATCGCGCGGTTTTCCGGACGCTTTATTCGTCCGCAAGGGTGGATTGAAAGTCAGTCGGCGGAAGGTGTTGTCATGCGCCCGGAGTTGCCGTCGACAACGCCTTATCACTTGGCCACTGCGTACGCCGCGCTGCCCTGACGTTGATCTGACGCATGGCGTCTTAAGGCAATCGCTCTCGTCGCATCTAACGCCTCGCCTCGCCGCGAGGCGTTTTTTATTGCGGCTGGAGAAATCGGCGCGATGATGAACGCTTTGCGCCTTTTCGTTTCAAATCACGAAGAAAGTCCGCGCAAACCCGGTAATTTGTCCGCGATTTTGAGATCGTCCTTGCGGAGTGACCATACGCTACCTACAGTCTTGTGCAGGACCGCGACGAAGGCTCCTGCCCCGGTGCGGATTGTGGGACTCACGCTGACTGGACCGAAACCAAGTGTAGGAGTGTCCGAATGGCCGAAATTGTCGATATCGCACGGGGCGCATTGAATGCGCAGCCGTTTAGCGCCTTGCTGGGTACGAAGCTCATGCAAGTCGACTCCTCGAGTCTCACGCTGTGTCTGACTATCCGGGACGAACTCAGGCAACAACACGGTTTTGTGCACGGTGGCGTAGTGAGTTATCTCGTCGATAACGCGCTGACCTTCGCCGGCGCATTGCGCCTGGGACCGAAAGTGGTCACGGGAGAATACAAGATCAATTATTTGCGACCGGCGGTCTCCGGTACGTTGATGGCGCGTGCGCGCGTGGTCTATGCCGGCATGACGCAGGCAACTTGCCAATGCGATGTGTATGTCACCGATGGCGGCGCCGAAAGGCTCGTGGCAGTCGCGCAAGGAACGATTCATCGCATCAGCGAAATGGCTGCGGAACTGGAGCCGGTGTTTAACGAATGAGTGGGATGGATGTGTTTGCTTGCCGGACTTGGTTTGCCGGACTTTTCATGCGTTCGCCGATGCGATGGTTTTTTCGTTTTACGGCGGTAGTGCTGGGAGCCGGCTTTATGCGCTTAAAGGTTAACGCGGTGAGAACATTCGCATTTTTGAGACTACGCTGCCACGTTCTTTGATCCGTTGGCGGTTCGACTGACCGCGGCGAATCCAACTTTCCAGTTGGAGCGTTTGGACCGGGGACAGAGTTGACACTTTCCGGCAGTCCAACTGTCTTGAAGCTGCTGTAAAAAGGTCGCTCCAACTGACGTTGGAACGACCTTATTTTTTAGCTTACCGTCGCCGGGGTGCGGCGCAACAAGCGGCTTGCTTCAAACGGCTTACTTCGCGTCGACCGTGCGTTGCTGTTGCTCGCCCAGACCCTGGATGCCGAGTCGCATGGTCTGTCCAGCCTTCAGGTAAACCGCGGAAGGCTTGACGCCCATGCCTACACCCGGCGGCGTGCCGGTGGAAATGACATCGCCGGGTTGCAGGCTCATCACCTTCGACAAATACGACACCAGCGCGGCCACGCCGAACACCATCGTCTTCGTGCTGCCGTTCTGATAACGATGTCCGTCTACTTCGAGCCACATATCGAGTTGCTGCGGATCGGCGATTTCGTCTTTCGTGACCAGCCACGGGCCGATCGGACCGAAGGTATCGAAACCCTTGCCCTTGTCCCATTGCGTGCCGTGCTCAAGTTGCCATTCGCGTTCGGACACGTCGTTGATCACGCAATAGCCGGCGACATAATCCAGCGCGTCCGCCTCGCTGACATATTTCGCTTCCTTGCCGATAACAACGCCGAGTTCAACTTCCCAATCCGTTTTCTTCGAGTTGCGCGGGATTTCGACGTCGTCGTTCGGACCGCAAATGGCGCTCGTCCACTTACCGAAAAGCACGGGTTCCGTCGGAACGGGCAGGTTCGATTCGGCCGCGTGGTCAGCGTAATTCAGTCCGATACAGACAAACTTGCCGACGGCTCCCACGCACGGGCCAATGCGCGGCTCGCCCGGCACTTCAGGCAGCGAAGCCGGATCGAGCGCGCGCAACTTGGCCAGCGTGGCGTCGGAAAGCGCCGCGCCAGCGATGTCGTCGACGACTTTCGACAAATCGCGAATCTTGCCGTTCTGATCCAGCAAACCCGGTTTTTCCTGACCCTTCGGCCCATAGCGCAGCAGTTTCATCGTGAGTGATCCTTCAGTTTTCAGGTTTTGCTTCGGTTTCGAGATGTTCGGTTTGAGCGGCCGTCTTTTCAGGCGAGATCGCTCGAGCATACGTTCGATCGCTTGCGATCGAATTTTCGGTCCGGTGCTTCAGGCCGGGCCGGTCGTGAACGACGATGCGTCGATGCGTCGATGCGTCGATGCGGATTGCGACGCTGATTAAACAATAGCATCGGGATGCGTCGTGATCCCGCTTTCGGGCTTCGCTTAGCGTTGCAAGCCTCACGGCATGCCGGATAATTGCGTTGCCAATCTTTTTACCATTCTTTGCTTTCGTTGCAATTGCAGTCGGGAAATTCAGGGTATATCGCAGTCATTCTTCATGCGGTTTTCTACACTTCTACAACCGGTAAAACTCTCGCGCGGTATCGCCGAAGATTGCCTGCTGCGCGGATGCATCGAGGTGCGCCGTCAATTGCCGCGCTGCGTCAAACCATTGTGGATAGTCACCGTTCAGATTCAGCACCGGCCAGTCGCTGCCCCACATCAACCGCTCAGGCCCAAAACAGTCGAGCAGATGATCGACATAAGGCTTGAGGGTTGGCGCCGTCCAACCGGGCGCGGCTTCCGTCGCCAGACCCGATAGTTTGCAAAGCAGCCGCTGTGGCAGCGCGGCTAATTCAGCTATGCCGTCCGCCCAGTTTTGCCACGCCGCGCGACCATCCCTGATTTGCGGCTTCGCACCATGATCAACGACGATTCGCAGCTCAGGAAAGCGCGCCGCAAACACCTTCAATGAAGGCACATGACGCGAAAATATCAATGCATCGAAGACGAGATTGTTTTTGATCAACGCGTGAATTGCCGGAGCGAGTGCGGGATTTTCGATCCAGCGATCGTCGGGCAGATCCTGCAGCATCGGGCGTACGCCCTTCAGTTTGGGTTCGCGCGCCAACTCGTTGATCAACTCGACACTATTCGTCGAATCGAGCGGAACCCAGCCAACAATGCCGGCGATAGAGTCGTCGTCGCGAGCAAGATCGAGGAGATAACGCGTTTCATCGACAGTCGGCGCCGCCTGGACCACCACCGTGCGCGCAACCTGAACGGCTTCGCGAAGCGGCTTCAGATCAGCGGGACCGAAGACGCGGTACAAGGTCTGCAACTCTGGCGTCAACCAGCCATAGTCACCACGCGATGGGTCCCAGAAGTGCTGATGCGCATCGATCCGTTCAGCGTTCATGGTTTGCCTTCGTCAGAGTGATTGACGTTGGCGCGATCAATGTGCGGCACCGGCGCGTCACGATGCAACAAACCGGCCGCGCGCAACGCATCCCACAACGCGTCGGGCAGCGGATCAGCGAACGAAGCTGCATTCAAGCGCACCTCCGCCGGATTTCGTGCGCCCATCAGGACCGTGGCCACAACTTTATGCGCATAAGGAAATTGGAGGGCCGCGCTCGACAAGGCGACACCATGCGCACGGCAGATCTGCTCCAACGCGTCGACGCGTTCGACAATCGATGGCGGCGCATCGCCGTAGTTGAACTTCTGATTCGCCGCCTTCTGCGCTGTATCGGACGTGAATCCTCGCGCGAGAATGCCCGAATTGAACGCTCCGCCCAGCAGAATACCGACACCGCGTTTTTCGCATTCCGGCAGCAGGTCGTCGAGTACCGCCTGCTCCAACAACGTGTAGCGTCCCGCCAGTAACGCGCAATCGATATCGAATTCCGCCATCGCTTCCAGGATAGCGGCGCCCTCGTTCACACCGAGCCCAACCGCTTTTACGCCCCGCGATGTACGCAGTTCATCGAGCGCACGGAATCCACCTTCGTCTGTGAGCTGGCGCCAGTAGCGCGGATTATTCTCGCCGTGCGTGACGCGGCCAATGTCGTGAATCAGAACGATATCGATATCGACAATACCCATGCGTTGCTGGCTGTCTTCGAACGAACGAAGAATGCCGTCGTAGGTGTAGTCGTAGATCGCCTGAAACGGTAGCGGGTCCGACCAGCCTTCGCTGCCGTCGTAAGGCGTGGTGCGCGGGACAAAACGGCGGCCGACCTTGGTCGACAGCACGTAGTCTTCGCGCGGATATCGGCGCAACGCATCGCCTATCCGGTGCTCAGCTTTCGTATGGCCGTAGTGCGGAGCGGTATCGAAGTAACGAATCCCGCTTTGCCACGCGGCGTCCACGGTCCCTTGCGCGTCTGCCTCGGATAGTTCGTGATACAGGCCGCCAAGCGGTGCACTGCCTAGCGACAACGCCGTGACTTCCAGCGACGTCCTGCCCACCTTGCGCTTTTTCACAACGGGATTTCCGGTGATTGGGTTCATTGCGTTGGATCCGGTGCGTTGGACGGATGAGTCAGGCTCAAATTGAAGTAATCGATACCGCATGCCGCGGCGTTGCGCTCGCCGGCAAACAGGCGGGGCCAACCGGTTCAAAGGTCTTGTAGGTCAGGATGAACTCCTGATGACCCAACGATTCCGACTTCGACGCGGCGCCTGCCGCGACGCTCACGGTGAGATCGAATACTTCGCGACCCACATCGTCGAGCGTGGCACGGCCTTCCAGAATGCGGCCCGCGTCCACGTCCATGTCACCGGAAAGATTTCGATACGTCGCCGGATTCGCGCACACCTTGATCACGGGCGAAATGGCCGAACCGACCACTGAACCGCGTCCGGTCGTGAACAGAATGACGTGTGCTCCGCAAGCAATCAGTTCGCCGATTTCCGCGTTGTCGCTGATGTTCGGGAAGCCGAAACGCGGTTCGCCATCGGGAACGACATCGAGCAGATATAAACCGCCAACCGGCGGAATGTCACCTGGCTTAACGATTCCCACAATCGGCGACGCACCGCTTTTCGCGTACGCCCCGAGTGACTTTTCTTCTTGCGTGGTAAGACCGCCATCCGCATTGCCGACCGCGAACGAGCCGTGTCCCATGATGGAGTAATAGCGCGCGGCCTTGTCCACGCACGCGACAATTTCGCGGCCCAGTTCCGGCCGCGCGGCCCGGCTTTCCATGTGAAACTCGCAGCCAACCAGTTCGCCGGTTTCCTCGAAAATACACGCGGCGCCGGCGTCGATCAGCGCATCGAACGCGCGTCCCACGGCGGGATTCGCCGTAATGCCGCTGGTGCCGTCCGAGCCGCCGCAAATCGTGCCGACGATCAATTCGTCGAGTCCCATTGGCACTTTCGGTTGCTGCGCGAGCGTCGCGCGCACATCGCGAATCCAGTCCATGCCGTTCTGGATCGTGCTGCGCGTCCCGCCCTTTTCCTGGATCGTCAGGACTTCAGCCGGGCGGCCGCTTGCGCGCACGGCATCGACCAGATAATGCTTGTTCATACTCTCACAGCCGAGCGAGACGAACAGGACAGCGCCCACATTCGGATGCGTGGTGAGCCGCTCCATCATCTTTTCTGCATAGCCGTTCGGATAGCAGCCCGGAAACCCGATCAGGTGCACAGGCGGTTCCTGCTCGGCGGCGGGGTCGTCGAAGGCGTCGAAGGCCGGACGAAACTGCGTGACAATTTCCCTCGCCACGTGATGCGCGCATTCGACGAGATACGCGACCGCGATCACATTGCGGATGCCCTTGCGGCCATCGGCGCGCAGGAAGCCTTGAAGCGGCGGTGTAATGGTGGCTGTCATTGGCTTAGCGGTCCCGGTGATCCACGAACGCATGGCCGGCGTCGTGGGTATAGGTCGGGAGATAGTCGCTCTCGAGATTGTGCGTGTGCAGATGTTCGCCGGGCTGAACGTCCGAGGTCACGTGGCCAATGATCGCGCCATACCGCAACACTTTTTCGTCAGTCCGCAACGCACGGCGCGCCACCTTGTGCCCAAGGTCGATCGTCTTCGCCAGCGTGACAAACTCCCCCTCGATCTCGACGCGCTCCCCCGCCGGCAGACGAGCGCCAGCAATCAGGCAATTGTCCTGCGGGCTTTGAAGGATGAGCCGGGCGTCGGTGAGCTTGTGAGGAGTTTGCTGCACGGAAACTTCCTTGAGAACGGACGGCATTCGAGATGACGTTCGTGCGGACAAACGGCATTGCCGCGGGTTTGCATCAGTACAATCATTTATCAGTGAACGTATTATTCATATGCGGACAAGTTGAAGTCAAGCTAAGTGCGCCGCTTAGCGGTCCGTGTTTTCCCTTAGCATCTTGCTTTTAAGCGACCTAACCGAAGGCCATCATGCAGGCAGACGAACCCACCGACGCCGACCGCTACCGCGCGCCCGCGCTGGATAAAGGTCTCGATATCCTCGAGCTGCTCGCTGAGCAAAAGGATGGACTCACACGCGCCGAGATCACAAAATCGCTGGGGCGCAATGCGAGCGAGATGTATCGAATGCTCGAGCGGCTGGTCGCGCGACAGTACGTGGTGCGCTCGCCCGCGGGCGACCGTTATTCGCTGAGCCTGAAACTGTATGCGCTCGCGCACCGGCACCCGCCGATGAACCGCCTGATCGCGGAAGCCTTGCCCGTCATGCAGCGTTTTGCGGATCGCGCGGAGCAATCGTGTCATCTCGCCGCTTACGATCGGGGCAATTTGCTTGTGATCGCCCAGGTTGACGGGCCGGGAACATGGGGGATTTCGGTGCGGCTCGGCGCGCGGGTCGGGTTAATCGATACCGGTTCGGGCCGCGTGATCCTCGCGTTCCAAAGCGCGGAACAACGCGCACACATGCTGACCGAACACACGCGTGTCAAGGGTGAGTCCGAGCTGGATCCGCTCGCGCTGGAAAGCACATACAAACAGATTCGCGCAGATGGTTTTCTCCACAAGGAGAGTCAGCAGACCTTCGGCGTGATGGACGTTAGTTTTCCGCTGCTCGGGCCGTCAGGCCAGGCGATTGCGACGCTGACGTGTCCGTATCTCCGGCGTATCGACGAATATGTGGCGCCGTCTCTTGACGAAGTCAGCGCGCAGCTTGGTGAAGCGGCGGCGGCGCTGTCGATGTTTCGCGATCCGGATGCAGAGTTCGGCGATTCACCGGATTTAGGGGATATACGGGATTCGAGCGCAGCTTAGGGCCGGTGGTTTAAGGCTGGCGGATTCGTTGTGATGGGCTGGCTGGAAGGCTCCGTTCGCTTCTATGCAGAAACGCGATTCGCGGATTCGACAGGTTCCGGTTCGACGCAACGCGTTAGAATGGCGACCCTCTCAAAAAGCGAGCCGTCGCCCCCCGCGACGTTTCGCGTCTTTTTCTACGCAAGGCAATGGCGAAACTCCTTTCCGATCCCGAATTTCAGCGCTTCTCCGAACTTCAGCAAAAGCAGTCCAGCTTCACGATCACGAGCGAGGAAGCGGACGAGCTGCGCGATATTGTCGCCCGTGCGCAGCAAAAGCGCGACGATCGCGCGGCTGCAATGCAGTCCATCGAAACGTTTATCAAGCAGTTCGACATTGGCGCGGACGAACTCTTTACGGCCGACCAGATCGCCGATGCCGCCCGCAATTTCGGCCTGATTCCAGCAGCGAAAAAAGAACGTGTGATGCCGCCGCAATTGTCGTTCAACGGCAAGCCGTATCAATGGACCACTCGCGCCCTGCCCGACGATATCCGCGTTCCGCTGTTCGAAGCGTTCACGTCGGGCGCGTCGGTTAAGGCGTTTATTGCTACGCCCAAGGACGCAACGCGTTGCGCGACAACGATCGCACGACTGGAGCGTGAAACTGGCAGCACTTACGCCGATGCGTGGCTGGACGAGTTGGCTGTATCGCGTGCACAGGTTGACGAAGCGCTCGCAAAGCTGCTTGCTTGAGGTGACGAAGGAAGGTCGCGGCCAGCATGTTGCAGCACATGTTGGCCGCTCACCACGGCGACCGGGTGCCCGCGTTTTTCACCTGCACGGGATCTGTAGTCTTCACGACGACCCCGCGCTGGCTTCCGCTTCTCCTCCGGCCAGCCGCATCCTGAAACCGGTCACGCCTGGATCTTCCGTGGCGGTTATCTCGAATCCCAGACGGCGCGCGAGTCCAATCATGCCGATGTTCTCGCGCAACGCCTCACCGACCAGCCAGCGGGTTCCACGCGCCCGGCAATACGCGATGATCCGAGTCAGCAGCATCGTTCCCAGCCGCTTGCCCTTCAGATCCGAGCGCACCGCGACTGCGAACTCGGCGGTTTCGTTATCCGGATCGGCAACCGCGCGCACTACCCCCAATGTCTCGATAGCATCGTGTTCACCCGTGACAGCGATAAACGCCATCTCGCGGTCATAGTCAATCTGCGTCATGCGAGCGAGTTGCGAGTGATCGAAACTGCGCACGGAGCTGAAGAACCGCAGACGCAGATCGTCAGGCGTCATCGCAGCGACGAAAGCGCTGTGAGCGGCTTCGTCGTCGGGACGGATCGGCCGCACGGTGATAAGCAGGCCGCTCCAGTCGAGCGTCTCCTCGAGTTGCCGCGGATACGGTTGAATGGCGAGCGGCGTGCGATGCGCGGCCAGCGTCAGATGGGGTTCATACACCACGACCGCCTGACGGGTCACGCGCACCGTCAACCGCAGCGCGACAATCTGCTCGATTTCGCAGACAGCCTGCGACAAGGCCGTCAACGCAATCAACAAATTTTCGGCAGGGAGTTCACGCGCCCTTGGCGAGCGCATCACGAGGTCTCGCGCCAAAACCGGGTTAAGCGGCGGAAATGCAAATTCATGCATTGCGTCCGGCAAACCGAGCGCGCCGATAGCCTTGAACTCGAACACCGGTCCGAACACGCGATGGTTGAGCAAGCGGACATCGATTTCGATGGCATCGACGCTGCGCGGCCCCGCCGACCCCGCCTTCACAACAACGCCAAACTGTGCCAGCACCCGCGACGCCCGCTCGCCATCCAGCTCAGCGACGCCCGCGGTCAACGCGGTCATGATCTGAGCCTGTGCACTGTCCAGCGCGACCAGGGTTTGAGGACGCGGCCCGTCGGGCGTCTGCATCAACATCTCCCGACCCTGACGATAATCCACCAGCCGTGCGAAACCCCGCGCCAGACGTTGAGGCGTGGTATGGACGGGAATTCCGTGGGCATGCAATGCGTCGCGCGTGGCCTGGTCTACGCAGCCGAAAAAACAGGTCAGCAAACCGCGATACGCATGGCTTTGCTGCTCGATCAGCGCGCGTGCGACGTCCGCGACAGGCGCGGTGTGGGTTGGTGCGTGAACCACGAATGCCGTGCCGGTTTCGCGGTGCGGCGCCAGTGCTGCGAGCGCCGCGCCGAAGTCCGCCGCGGTGGCGGTGTCTCCGAGTTGCAGCGGGTTCCCCGGACGCGCGTGCGGCAGCGCCGCGGCGACTGACACACGCGCAGCCTCGGGCCAGAGCGCGAGCGCATCTCCGGCCGCGGCAAAGGCGTCGGCAGCGAGCGCAGCCACGCCGCGATCACTGGTGATGACGGTCGCCCGGTCGCTTGCGGCCACACGGCCGACGCCGAGAGTCTCGATTTCATCGAGCAGGTCGTCGAGTGAGTCCACCCGTACCAGGCCGGCGCGCCGAAAAGCGGCACTGTAAAGCGCATCGAAAGGATCGTCATGGCCCGTGCACAAAACCAGCACGGGCTTGTTGCGCGCCGCCGCTCGCGCCGCCGACATGAATTTGCGCGCCATTCGCACCGATTCGATGGCCATCAGGATGGCGCGCGTCCGTGAGTCGCTTGCAAGGAAATCGAGGATGTCGCCCACGTCAACGTCAGCCTCGTCGCCCAGCGCGACCACCCTAGAAAAGCCCAGGCCGCGTGCGTTCGCCCAGCCCATCACGCCGTTGGTCAACGCGTTCGACGCCGATACCCACGCCACACCGCCTGCCGCGATGGCGCACGGCGGCGCCCCAAGCACCGCGCCCACTGCCGGCGTTGTCACACCGACGCTGGCCGGGCCGACTACGCGCAGCAAAAATGGCCGCGCAGCCGCAAGCGTACGATGCGTCCAGTCGCGGGCCTCCCCTTCACTTGCCTCCCCTGCCTGCCCCGCTTGCCCGATGATGACCACCGCCCGCGTGCCACGCTCACCCAGTTGGCCAACGATCTCCGGCCATGTGGGCGGTGGCGTGCACAACACCGCCACGGTAGGACCATCCGGCAAGTCACCGATGCCCGCAAACACCGCAACCCCATTCAACTGACGATGCTTCGGATTCACCGGCCAGACCGAGCCCGCGAAGTTGGCGGCGCTCAGCCGTGACCACACCATTTCGCCGATGCTGCCCGCACGCAGCGACGCCCCGATTACGGCGATCGACTTCGGGTTGAACAATGCATCGAGATTGCGTACGGTCATGCGGCCTCCGTAAATTGGATCTATCCAGCATAGGCGATTCGCAACACCGCAACTACTAGCCAGATGGCCTATGCCCCGCCTTTTCCAACACCGGTTCCCATATTTCCTGATGACTCAATATGAGAATTCGTTTTGCCCCAGCGTCAGCCGAACGGGCTATTGTCTCGCACCGGGAACCAAGGTAATTTGGTTGAACGCGGGGCAGGAGCGATTCTGGTTCGCGGAGGAGGCACGTTTACTCGGCCACAAGAAAAACCGAGAAGGTTGGGCGGTCAGGAATCACTATGCGACATCTTCCATCATTGATTGCGTTGCGTTTCTTCGAAGAAACGGCGCGTCATTTGAGTTTCAACCGCGCGGCGCGAGCGTTGTGCGTTACGCAAGGAGCTGTAAGCCGTCAGATCAGGCTACTGGAAGAATCTCTGGGCGTGAAGCTTTTCGAGCGCGACCACAGAGGAATCCGCTTAACGCAGGCAGGTGTGTCGCTGATGCCATCGGTGACAGAGGCATTTGACGTGATCGAGCGCGGAACGCGTCACCTGACTGGAACCGTTGAGCGCAAGCGTTTGATTGTGTCATTGCCGCCCACCTTCGCCACGCAGTGGTTTTCGTCGCGGTTAGGCGCATTGTCGGAACAGTTGCCGGACGTCGACCTGTCTATTCGCACGCAGGAAAGCGACGAGTGTCATTGCAGCGTGCGCTTTGGGCGCGACGCGGCAGCGCATGGGTGGTCGGAACTGCTGATCGTAGAGCGGCACGCGCTGGTGGGATCAGCATCGCTTAAAGGAACGCCGGTCGAGACCTTGCTGGATCGATTGCCCGCGCTTCATGTGCTGCACGAGGACGTGCGTTTGAACCTATGGCCGGACTGGCTGGCAAAAGCGGGCCTGCCGCCACGTTATGCCGAGAACGGTATTGAATTTTCGAATCTGCAGCAGGCAATCCATGCGGCGCGACGCGGCGTTGGGCTTGCCGTTGTGGATCTGAACATGATTGCTGATGAGTTGGCCGAGGGTGCGCTCGTGAGAATGTCGGACGTCGAGATCAGTGGACCATTCGGATACTGGCTGGATATACCGGAAGCGCACCGCGACGCCAGCACCGTGACCGCTTTCGCCGATTGGCTGCGCCATGAAGCCGCCCTGCCCGTTTGAATGGCCGTCTTGGGCAGTCTCGGCTTACGCTAGAGGTACGGGGGGAAATCGCAGCCGGGAACATCGTCAAATTCGACGCTATCTTCCGTCAGCGCGACCGGGCTCTACCGAGCAACAGTCGCCGGCGTCGCAGCGCTGGTCACGCCACGCTCTCCACCCGCCGCCATTTCACTTCCCAACACGCAATGCGACTGCAACGATAAATACCCGGGGTTATAAGCCTTCGCATCTTTCTTCGGCAGCGTATAAGCAATCCGGCAT
>NZ_CAXUPU020000059.1:0-28165 GCF_964252755.1 Caballeronia sp. LjRoot29 | reverse complement strand
AAGCTCTGGCGAGCACCGTGCTTTTGGGGCACCCATGAATCAAAACTGCACGCTGTGGACACTTAGGGTAGAGCGGTGAAAGCGTTTTCTTTGCTTCGTTTTTTTCGCTAAGGACCAGGAAATGACGCGCCGCCACGCGCAGTGGCTAATAGTGATAAAGAGATTAGCAAACCTAAGTAGGCCACTAGCCCTGAAAGCATCAACCGGGCATTGACCCTGACCGCCAACGCGGGAACCTGGCAACCCCGGCGCATGCACAATGACCGCGAACTAAGAAGAACCCTTGCTCTACCAAAGCAACTTGCGGCACGATGCGTCAATGAAAAATTCATTTTTATTGGACCATTGGAACCAACATCGTTCGGGGACGCGCAATGCGCTTTAAGTTACTAACGGGCGTATTGCCGCTTGGCCGCGGCGCCGCCCTCCGCGATCTCCTGGCCGGCGTGACACTCGCGACAATGGATATTCCGCAAGTGTTGGGCTATGCGCGCATCGCGGGGATGCCGGCCGTGACCGGCCTTTACACCGCATTTCTACCGCTGCTCGCATTCGCACTCTTCGGCGCATCCCGTCATCTGGTCGTGGCAGCAGACTCGGCGACAGCTACCATTTTCGCAAGCCATCTCTCGACCATGGCCACGGCCGGCAGCGCGCAATACATGGCGCTAGCCGGGGTCGTTGCGCTGCTCACTGCGGGAATGTTGCTGCTCGCGCGGATCTTCAAGCTCGGCTTCCTGGCTGATTTCCTGTCTCGTACGGTCTTGCTCGGTTTCCTGGCCGGGGTCGGCGTCCAGGTCGGCGTCGCGATGCTGGGCGACATGCTTGGCATATCAACAGGGTCGTCGCGCACGCTGGTTCAGATCGAATCAATAGCGCTGAATCTTGCTCACATATCGCTGCCAACGCTGGGTATATCGGCTGCAGTCGTGACCTGTATTCTCGTGTTCAAGCGTTTGCTGCCGCGTCTTCCCGTCGCCATGTTCGCCGTGATCGGCGGCATTGCGGCGAGTTATGCCTACGACTTCGCCGGGCACGGAATCTCGATCGTAGGCCCGGTTGCCGGCGGTCTGCCAGCGCTGAGTTTTCCGCTTGCAACCTGGCAGCAGACGCTGGACCTCGTGCCCGTGGCCGCATCCTGTTTCGTGATGATCATTGCGCAAAGCGTCGCGGCAGGACGAGTGTTTGCAGAGCGCTATCGCGAACCAGTGGACGCCGATGCGGACATCCTGGGTATTGCTGCAGCCAACGCTGTCGCGGCCGTGACCGGGGCGTTCGTGGTCAACGGCAGTCCGACCCAGACCGCCATGGCGGATCGCGCCGGCGCACGCAGCCAGTTCGCGCAAGTGGTGTTCGCGGTCGTGGTCGGTGTGGTGCTGATGTTCTTCAGCAAGTGGCTGCAGTATCTGCCGCACTGCGTGCTCGCGGGCATTGTGTTCACGATCGCGATCGGATTAGTTGATGTCAAGAGCCTCTACGCCATCCGCCGCGAAAGTCCGGGTGAACTTACGCTGGCACTTGTCACGGCCCTGGCGGTGGTGGTGATCGGTGTTGAGGATGGCATACTGTTGGCGGTTGCGTTGTCGTTGCTGCGCCATGTGCGCCATAGTTATCATCCGCACACCATGATGCTTGCGCCCACTCCGGCACTTGACGGACGCTGGGCGCCAGTGCCTGCCACGCCCGGCACCGAGACCGCACCGGGGTTGCTTGTGTATCGCTTTGGCGCAGACCTGTTTTTCGCGAACGATCATTTTTTCGTCGACGATGTGCGCCGCATGCTCGACCGCGCGCCCACGACTGTGCACTGGTTGATCGTGGACGCCAGCGCGATTACGGACCTCGATTATTCGGCGGCCCGGACTCTCGGTGAATTCTGCGAGAGTTTGAAGCAGCGCGATGTCAACGTGCTGTTTGCGCGCGTCAACCGGTATCTGCGAGCCGATATGGACCGTCACGGCATCACCGCAGTGCTGGGAGAATCGCACATCTTCGAGACGCTGCATCAGGCGCTGGTAGCGGCTGGATTCGATCCATCTGCAGTGTCGAATACGCATTGATTGTGCCTCATGGAGATGTAGCCAATCAATGGTTCGAATTGGCATGCGCCCTATGTTCCAAGCGTAGCGCTTGTCGTTGCCACAAAGAAAGGGCTAAAGTTTTGGCCCAGCGGACCGTTATCACGTCCTTGCACGACGAAAAAACGGGGTCGCCGATTCTGGACGGCCTTCTTCTAACACGACGGAAAACTTCATGCGCCTCCTGCTCGCCATTTTCTTGCCCTGGCTCCAGTTCTTCACGATCGGCCGGCCGTTTGCCGGGATCATCTGCTTGCTGCTGCAGATCACGCTTATTGGCTGGATCCCGGCTGCAATCTGGTCGGTCTACGCGCTTAGCGAATACAAAACCGACCGAAAAATCGCACGGGCGGTCGCCGGCCGGTAGGCGGGGATTGGGCAGACAGGGCGCTGAACATACGACCTATGACGACGCACGGGTGCATCGATCAACAGCAATCTCGCCGACTACATCATGGCTGCGGACACGCCGGCGATTACCAGCGCGGTCCTCCACGCAACTGGAGTGCGAGTCCGGTCGCTGCCCGTGATGATTGAGGATTTGTTAAAAGGTAAAAAATACGCATGACAGATCGCGCGCGACAGGGGGCGGAACAATAAAAAATCGACCGGCGGATATTCGCCGTATTAATAGCGGTATTAGCAAGAATCCGCGAATACTGTCGTGTTTTATTTTCTTTTTTGAGTGCCAGAATGGTGCAAATTTTCGCCGGTCGAAACCGTTGCGGTCTATGACTCAGAACACCTGTAAAAGCAATTTATGTTCCGTGAGTTCGTTGCAGAACAGTTAGCACCGACTCGGCACTAGAAAACAACAATTGCGTATGTAGGAGGTATTGAACAAGTTGTTTTTTTGGACTAGATTAACTTCGGCTCGCGTTCTTCACGAAAGTTGTTGCCAAACATTTTCAGTGCGAGTTTGAGACCGCGAGCCTGCTTGCGGTCTCTCTCAATTACAGTGTTTTGACGGGTTTTTTTCATTTCGTTTATTTGTAAATCTATTTAGGTATACCAATCAAAAGAATTGTAATAGACGAACTGCTGGATATTGTCTGAGTACGTTGCAAGAAAAATTTTTTCCCGTGTCTTATTCCCGAGTCTTAGCGTGGAGAAAGAGATGAAGAAGAGAGCCCTTGGCGCGGTCTCGTTGGCGCTTCTTGGTATGGCGGGGGTAGCGCGGGCGCAGTCCAGCGTTACGTTGTATGGAACGATCGACGCGGGCGTGGGTTATGTAAAAACCAGCCAAGGCGCGCGATGGGGATTTATCGATGGCACGTTGTCAGGGGATCGCTGGGGCTTGAAGGGCTCGGAAGATCTTGGCGGCGGCATAAAGGCAATCTTCGATTTAGAAAATGGTTTTGATATTGGCACAGGTCAGCTAGGTCAGGGCGGCCGGGAATTTGGACGTCAGGCGTTCGTCGGCCTGTCAGGTGATAGTTGGGGCACCCTGACGCTGGGTCGACAATATGATCCGCTTGTAGACATGGTTCAACCGCTCACGGCGGACAATTATTTCGGGAGTATTTTTGCGACCCCCGGCGACGTGGACAACTACGACAACAGCCTGCGCGTATCGAACGCCGTGAAGTATGTGTCGCCTAATTACTCCGGCTTGCAGTTCGAGGGGCTGTACGCCTTCAGCGGTCTGGCCGGCCGCACGGGCCAGGGCTATACCTACAGCGGGGCGGTCACCTACAACAACGGTCCGCTCGGTATTGCCGCCGGTTATTTCCTCGCCACCAACCCCAGTCCGACCGCAGGCGCGTTTCGCGACGGATGGGATCCGACTTCATCGTCAGACGCAATCTTCGACGGCGCGATCAACAACGGGTACACGACCGCTAAATCGCTGGGTATAGCGCGTGCGGCCATTCAGTACGCGATCGGTCCTGTCACGGTCGGCGGTTCGTATAGCAACGCGCAATACAAAAGCGACGGTGATTCGACCTTCACAAGCACCGAGAAGTACAACATTGGCAATGCGTTCGTTAACTTCCAGGCCACGCCAGCCTGGTTGTTTGCTGTCGGCTACTCGTATGAGAAGGCGAGCGGCAACACGTCGGCTACTTATAATCAGGCTAGCATCGGCGCGGATTACTCGCTGTCCAAGCGCACGGATCTTTATGCAGTGGGCGCTTATCAGCATGCCAGCGGCAGCCAGCTCAACCCGGACGGCACCACTTCGTCAGCACAGGCTTCGATCGGCTCATATGGCTTTAACGGCACAGCCAGCCAGGAGATGTTTATCCTTGGCATGCGCCACAAGTTCTGAGAGTGATCCGGCGGTTGATGAAACCGAGTAGTACGTAGCATTGTCCCTGGCGGCGCTGCTGGTGCTCGCGCTCGTGGTGAAGGCCCGCGAATGAATACCAACCGCAAACGATTCAATGGTTGATGGTCTCGAGCGCCAGCCCTTTGGTGGAAGGTCCAAGCAGGATCATGCAGATTGCCACCAGCATCGACATGCCGACGAATACAGCCACGCCCGTCACGCCATATCCATGCAGCAGAATACCGATCGCCAGCCCGGCGAAGGCCGCTGAAATCCGGCTCCACGAATACACAAAACCAATCGCGCGCGCCCGCACGCGGGTCGGATATAGCTCGGCTTGATAGCCGTGGTAAGCATAGGACATGATGTTCGCGGCCAAGGTGAACAACACGCCGAGCCCGATCAGGATCCATGGCGTGGAGACCTGGGAAAATATCGCGATCACGATGGCCATCGTGAGAAGCCCACCGCAAATCTGCGTTTTTCTTTCGAGTTTGTCGGCGAACAACATGCCCAGCAGCGGACCAAAGGGGTTTGCAATCGCAATGACGAATGCATATCCGAGGCTTGCCGTGACATGAATGCCGCGATGGATCAGAAGCGTCGGCACCCAGGCGGCGAAGCCATAGAAACCGATCACTTGCGCCATGTTGAAGATCGAGAGAATGATCGTTCGGCGCCGATAACCCGGCGCGAAGATTTCCTTGAGCGAGCCACGTCCTTCTCTTTCAGGCAAGACCGCTTGTGGCGGCGGCAGGATGATGCCCTTCTCCGCAACAACACGGCGTTCGATGTCCGCGACTATCTTCTCAGCTTCATCAGTCCGGCCATGACGCGCAAGCCAACGCGGGCTCTCCGGAATATGTCGACGCAAGATCCAGACAACCACGGCGCCCACGGACCCGATCAGGATTACAACTCGCCAATAGTCGAGGCCGAGCGGCCGCGTCCCGTTCAATGCATACGCGAGAAATGCGACGACCGGTACGACTGCAAACGTGATGAACTGGTTCATCGCGTAAGCTCGGCCGCGCTCCTGGCTTGGGATCAGCTCGGAGATATACGTGTCGATCGTTACCAGCTCGACACCAATGCCAATGCCCGCGATAAAGCGCCATATATCGAGCGCGAACCCGGAAGTCTGGAACGCCATGATGACCGTGCAGACCATGTACCAGACCAGCGACCACGTGAAGATCAGGCGCCGGCCGAACCGGTCCGCAACATAACCCAGCGCGAGGGTGCCCACCCATAGTCCTGCAAATGTGGCGAACACAAAGGTGCCGAAGCCGGCAACGGCAAGAGGCTGGAGAGCAGCAAAGAAGCCTAGCGACTCCGGTTTGAATAATCCGGACTGGATCATCCCGGGCGCAACGTAACCTGTGAAGAACAGGTCGTAGAATTCGAATACACCGCCAAGCGAGATCAGGATGACCATCGTCCAGACCGTACGCGAAGGTGGCAACCGATCAAGCCGTGCCGCGATTTCAGCTGCTTTCCCGCTGGACATGTACGCCTCTTATTTTTGAAAGGACTGTAAAGTCGATTCCCCACGTCCCGTTAGTTTTACTTCTTCATTTGCTTCTTCAATCTCGCACATCATCGCGACGTTCAGCAATGCGGGCGAACACCGACGAATCTCGCACCATTAATACAGGAGTCATACCGTGCGCGGTGAATGCGCGAGGGTAGCGGTCATTCTGCGTTGCGAGCACTGTCTAGTCCGGCAGTACGGCAGGACTCCGCGACTATCGCGACAACACGTGTGAACCTCGGCGCTTCCATGCTTGTCAGATCATTCACGGGCGAGCATGATCTAGCGTGAATTTGTTCGTGAATTCAGTGGGTTCTCAGGCCTTGCGATCTAGCGTAAGTGGTCATGCCGGCTGCTGGCAGGAACGGGCAAATTTGAGTTTTCTCGCCTTCGTGAATTGAGCCCGACGTGAACCTGACATGAACCTAAGGTGAAGCTCAAGTGGTCTTGGCTCAGCCAAACCTCAAACCTATTGACAGGAGATAATCAAATGGATGTTTCCATCTCGCGACGTGCTCTCATGGTTTTCGCCGGCCTCGCGTGTGCGGGGGCGATGACCCTGGCGCAAGCGGCGCCCGTCTCGTTCACCGTGCCGCTCACCGGCGCGCAGCAGGTGCCCCCAGTCCAGACCTCGGGTAACGGCTCGGCCGACATCTCCTACGATCCCGACACCCGCGTCGTCACCTGGACAGTCACGTTCAGCGGCTTGTCGAGCGACGCCACCATGGCGCACTTCCATGGTCCCGCCGCGTCCGGCAAGAATGCGCCTGTGAAGGTCTGGTTGTCAGAGAAGGGCGCAGCCGTCACGAGTCCATTCAAAGGCAGCGCTACGCTGTCGCCGGCGGACGCGCAAGAGTTTGTTGCGGGCCAGATGTACGTCAACGTGCACACCAAGGATCATCCGGGTGGGGAAATTCGCGGTCAGGTAGTGCCGCCGAAGTAACGGACGCCGCGCTCAGAGGTACGTGGCGAGCAGCGTTGCTGCGGTGGCGCTGACAACCATCAAGAGCAGCGCCAATATGACTGACGCTTGCCGGGGCGCGCGGATGCGCTCCGGCAAGCGCTTGCGTCCAGTGAGCATGGGGCGCAGCAGGTTGTGACCCTTGGCGATCGCATAGACGGCGATAGCCAGCACGTGCAGCACCACCGCCGCAAGCAGTACATCCCAAAGGATCGTGTGCAACGCTGTGATTGCGTTGGCGATTGCGGCGGGGACCCATTGCGTCAACGGCCCGTCGCCCGCAACGTCGTTATTGACGTAAAGCCCGGTCAGCGTCTCGCCCAGCAGCAACGCTAGCAGAAGCACGACCATCCAACCGCCCGCCGAATTGTGCCCCACCTGCAGGTCGGCTTCGCGGTGGAACACGTGACGCAGATACCGCCATGCAGCGGCGGGCGCGCTCAAGAAATTGTGAAACCGCGCGGTCTCACTGCCGAAAAACCCCCACAGCAAACGGAACACCACCAGCGCCAGCAGCGTCTCGCCAATGCGGACGTGCCAGTCCATCCAGTTCAGCTTCGAGGTTACGTAGGCTGCCGCCACCAGCACGACGACCAGCCAGTGAAAAAGTCTCGTTGGCATGTCCCAGACGAGCACCGGACGAGAAGGCGGCTCCTGCTGGGTGGCGGGATCGTTGGCGTTCATTCGTTGGCGTTCATTCGTCGGCGTTCATATTGGCTGTGCCGGCGAACTAAGAAAAGAAAGCGCCGGCACTTCAAATCGCGCACCGCTCGATCGACTCAACGGACTCAACGTAATGCGCCATCGGTTTCACGCGCGGCACCGCTTGCAACACGCGGTTGCGTGACCGCACTCACGACTACAAACACGATGATATTCAACGCCAGCGCGAGGAAGCCGATATTGATGTCCTTTGCCGCATCGGGGAGGAACGGAAACATCTGTCCGATGCTCAGGTGCATTGTCGTGGTCGCTACCACAACGGCCACGCCTGCGATGATGCCACCCATGGCGCCCTGTTTCGTTGCGCGGCTTCGTTGCATCAGGCTTGCTATCAACGCAGGGAAGAGTTGTGTCACGAAGCTATAGCCCATCAGCAGCAATGCGACGATCGTATTGCCGCCCTGCAGCGTGAACCAGATCGCAACGAGCGCGACGACTGGCACGAGCCAGCGTGCAAGCCGGCCGACAAATGCATCGGAGGCCTGACGATTCATCGCTCCTCTATATACATCGTTTGCAAGAAGGGTCGACGCCGAGGTAAGGATCATCGAGCCGGGGACGAGCGCCGTCAGCACGCCGGCAGCGCCGATCACACCGACAATCCACGGATCGAAGCTTTGGATGGACAGACGGAACAACGACAAGTCGATGTCGCCGCCTTTCAGGCCCGGCACCTTGAGCGTTGCAGCGAATCCGACGAAAAACACGAACAGCAGGATCAGTTGATACACCGGCAGGATGATCGCGTTGCGCCGGAAGATCCGTTCATCGCGAGCCGTGTACACCGAACCGAACGTATGCGGCCACATGAAGAAACCAAGCGCCGTCAGCAGCACCGTTGACTGGAACCACGACACGCTCGATCCCTTCGCGGGGAAGGTGAGGAAGCCGGGCTTGGCGGCATCGATAGCATGGAACATCGGGCCAATGCCGCCGTAAAGGTGATAGGGCAGGTAGATGCCCAGCACCAGCACGACGCTCAGGATCAGGACGTCTTTCACCACGGAATTCCACGCCGACCCTCGCACGCCCGACAGGATCACGTACGCGGTGACGACCAGCGCACCAATCCACACAGCGATGGTCGGCGATATCACGCCATACGACGCGGTCGCCACGATGATGCCAAGTCCCTTGAGCTGCAGGACGAGATAGGGAATCAACGCGACCACGCCGACCACCGCGACCAGGACGCCGAGCGCGGGGCTATCGTATTTGCGAGCAAAGTAATGGGGCTGGGAAACGAGCCGGTGCTTTTTTGCGTAGCGCCAGATTGGCGGCAGCATCCAGTACGAGAGGATGTAGGCAAGCGTCCCGTAGGCGAGGATGTAGTAGACCGGTGCACCCTTGCCATAAGCGAAGCCGCTGCCGCCGAGGAACGTGAACGTCGTATAGATTTCCCCGGCCATCAGGAGGAATACGAACGCCGTGCCGAAGCTGCGGCCGCCGACAGTCCATTGCTCGAGATTCATGTCGTGACCACGCCGCGCACGTACGCCCAGATACAGCGCCAGCAGGGTCACTGCAATGATGATGAGGAGGGCGCTGCTCATGATCGGGCCTCGCCAGCTTCGTTGACGGCTTGCCGGTTGACCGGATCCAGCCGATAGATGATGCCCATGATGATCGCGCTCAGCACGATCCAGATCACGATCCACGCAAGCACGAACGGCATGCCGAGGACGAGCGGTTCAACCTGATTGACGAACGGAATACCGATGAGAATGCCGATGAACGGTAGCGCCGCCATAATTCGAAAAAGCATGACGAATAACCCCCTTGAGCTGCGTAGCTTTTATCCCGGACCTTCATTTATTTCGCTGACTCTATGCTTTATTCGTTGATTCGGCAAAGCCGATCAAAAAAGCGCAGGGATTTGAAAGGACCTTGTGAGGCTGCAGGGCGGCCGCTCTTTTCCCGGCCACGCCGGATTGAGCAGACATTTCTGTATCACTTTTAAAACGGCCGGGAAATGCTGATGCGACTAGGGTTTTGCCGCCAGCAAACCGGTGCTTTCAAACATCGCTTCAAAACTCGGACGCCCTTCCAGTAAGGCATTGACCTGACGACAGCGTTTGCGCGTTTGATCGGACAGATAGCGTTCATTCGGGTTTGTACTGTTCAAGAGTGAATCAAAAACGTTCTCGTCCCCATTGTGTGCTGCTGCATATCCAACGAGGCTCCATGCTGGTACTGGGTTTCAGAGATCTGGCACGGTCCTCGCTTTATGTGTGGTGCAGCACCAGCCGGAGTCTAAAAATAACCCACGACTTCGGCGAGTCTGCTTACGGGGCTGGTCGCAACATGTCTTCGATGAATGCCGTCAGATGCATCACGAAGACGCGAGGCGGACCAGTATAAAAAATAGGCGCACAGCGCACGAATCAGAGAAAAAATCATGTTGACCCTCAAATCAGACCTGCACGGCAATCATCTGTTGGGCGCGCTTCCGGCGCACGAATGGGAAGCGCTCACGCCGCACCTGGAACTCGTTCAGCTTCGTACAGGCCAACTGCTTTGCGATTCAGGTCAACGGATTCATCACGTGTATTTCCCGACGACAGCCATCATCTCGTTGCTTCACTCGATGGAAGACGGCAGCTCGGCGGAGATCGCCGCGATTGGCCGCGAAGGCATGACCGGCGTTCCTATCCTGACCGGCGGCGACACCATGCCGACGCGCGTTCAGGTTCAATGCCCGGGCTTTGCGTATCGCATGAGCGCCTCCGCTTTGCGCGAGCAGTTCAATCGCTCGGATTTCCTGCGCCGCCTGATGATGCTGTACATGCAAGCGCTGCTGACGCAAATTGCGCAGACCGCTGCGTGCAACCGTCACCATTCGCTGAGCAAGCAGTTGTGCCGCTGGTTGTTGATCGAGATCGACCGTACGCCGTCCAACGAATTCCAGGTGACGCAACAGATGATCGCCGACATGCTGGGCGTGCGTCGTGAAGGGGTCACGGAAGCGGCAGGAAAGCTCCATGACGCGGGCCTGATCCATCACAGCCGTGGTTGTATCAAGGTGCTCGATCGCGCCGGCCTGGAAGCGCGTGCTTGCGAATGCTACGGCATCGTCAAGCGCGAGTTCGACCGGATGCTGCCGCGCGTGCGCCAGGCTGAAGAAGTCTGCTAAGCGTGGTCTTGCTGACGCGAAGCTCAAGCGTGTAGATCGTCGAACGAGTCGAAAAGGTGGGAGGAAGTCGTCCTCTCGGTGCCGAAGAAGGTCGACTCCGTTCCGATCGGCTGCGCGAATTCGTAGATTCAATGCGCCAGTGCGCTTTACCGCTATCTCAGGTAATGCGCCGCAGTCGAATGCTTAGAAAATTCATTCGCCCGTTTCATGAGGTTTCCTTATGAAATCGTATTTGCTCATTCCTCTCGCCTTACTGCGACACGCTAGGAGTCCTTGAACTCCGCCAAAGCCTCGCGGATCGAACCAGCATCCGTCGTGGTGCGACTCGAACTTCTCCTTATGCCCGTGATCTTGTGCGCTGAAAAAGCATAGATAATGCAAGCGTAATCTAAGTGTTGGGCAAGTGAAGCTTTGGCACGATTCACGCTGTCTTTTCGGTTGTATCCACCACGAAACATCGTTGTTGGCGCGCTATCTTGTTGCTTAGCAAGCAGTGGCTGCGTAGATTCTGTACGATGCGAGTCAATCGATGGCTGGCAGCGGCCTTCGCCAAACCAACAGATCTAGAGCCCTATTCCCGATCCTTCTGATACGCCGGCAAGCCTCTCAAGCCAGACCGGCTTGATCACTGGCTCCGCAACCCGGACGCATCGTCTTCTTGTTCAGGCGGGGCCACATTTGCCGAGATTGTGAATGGACAAGATCATCGTCTTTATACTGCCGGTTTTTGTTGTCCTCATCGGGGCCGAGTTTGCTTACGGCTGGTTCAGGCAACGTAATACGTATCGGCTGAACGATGCACTGAGCAGTCTTAGTCAGGGCCTGATAAGTCAGGTGCTGGCGCTAGTCACGCAACTCTTTCAAATCGGTCTGTACATCCTTGTGTTCAACGCGTTGGGGCGAACTCCGAACGTCAGGTTCTGGGACACTTGGTACGGCTGGCTGATCGCCATCGTCCTGTTCGATTTCTTCGACTATTGGCTGCATCGCGCCGGGCATGAGTGCGCTGTCATGTGGGCTGCGCATGTCGTTCATCATCAAAGCCAGCACTTCAATTTTTCGACCGCCCTGAGGCAGGAAAGTACCGTCGCGCTCATCGGCTGGATCTTTTACCTGCCCATTGCGGTGATAGGCGTGCCGCCTGAACAGTTTGGCATTGCCGGGCTTGTTGTCCTCTTGTATCAATTCTGGATTCACACCGAACATGTCGGCAAACTTGGCTGGTTCGATCGCGTGTTCTCTTCGCCGTCCAACCATCGCGTGCATCATGCGGTCAACGACCAGTATCTCAACAAGAATTACGGTGGCATGTTTGTGATCTGGGACAGGATGTTCGGGACATTCGCGGAGGAAGAGGAGCCTTGCGTCTATGGAACGAGGACCCCGCTGCGAAGCTGGGATCCCGGCTGGGCAATCTTTGCGGAATACTGGTCGCTCGTGCAGGCATCGCGTCAAACGAGGTCGTGGGCGGACAAGTGGCGCATCTGGCTCAAACCTCCAGGCTGGCGACCTTCCGGTTCCGGTGCGGACCTTCAGGCAGAACTCGCCGCGCCAGCGTTCGACCTCGACGCAGCCAGGCAGTTGTACGGAGAGCCGCTTGGCACCCGCGCTGCGATATTTGCCGCCGTGCAATTTGCGCTGATGATGGGCGCTACGGCCGGTTATCTCTGGTATGCGGAAGAACTTTCATATGCGAAGGAGCTGGGGCTTACCGCTGTGATAGTCGGCGGACTTTGGGCCTTGGGCGCATACGTGCAACGCCGCGTGAGCGTTATGCCGGTTGTTCTGGTTGACCTTGCGGGCTTAGCAGCTGCGGTCCTGATGTTCAGAGCTTGATTGGGATTTTCTGGCGGCCCGAAGGCGAACGCACCCGCTGACCATCTGCAACAGTAATCAAGCAGGGCCCGTCAGAACAGAAGTCCTGACGGGCCTACGCGACCTTTAAGCGAGGTCGAAACGGTCGAGGTTCATCACCTTGACCCAGGCTGCAACAAAGTCGTTGACGAATTTTTCCTTCGCGTCCTCAGTCGCATAGACTTCGCTCAATGCCCGGAGCTGGGAATGCGAACCGAAGATCAGATCGACACGGGTGCCGGTCCACTTTCTCTCGCCGCTCTTGCGGTCACGTCCCTCAAACACATCTCGCGCCGACGAAAGCGGTTGCCATTCCGTATTCATGTCGAGCAGGTTGCGGAAGAAGTCGTTGGTCAGCGTTTCCGGCTGGCCGGTGAAGGCGCCATTCCCATTCGTCCCTGCACCCACGTTGAGCGCACGCAAGCCACCGATAAGCACCGTCAGCTCCGGAGCGGTCAGCGTCAGCAATTGCGCCTTATCGATCAGCAAAGCCTCGGCCGGAACGGTGTACTTGCCCTTCAGATAATTGCGGAAGCCATCGGCGGCCGGTTCGAGCGCCGCGACGGATTCCACATCGGTCTGTTCCTGCGAGGCGTCCGCCCGGCCCGGCGTGAAGGGCACGGTCAATTCATGTCCGGCTTTTTTCGCCGCCTGCTCGATGCCGGCGCCGCCAGCCAGCACGATCAAGTCCGCCAGCGAAACTTTCTTGCCGCCGGACTGCGCGCTGTTGAACTCGCCCTGAATGCCTTCGAGCGCTTTCAGCACCTTCGACAATTGCTCGGGCTGGTTGACTTCCCAATCCTTCTGCGGCGCGAGACGGATGCGCGCGCCATTGGCGCCGCCACGTTTGTCGGAACCACGGAAGGTGGACGCTGACGCCCAGGCAGTCGACACCAGCTCCGAGACGGATAGCCCTGATGCCAGGATCTTCTGCTTGAGCGAAGCGATGTCCGCTTCTGCAACCAGCGGATGATCCACTGCCGGGATGGGGTCCTGCCACAGCAATTCTTCGGCCGGCACTTCCGGGCCAAGATAGCGGGCGCGCGGTCCCATGTCGCGGTGCGTCAGCTTGAACCAGGCACGGGCGAACGCATCGGCTAATTGATCGGGATTTTCCAGGAAGCGCCGCGAGATCTTCTCGTAGGCCGGGTCGAGGCGCAGCGACAGGTCAGTGGTGAGCATGGTCGGCCGAAGCTTTTTCGACGGATCGTGAGCGTGCGGGATAGTTTCAGCGCTATCCTTCGCGACCCACTGGTTGGCGCCGGCAGGGCTCTTGGTGAGCTCCCATTCGTGGCCGAAGAGGTTCTGGAAGAAGCCGTTGCTCCATTGCGTTGGCGTGCTGGTCCAGGTGACTTCCAGACCGCTGGTGATCGTGTCGCCGCCCTTGCCGCTGCCAAAGCTGTTCTTCCAGCCCAGCCCCAGGTTCTCGATATCGGCAGACTCGGGTTCCGGACCCACATTGTCGGCAGGACCGGCTCCGTGCGTCTTGCCGAACGTGTGACCGCCGGCGATCAGCGCGACGGTTTCCTCGTCGTTCATGGCCATGCGCGCAAAGGTCTCGCGGATATCGTGCGCCGCAGCAACCGGGTCCGGATTGCCGTCGGGACCTTCAGGATTCACATAGATCAGGCCCATCTGAACGGCGCCCAGCGGATTTTCCAGGTTGCGTCCGCTATCGGTGCGGCTGGCCTCTTCGCCGTGCTTTTCTTCATCGGCTACGATCACGCCGCCGTCGTCGTCCTTGCCGGCTGCTCCCTTGCCATAACGGACGTCGCCGCCTAGCCAAGTCTTTTCGTTGCCCCAGTAGACGTCCAGGTCCGGTTCCCACGTGTCCTCGCGGCCGCCGGCGAAACCGAAGGTCTTGAAGCCCATGGTCTCGAGCGCGACGTTGCCGGTGAGGACCAGCAGGTCAGCCCAGGAAATCTTCTGGCCATACTTTTGCTTGATCGGCCAGAGGAGGCGGCGAGCTTTGTCGAGGCTGACATTGTCCGGCCAGCTGTTGAGCGGCGCAAAACGCTGCTGGCCGCGCCCGGCGCCGCCACGGCCGTCGCCGGTGCGGTACGTACCCGCGCTGTGCCAGGCCATGCGGATAAATAGCGGCCCATAGTGGCCGAAGTCCGCCGGCCACCAATCTTGCGAATCGGTCATCAGCGCGGCAAGGTCCTTCTTGACTGCAGCCAGGTCAAGGCTCTTGAAAGCCTCGGCGTAATTGAAGCTCTTGTCCAGCGGATTGGACTTGCTGGAGTGCTGGCTGAGCAGGTCTACCCGCAGTTGTTTGGGCCACCAGTCACGGTTCGTCGTACCGCCGCCGGCGGCATGATTGAACGGGCACTTTGCTTCGTTTGACATGCGTTATCTCCTTGAGAGGACGTACCCACTACTTATTCTTTAAGGGCGTCAGGCTTTCATGGTGCATTGCATCGACGTGTCCCGCGCCCGCGGGTCTGCCGGGAAATCCCGTGGCGGGCTCATGCTGTTCATCACCCTGGGCGCAAGCTATTACTTCAACTCCAGCAAGCAATGTTGTCGCTTACATTGAACGAGCACTGCTCGTGTTGGTGAGCCTACTCCAGTTAAATATAAGCGCGTGTGACCCTCAACAGAATTAGATTCCTGCAATGCCATTGATAGGTCTCCGCTATATGGCATCGAGTGGTTGCGTTTGACACGCCGCAGCAATCGTACATGGCGAGACTGAAATCCGTGTCAGTCCTCTCGTCGATGGTAGTCCATCGCCGCGCAATACAACATCGAATCGCGGAGTTCTCTTTAGCAAGCAGAAACTGTGGACCGCAAGCATGACTGGATCGTTACCATCGATAAGTTAACCGATTGGAAACTTCAGCAATCGCGACTAACGTATAGGTACAAATGAGAACGATGAACACACTATCCAGCATTCGACGATAAGCAGTAAGGGATAGTACGGAGACATGCAACAGGATCTTCCGGAGTGACCACAGTTTGTACGCATCGCGCGTGAAGGGTAAGCACGGTGAGCGCTATCTTCAGCAGGATAGCGAGTACGACGCTTGAGGTTTCCCGAGATTCCCCGCGAGAACCCGTGCCCTCTGCACTGAGCGTTGTTTGCGTAGCGCGCACGCTCAGGTGCGATGTGTCATCGATTTATACACAATAGCCTTCTCGCAGGGGGACGCATGGTCAAGGTCGTCGGCAAGCTTCTTACGGTGTTTCAGCGGGATGGTGAAACGGTCGTGCGCGCGCTCGAACGCTCGGAGTATCCTGCGGCGATCAAGGACATCGTCCGATCTTCCCGTTGCGGTTTGTGCAACGTGTGGTGCGTACTCGATTCGGGTAACGCCGTTGAGGCAGTATTCGGATGCCAGAGCGACGACTGCGCGGACGACTGCGTGTTGACGAAACATGTGATTGGCGATCAAACCTATTGGGCCTGTCAGTGTGTCGCCAAAAAATCACCGACGAACATCATTCCGTTGCACCGGCCATCTGACCGTTCGCCGACGAGCTGCAGCAAGCAACGTTATTAAAAGTTGGCGGGTGATTGCGTGCATGACCGCGTCCGGCTTTTTTTGCGGACTCGCCGGCCGGTAGTCGTTCGTAACCGGTCAGGATGGAGTTCGAATATTATTCCGGTTAATCTGCCAATGAATCTTTGGCATTGCTCGTAAAACATACACCGGTGCAGCGCGTTACCGCGCGAACAAACAAAACGAAATCACGATGACCACTCGAGTTCCGCTCAACGGGCAACCATCAGTATCCAGTCGACCCACAGTCGCCCCACGCGGTGCTATCAGCGCAGTGATTGCAGGATTGCTTCTCTTGGCAACTGTTCTGTTCCTGCTCTCTCTAGGTGCAACGCTCGAAGGGTTGTTCGAGAAATATTGGCTAGGGAAGGTCTCAAGCAAATACGACCCATTTTTCGCGATTTTCATTCCGGTCACTAGCGGGACCGGTATCGCGGTCGTGGTCTTGCTGCTGCTGCGCATGATGGCGGCTTGGCGCAGGCGACGGGCGCGATAGATAGACCAACTGCTTGCCGCTACGGTCAGGTTCCGTTCATCGAATGATTGACGGGAGATCCTGCCTTGTCGATTAAGTTTGATCGTCTATCGCCGTAGCCCTGTCATGGTGAATGGTGCATCTTTCCTTGGGTTCAATATAAGCAACAAGCTCACGCATCCGGTGGTCAGGTTGAGCGAGGTTTTCGCCATCTCTCAAGGTCTCTGGCACAACGATGCGGCAAACGCACCTTCCATGATTTCGTTCCCCGACACCATGCTTATCCTGCCGCAGCGTACTGGCGAGAATCATGTGAGGGGCATTGATCGGTGAGTCGCGTCCACGTGTACTTCGGTGCGCGCCAAGCCGAGTCGCCACGTTTGATCGTGGTATTGGCCGAGAGTCGCATCGCTCCACGAAACGCGGATCGTAGCGCCGGGCTTTGCGCCTGTGCCGTGCGTCGAACCACCGGAGAAGAGTCTTGCGGAATCGCCTTGAGTGACAACGCACGACACCTTAATCAAGTCACGAAATCTTGATACGTGATCCTGATAAGACGTCGTGCCGTTCGTCCGTCCGGCATGCCGGCGTGTCATAAGCGCGAGGCGAGTTGTCGCTGGTCAAGCCGGGCAATTACATTCAGGTCGTTGAGCCGGCGCGGTCTTCGACAACCACTGACGGGGCACTCACAGACGTACTCTTCGATGATGTCTTTTTCGTCAGTGTGCGTTTTGCACGTGCCTTCGGCGTCGCGTTGACCGCAGCTTTCCCACTCTTGGTCTTTGCGGTCACGGCCTTCTTAACAGCGGGCTTCGTAGCCAAAGCTTTTCTCGCTACTTTCTTAGCGGCGGTTTCTTTTTTTGCTGGCTTTGCGCTGCTCGCGACTGTCGAACCGGCGTTGGCGCCATCAACGAGAAACTTGGTCCGATCCTTCGATGCTGCAAGCCATGCGGGTGCCGGACCGCGTCCGCTCCAGGTCGCTCCGGTCTTCGGGTCGAGATATTTTGCGGGCTGCGGTCCCTTGCGTTGTCCCTTACCTTGTCCTTTAGCAGCGAGTGCACCTGTCGCTAGCGAGGCTTTCTGGATTGCGCTTTTCGCTTTGCTCACAGCGCCAACAGCGGTTGTGCCGCTCGCGATCAGGAACCTGGTGCGATCCTTGGCATCGGCAATCCATGCCGGCGCGCGGCCGTGGCCGGTCCAGGTGGCGCCTGTCTTCGGATGCTGGTACTTCGGCGGGGTCCCGCCATTCAGATGACCAGCAACTTTCGTTTTAACGCTTTGAGTCTTCCCGTTGGCCGCTTTCGCTTCCCGCTTTGCCTTTGCTTTGGCTTCAATGTCGACGGTAGTCAGACCGTGCACCAGCATAATTTTTCGAATCTGATCGACCGCGGCCTGCGCCTTTTTTGCAATCAAAGTGTCGGCTTGCACCTGCAGCTTCTTCATCTTTTCCTGGATCTGTTCGAGGGTCGGCATAGTGAACTCCTTAAATGAATATGGCCGAACTATGCCATGAGCGTCGAGAGTGTGAAAGCGCTGATAGGCTGTTCACGTTATTCAGAGACGACCAACGACGACGGTAGCAACTGTAAAAATCGTTCGCGCTTTTCAGTCCGGGTGAGTGAATTTTCGGATGCACGATACCGGCTGCTCAATGCGAAGTGGGCCAGCGCTTCTTGTTAAACAGCGACCGTACAAGAGGGCAGCCGTTGTTTGTTTTGTCCATCTTCGAGGGCTTTCCAAGCCTTGAGGGGTGGGGTTTTACTGGACTCGCGTCCATGAGACAGCGCACAGGTCATCATTTTCGTGACGATTATGCGAAAAGCCCCTTGATTTATGGCTCCAGACGTTGCGTCTTGATGTCGGTGTTGTTACGCTGGCGCCAACCCGAGAATTTGTACCTTTGCGTTAGTCGGTGACGGCGCAAAGGCAAAGGCCTTGGGCAACCTTTGACTAGAAGAGAGGCATTCATGGCAACAACCGCTACCAAGAAAACAGCTATCAAGAAAACCGCGGCTCCCGCTGCAAAGAAAGCGGCAGCGCCCGCTGCGAAGAAAGCGGCAACTGTCAGCAAGAAGGCGGCACCTGCAGTGAAGAAGCCCGTTGCGTTGACGCCCTTGAAACCAATCAAGGATACGTTCACGAAGACATCGTTGACGATTCACCTCGCCGAGCGCTCAGGCGTGGAGCCGAAGGCAGCCAAGGCGTTGTTGGCGGCCCTTGAAGAAACGGTGCTTGCATCGATTCACAAGAAGGGTGCGCAGGAATTCACCCTGCCGGGATTGCTGAAGGTGGTCGCGCAAGATGTGCCGGCCAAGAAGAAGCGCTTCGGCAAAGACCCGTTCACGGGTGAAGACAAATGGTTTGCGGCGAAGCCCGCTTCGGTGCGCCTCAAGGTGCGCCCGCTGAAGAAACTGAAGGACGCTGCGCTGTAAGTGAACGTGTTCTGACCTGGAAATGCCCCTCGCGACGAAAATCCGAGGGGCGTTTTTTCGTTTACTGTCGTGCCGAACGACGTGCTCGTCGACGTGCTCATCGACGTCAGAAGCGGCTAGCCAATGTGCAGCAGCGACATCTGACTTTCCAGCAACGCGCGAAGCTCACGCGCATCGGGCCGTGTTCCCCAATTGCGAGCGCCGGCAACCGACGCGATCGCCATCCAAGAATTTGGCGGAAACCACTCGCGCACGAGAGCGCCATCTTTAAGGATGCGAAGACGTCCGGTCTGCGCGCAGTATTCGGCACATATCTCTGTGTCCGCCAAATGCGTGGTAACTCGATGGCTACGGATTCGCAGCATGGGTCTCTCCAATATGATGAGGTGGTGACCGTATACGCCCTGACACGATCACGCCCCTGACACGATCGCTCTCGGCTCAAGGCGGGGAGCGCAGTAATCGATCTATCGCATCCGTATATTGGACCGGGTACGGCGTGCAGTTCTGTGCGTGCGACAACACGCTACGTGCTGTCAGCGATCAAGACGGCGCGGCTGTGGCGCGTTGGTTCACGGCTACGTTCCGCTCCTTTTCATTTTCCTTTGCGTAGTGATGCCCCACGATGCAGCCGCCCATCGCTCCGATGACAGCATGGTGGCCCGCGACGTGGCCGGCCACTCCGCCGACCACCGCGCCTTTCAGACATCCTGCTGCGTGTGCCGTGCCGACGGCCGTCAGTAATGCCAGGGCCTACATCGCGCTGACTACATTGCGTATACTCATTTACCGCTCCTGAAAGAGCTGGACGCGGATTCCGTCCAGTCACCGCGAGTCTATGTGCGGGGAGCGTTCACAAGTGAAACCGGCTTGCGAGATTGGTAACACGCAGTTACCGCACTCAGCCGGCAATGAGGCGGGTCATTTGCACGAGAATTTTGAAAGCTGCCCGTTACTTAAAAGCGGACGCAGCTTTCGAAGACTTATACGCGTGCGCCACGTGAGTATCTGCAGCAGATGGTGGGGTTCCGCACATCGTTTTCTCCTGGGGCCATGGAGACTCCCAACAAGATACCGATGATGTGGTTGCGTGCATTTTTCAAAGAGCTCGATGCCCGAGCGAACAGAGTTGCTCCATGACTGCGCGCACGGTCGGCGACCTCACGGTGAATGACGAGACCGTCACGTGATCCTGGTAGCCGAGCACGTGACGCCCGGCAGGCGCCCGGCGATCCTCTCATTCAGTGGCTCAATCAGGCATCCCTCGTCCGCGCGTCTCGGGCAGGAACCAGGGCAGTATGATTCCCAGCACATAGACGGAACCGAGCGCCATTGCCGCCTGCGAAACGCCGCCAAACGATTTGATCATGCTCCCCGCGATAATCGGGAAAACCCAGGCAATCAGCCGCGCCGCGTTAAACACGAAACTGATTGCAGTTGAACGCACCGTGACGGCGAAAAGCTCGCACGGGTATATCGCCATCCACGCATAGGCGCAGCCGAGCGTGAAAAACCCGTTGATCGGCGCAATCACCATCATGGCTTCAACGCTGCTCGTCAGCTTGTAGGTGATGAATGTCGTCACGAGCGAGCCAACGAACGTCAGCGATATATAAGCACGCCGGCCGATAGCATCCACAATGAAACCGGCTAGCAAGTAAGCGATGATCGCGCCCACCGTGTAGATGATCGACACCCTGGAACCCCACGATAACGCATCCGGCAAGCCCTGCGCCTTGGCGATCGAGACCGTGAATGTGGGTAGCCAGCTCGATATGGCCCACCAGCCGACGGTTGTCACAATCGACAGCAGCACCAGAAGCAGCGTGCGTTTCCTTGCTTCGTGCTCGTTAAACAATTGTGCAAGTGTGAAGGGCCGCTGGTTGGATGCGGCGGCAGATCCTGTGGAGGGTAGCCCGCTGGTAGCGTTCCAGCGTTTTTCACGCACTGCGCGCTGCCATTGTTCCGACTCGTTCACGCCGCGCCGGATGTATAGAACAAACAAGGCGGGTAGCGCGCCGAGCACGAACATCAGCCGCCAGGTTTGCTCTCCAAGCGGATGCACCGATGAAAGCGCGTACCAGACGACCGCCGCTATGAGCGTGCCCCAGCCGAAGCCGGATTGCAGGAAGCCTGCGCCCTTGGCACGTGCCCGTTCAGGCCACGTCTCGGAGAGCAGTGCGATCCCCGTACTCCACTCGCTGCCCATAGCCAGCCCGGTAAGAAAGCGCAGGGCGCATAGCGTCCAGAAGGTCTGGGAAAACGCAGTGAATCCTGAAAACATCGCGTAAAGAAACACCGACCAAAGCATCATGCGCTTGCGTCCGACATAGTCCGCAAGAATGCCGCCGACGAGGCCGCCCACGCCCCAGCCGAGCAGCGTGATCCCGATCACCAGACCTGCATAAACCGGCGTGGATGCGGCTTGCGCGGGAGAGAGAACCGAATGCAGCATTGGCGCAATGACGACGACCAGAACAAGCGCTTCGTAGCCGTCGAATATCCAGCCCAAAAAGCTGGCCCTGAGAACGCGCCAGTGCGTGGGCGTCAGATCGGCGTACCAGCGGCCCTGGTTGCCTGACGCTATTTTTTCTTGTCCAGTCTGATCCATTGAGTGTCCCCGTTATAGTCATTAGCGATATTCATTTCCAATGTCTCGCGATGTTCGCCTAGTCAATGAAGGGAAATCACGGATCATCTGCGGGACAAGAAAAGAGCGACAAAACTAACGGCCACCTCTCGGTGGCCGTGGGTTGCCAAGTCATCTTTTGCGCCGTTCCAGATATAGTCTACTCACATATGGCTTAACGCGGTCGTCGGTGGACCGCGCAGCCGTTTTTCTGCAAGGCTTCTTTGGCGGTTCATGCGATGGTCCAAGCAATGGGGATGTTCAAGCCCTGGCGATCTCCGATGACAACGGCAAGCCAAATAAACGCCGGCTATTCTCGGTGCAAGCTTGAGCAACTTCCTCTTCGCTGATGCCTTTCAGTTCTGCGACAGCGCGGGCCACCCATATCAGGTTCGCGGGCTCGTTATACGGCCGACGCTTTTTGGCATTCTTGGGGCCGAGATACGGAGCGTCGGTTTCCAGATGCAGCCTGTTGAGCGGCAGGTCCGGAATGGCGGAGCGCAGGGCGTCGCCACGCTTCTCATCCGTCACCCAACCCGTGATGCCGATATCCAACCCAATATCGACAAAAGCCTGGGCTTCATCGGCTGACTCGGTGAAGCAGTGAACCACCCCATGGGCGCCGGACTGAACCGCTTCTTTCACCATTGCATGAAAGTCTGCGAACGCATCGCGGCAATGGAGGAAAAGAGGTTTCTTGATCTGCACGGCGGCAGACAATTGAGCGGCAAACGCCAGGCGTTGATTCGCCGGCGTCGAAAAATTGCGGTTGTAGTCGAGCCCGCATTCGCCGACAGCCACGCAGACCTCGTCCCGCCACAGCACACCCAGCGCGTCGAGCATTTCAGCGGACCAGGCATCTGCCGAATGCGGATGGACACCTGCAGTCGAAAAGAGATATCCAGGGTAACTGTGAGCGAGGGCCAATGCTTCGTGACTCGATTGCATCGACGTACCTGTCGCCAGAATCGCGCTCACGTCCGCCGCTTTCGCGCGTTCGATGAGACTGCCGGTCAGTCCATGCAATTGCTTTGAGTGGAAGTTGACGCCGATATCGATAAGTTGCATGGCCCAGCGTGCACGCCCGGTTTAGCGGAGAGGTGCCACCGCCACAGACGCTGCCAAAGAGATTGGACGAGGCGGGGACATACCGGGCCTTGATGGCGCGCCCAGCTTCCGTGGAGGATAGCAGGGCGCCTCGCGAAGCGTGCATTGCTCATTGACTAAGTTGAGCGGCCACAGACCCGTCACTGCCGAGGGGTTGGGTTGCCAAGCTCATTGGACTCGTGACGAAGCATGTCTCGCGACCGGCCGATATCGTGCCGTTTTTTAAACAAGTCAGACCGCTCTTCCTCGCCCGGAAGCGGTGACGTGAATGCTCTGAAAACAACAAAGCCGACGAACAACAAAATACAGATAACCGATGGAATCTCGAACAGGGCGTGACTCATGGGGCCTCCCGCTGCGCCTCAACAAGCGCAAATGGATTTACGAGCTTCTATCCTAGGCCCATCACCTTGCCTTGAAAAACGATTAAGTTTCACGTGTATGTGAGAAATATTCATTTGAGCAGCGAGTGCGAGCAATACCGGTTAGCGTATTTGCCAGGTTCGTATCCAAGTCCCTTGTGAGCTTCCTACGGTAGCCTGGTTGTTCAGTTCGCAGCGCCCTCCGGGGACCCGAGATCTATACACGGGCGGTAAGGTTGAGCAGTTCGATGCCCCGCGAAGATCGTCGCGTAAAGGAGCCGGATGGCAGGGATGGTTCTCGTGACGCGCCCGTTCATTCAGATGGTCGCCCGCATTTAATAGAAAGCCGGCCTTCGCCCCGTCTCATCTACTTCAGCGGTTCCAGGGCACGGCGATGCAGCACCGGCGTTTCAGTCACAACATCACTCTGGTAGAACGCCAGAAACCGTTCGAACTGACGTTGGGCATCGGATGGATCCACGCCTTCTTTCAATACGGCGCTAGAGAACCCGGTCCGTTCCATCTGCACGAGTTGATCGATCAGCACGTCGCCTCTCGCTCTCAAGTCACCTTTGAAACCAAGCCGGCGGCGTAGCAGATACGCCTGACTGTAGGCGCGTCCGTCAGTGAAGTGAGGGAAATTAAGTTCAATGCGCTCGATAGTCTCGATGTTGTCTTTCAACGTCAGCGGATCTTCATCATTCGCGAGCGATACAACCTGTTGATTCGCGTCCTGTGAATGCTCGAATGTTGTAAGAAGCCTGAGGTGCGTGGTGCTCGTCATGCGACTCGCTCCTCACTCTTGCGTACATCGTTGGCGGCCGACTTGAAAGGATCCAGCCCAACGCGTCGTACCGTCTCGATGAAGCGTTCTTGCCTGCTGCCAATACTCTGCCTGATGGATAAATACGTCGACAGCACTGCGTCGATGACTTCAGACACCTCATGCGCCGAGAACGATGGGCCGATAACTTTGCCCGCTTGCGCCGCGCCGCTCGTGGCCGAACCGTCCGATCCTCCCAGCGTGACCTGATACCACTCCTTGCCGTCCTTATCGACGCCGAGAATACCTATGTGGCCGCTATGGTGATGACCGCACGAGTTGATGCAGCCGCTGATATGGAGGTCGATTTCTCCGATGTCATTGAGTTCGTCAAGATCCTGGTAAAGCTGCGTGACAGCTTCGGCGACGGGAATCGAGCGTGCATTCGCCAACGCGCAAAAGTCCCCGCCGGGACACGCGATCATGTCGGTCAGAAGATGTACATTCGCACTTGCAAGACCAGCGTCGCGAGCGGCTTCCCAAAGCGGAAACAGGTCGTCGGCATGGACCCACGGGAGCGCCAGATTCTGCGTATGCGTCACGCGCGCTTCGCCTGCCGAAAAGCGATCGCTAAGTCCGGCGACCAGATCGAGCTGATCAGCTGACGCATCGCCGGGCGCCTGAAGAAGCCGCTTGAACGAGAGCGTGACAATGCGCAAGGACGGATCTTTATGCAGGGCGACGTTGCGTTGCAACCAGCGTTCAAACTGCGGATGCAGCGCGGCTTGCGCCTTTAGCTTGGCAAGTGCATCTGCGGATGTGGCATGGTCAAGCCGCTTGGGCAACGCTGGCGGAAGAAAGGACGCGCTCACGCGATCCAGTTCGGCTTGCGGGATGGTGTGCGGGCCGCCATCGTGTTCCACGATCTGACGGAACTCGTCCTCGACTTCATCGATGTAACGTTGACCCTCGGCCTTCACCAGGATCTTGATGCGTGCCTTGTACTTGTTGTCGCGGCGGCCGAACTGGTTATAGACGCGCACGACCGCTTCGATGTAATTCATGATCTGGTTCCACGGCAGGAACTCACGCATGACGGTTCCAATGACGGGCGTGCGACCCATGCCTCCTCCGACAGACACACGAAAGCCCAACTCGCCCGTGTCATTGCGCAGCAAATGGAGGCCTACGTCATGCCAATCCGTGGCGGCGCGGTCTTCGGTCGCGCCGGTCATGGCGATCTTGAACTTGCGCGGCAGGAAGGCGAATTCAGGGTGAAGCGTCGTCCATTGGCGCATGATTTCTGCGAAGGGCCGCGGATCGGTGACTTCATCGGGCGCGACACCCGCGCGTTCATCGCAGGAAATATTGCGAATGCAATTGCCGCTGGTCTGGATGCCGTGCATGTTGACGCTCGCCAGGAGATCCATCACGTCTGCCGCCTTCGACAGCGAGATCCAGTTGAACTGTACATTCGTGCGCGTGGTGAAATGAGCGTAGTGGGTGGGAAGGTGAACGGTGCCGAGCTTGCGTTGAGCCTCCGATGCGAGCCTGTATGCCTCCGCCTCGGGTTCATCGTACTCACGCGCCACTCGGGCCAGCACACGAAGCTGAGCGCTCGATAACTCGCCATATGGCACTGCTACGCGCAGCATGGGCGCGTGGCGTTGAACATACCAGCCGTTCTGCAGGCGAAGCGGCCGGAAGTCGTCTTCGCTTAGCTTGCCGCTTTGCCACCGCTCGATCTGGTCGCGGAATTGCGCAGCGCGACTGCGCACGAAAGCTCGGTCGAATTCGGTGTATTGATACATGGTCAGGACTATCCTGCGACCCTGCCGATTGGGGCAGCGTGTTGTTTTAGCTGAGTGAGCGAATGCTTGAGCGCCGATAGAAAATGCTCACGCGCCAGCGCTTAGGTCAGTGGCTTAAGGTAAGGGAGCGATGCGCCGGGTTCAAGAAGCAGATGACATCGAATGTGGGGTAGCAGTTTCTTCTGCTGCTACGAAACTTCATCCAACTGCTGCTGTTCTGCGCGCCTTGACCCTTCTATGATGGGATCAATGAAAATGTTTTGTCATTGGTCAACCGAGAGAGGTAAGTCATGGCTTTCCTGAGAATGCTGAGAATCGTACTGTGGAGTTTCTTTGGCGTCCGCAAGAGTGCTTCGCATCAGGCCGATATGGCGGCGGTAAAGCTGCCATTGCTACCGGCGGTCGCCATCGGGTTGGCTGGCGGGTTTGGTGCGCTCCTGTTTGGTCTCGCACGGCTTGCTTCAACGGTGACGCACTAAGAGTTTTCACGCGGTGATTGCAGCGAGCGGCGTCATCGCTTGGCACGTACCGACGGGCGCTTGAGTAGCTCACCGAGTACGCGAATCGCGTCGTCAATCTTCGGGCTCCACGGATGGCCGAAGTTGATCCGCACATAGTGCTCGAATGCGTGCGTGGCGGAAAAGATCGGGCCTGGCGCAAGGCTGATGCCTTGTTCAATTGCAAGCCGATGCAACTCCATTGCGTCGATTGCTTCGGGAAGTTCGAGCCAAAGAAAGTATCCACCCGCCGGATGCGTGCGCCGGACTCCTTCGGGTAACCAGCGCCGGATAGCGTTGTCCATTTCGCTTAGCTGCACGTTCAATGCGCCGCGCAACTTGCGAAGGTGCTTGTCGTAGCCGCCATGCTGAAGATAATCGGCAATACCGGCCTGGACCGGAATGCTGGCCGATAACGTCGTCATCAACTTTAGCCGCTGAACCTTGTCGGTGAATCGTCCCGCGGATGTCCACCCGATCCTGTAGCCCGGCGCGAGCGTCTTTGAAAACGAACTACAGTGCATGACGAGACCCTTTTTATCGAATGCCAATGCAGGCAACGGGTACTCGGGCTGAAAGTGCAACTCGCCATAGACATCGTCTTCGATCAACGGTACCTCTTGCTCCGCGAGCAATTCGACAAGGGCCTTTTTCTTCTCGAGCGAGAGCGTCACCCCTGTCGGATTCTGAAAATTCGTCATGAACCAGCAGGCGCGGATGGGATGTTTCTTCAACGCGTCGGCGAGTGCATCAAGGTCGAGACCCGTAACAGGGTCAACCGGAATTTCAACGGCCCGCAAGTCCAGCCGCTCAATAGCCTGGAGCGCAGCGTAAAAGCCGGGCGATTCGACAGCGACTACATCGCCGGGCCGGGTGACCGCCATCAGGCACAGGTTCAACGCCTCCAGCGCGCCGTTGGTGATGACGATCTCCTCAATTGGCTGCGATATGCCCATCCCCATGTAACGTAAGGCGATCTGACGTCGCAGATGTTCATTTCCCGGTGGCAAGTCGACCACGGTACTCCACGGGCTCATCAGCCGCGCGGCCTGCGCCAGGGACTTCGCAAGACGCGACAACGGGAAAAGATTAGGCGAGGGGAAAGCCGAACCCAACGGCACAATGCCCAGCGTTTTTGCCGCGTCCAGCACGGAAAAAACCAGGTTGCTGATGTCGACCTTGCTTGATTCGGCTAGTGAAGGCGCACGAGGCGCTCGCGGAGCAGTAACGCGCGCGCCCGGCGCGACGTAGTAACCGGAACGTTCCTGAGCCCGGACCAGACCCCATTCTTCGAGCAGATAGTAAGCGCGAAAGACGGTTGATTGACTCACGCCATGCTGCGCGATGATCTGACGCAACGAGGGCATGCGCGAGCCGACCGCAATGCCGCCCGAACGAATTTCGGCGGCCATCGCGTTGGCAAGTGTTTCGTATCGGTTCATTGCTAATCAAGGTCCTTGGCGCAGCGCAACTGCTTCGTTTGAAACTCGTCGTTTGCTGCTATGGCAATGGCGGTCATTTTCTTATGGTTCGTACCGGAAGGAAAGTATCGCCGCGGGAGTGTGCCGTGGCGGAGTGTCCGCTTTCCAGGTCACCTGTGTGTGACTATCGGGAATTGCTCCTGCTCGAAACGATTGTCGACACTTCACGTTACGCGAACGCGGTGGATCGCGTTCAACTGTCAGCTATTCGCTAGTTTTTTTATTGCTGTCTCGAGCCGATGTCATTTCGCTTGACGGTGGTTTTGCAAGCGCTGCCGCTTTCGATTTGAATGGTCTGCGTGGTGCCACAGCGCGTCACTTATCTCTTCGCTGGCGCAGTTGGTTTTTGTTCGCACTTGGGGGGGAGGGGATCCGGTTAGCGGTTGGGGTCAATGCCGGGTTGCTGCTTTCCAGGTCTTCGCGGGTTATACGTTAGCTGACTTCTTTATCACTATTAGCCACTGCGCGTGGCGGCGCGTCATTTCTTGGTCCAAAGCGACAAAGAAACGAAGCAAAGAAAACGCTTTCAACTCTCTAAAAATTA